>DFGZ01000042.1 GCA_002371295.1 Oribacterium sp. UBA3737 | reverse complement strand
AGAAACACTCTTGTTTACAGACTGGATAAGCTTCAGAGATCTACAGGTCTCGACCTGAGAGTGTTTGATGACGCCATCACCTTCAAGATTGCTCTTATGGTAGTGAAATACATGAAGTATATGGAGTCCATCGATTATTGATCCACACATTATTAAGATAATTGAAAAATAAAAGTCGGTTATTGGTGTTTACACCTTAACCGGCTTTTTCTATCATTGGTGTATAAAGCCCAGTCGCGAGAGTTGCATTGCAACGAAGCAATCCGTAGGGCTTTAAAAAAATCTCACATCTAACGAAAGCACTCATATATGATAGAACTAAAAAATGTCTCAAAGACATATCGCACCGGAGTCAATGCACTTCGCAATATAAATCTCACCATCAGAGATGGTGAATTCTGTTTCATCGTCGGGAAAAGCGGTTCCGGCAAATCCACCCTGGTACGACTTCTGACAAAGGAGCTGGATCCGGACAGCGGAAGCATCCTTGTCAACGAAACCGATCTCGTAAAACTCCGCAGAAGTCAGGTACCTGACTACAGAAGACGTCTCGGTGTTGTTTTTCAGGATTTCAGATTACTGGAGGACAGAACCGTTTACGAGAATATAGCATTTGCACAACTGATCATCGGAAAAACCGATGAAGAGATCTTTGAAAACGTAACCAGGATTCTGAGCCTGACAGGACTCAGCGCCAAAGCAAATCACTATCCCCGTCAGCTCAGCGGAGGAGAGCAGCAGCGTACCGCCATCGCGAGGGCCCTGGTCAATCGGCCTGAGATCCTTATAGCCGATGAGCCTACAGGTAATCTCGATCACGAAAATGCAGAAGAGATCATGAAGCTTCTTCTTCGCATAAACAGTCAGGGCACCACTGTCATAGTCATCACTCACGACAGGGAGATGGTTTCCCGTATGAATAAACGAACCGTTTCCATGTCCCTGGGAGAAATCATTGCCGACCGGATCCCCGGACTGGAGGCCAGATCTTCTGCTTCTCACGATAATACTTCCGAAATCCGGCTTTCATCGACTTTTGAAAAGCTTACTTTACCGGAAAACAGGACCTTCGTACCGGACACAGCAGAAGATGCTGCAGAAGCAGAAGAAAAAACAGACTGGACCGATGACTGGGATGAAGACTGGAAGGAAGAGGAAGAATGGCTGGATGATGAATTTGAAGGATCCTCTGATGATGAGCAGCAGGATGAATATGATGGTGAGCCCAAGGACAATCCGAAAGAGGATAACACCGGCTCAGATAATTTAAAGGAACCGGAATCGGATGAAGCAGCTTCCGGTAACAAAGCCTCATCAGAAAGTAAGAAAAAATCTGTCCGTGGTCTTAAGGGCTCACATCGTCCACACCACAGAGCAGGAAAGGAGGGCACAAGATGATGAAGGCCAATGCATGGAACTACTGTATACGTTCCGGGTTCAAAAACCTTTTCCATAACAAGCTTTTCTCAGCGGCATCCACAGCTACCATCGCTGCCTGTATATTTCTTTTCTGCCTGTTCTTTGCCCTTTTGACCAATGTGGAGAACATGGCAAAAACAGCGGAAACCACCGTAGGCATCACCGTTTTCTTCAATGATGACGCATCAGAGGAGCAGGTGAAAGCCCTAGGGCGTGAAATCGAAGAAAGAGAAGAGATCAAAAGTGCCACCTATACCTCCGCGGAGGACGCATGGAATGAATTCAAGACAGATTACTTCCACAACAACGAGCTGATGGCAGAGGCATTTGCGGAAGACAACCCTCTTGCGGGATCACAGAGCTATGAGATATTCCTGAACGACATTGACGATCAAGAGAGAATAGTAGACTGGCTCTACAGCTTTGACGTGGTAAGACAGATCAACTATTCAAGTGCGGCAATTGAGGGGCTGAGCTCCCTGGAGCGTCTGATTTCCTCTCTGAGCGCAGTAATAATCAGTGTACTTCTTGCGGTTTCTGTTTTCCTTATTTCCAATACTATTTCCGTAGCGGCTCAGTTCAGACGTAAGGAAAATGAAATCATGAAGATGATCGGCGCAACCAATTTCATGATCCGTCTCCCTTTCCTTGTAGAAGGTGTGGTTCTCGGATTTGCAGGAGCAGTGCTCCCGCTCATCGGAATATACTTCATTTACGAGAGAGCTGTGACCTATGTCAATGATCACTTTCTCGGCATCAGCACCCTCTTTTCTCCTATACCCATAGGAACATTCTTTCCTGTGATGATCGCAGCGGCAATGGGACTGGGAGTAGGTGTCGGCTTTATAGTATCATTCTTCACCATCAGAAAATCTCTCAGAGTTTAAAAGCGTGAGGACTGTATTTTAATTCTTTTTACGAGAACCGTAAGGGCAATCAAACATGAAAAGACAGAAAAAAAACATATTACTGACTTCAATGCTTATCCTGTCCCTTCTCTGTAACCCCATACCTGTCACAGCCGCAGAGAAGGAGCAGAAATCCATCAAGGATTCAAAGCAGATAATAAGTGACAGCAAAGAAAAGATCGATGCATTGGCAGCGGAGCAGAAAAAGGTCAACAAAAAGATAGAGGAACTTGAAGAGCTGAAGGCCGACACTGCCGCTTATGTAAAAGCCCTGGATCAGAACATGACCGAGATCACAAACGAGCTTATATCCATCAATGATTCCATTGAGAAGAAGCAGCTGGACATCCAGTTCACCCAGGAACAGCTCGCGAAGGCGACCCAGACGGCATCCGATCAGTACGCCAGCATGAAGCTCCGAATCAAGTTCATGTACGAAAAAGGCGACACCAGCTTTATCGATATGATCCTGAATGCGAAGAGCTGGTCCGATCTTCTGAACAAGGCCGAGTACATTTCGAGGATCACCCGCTATGACCGGGAAAAGCTGGCGGAATACGAAGAGACCAGACAGCTGGTGGAGGATACAGAAAACCAGCTCCAGGCGGAGAATGCCCAGCTTACAGACCTGAGAACACAGGCTCAGGCAAAGCAGGACAGCATACAGGCTCTTCTCGATGAGAAAACGGCAGAGCTCACCGCATACAGCAAAAAGATCGCCACTGCAGAAAACGAAATAGAAGAGAAGCAGGAAAGCATCAATGATCTGAAGGCTGCCATCAAAGCCCAGGAGGCCAATATCGAAGCCATGGAGCGTGAGATAGCCCGTCAGGAGGAAGAAGCCAGAAAGAAGGCTGAGAAAAACGGTACCGAATATAAGGAAAGGACCATGACAGGCGGATTCAAGTGGCCATGTCCCTCCAGCGGAACCATCTCAAGCCACTTTGGTTCCCGGGAATCACCGACGGAAGGCGCAAGCTCCTATCATAAAGGCATCGATATCGCAGCCTCCACAGGCTCCAAGGTAGTAGCCGCCGCCGGAGGAACGGTAGTCATCGCAACCTACTCCGCAAGTGCAGGAAACTACATCATGATAAGCCATGGCAGCGGAACCTACACCGTCTACATGCACATGTCCAGTCTCAATGTCTCCGAAGGAGACGAAGTCTCACAGGGGGAGACCATCGGCGCCGTAGGATCAACCGGATACTCCACAGGTCCCCACCTCCACTTCGGTATCCGAAAGAACGGATCATACGTGGACCCGGAAAGCTACCTCTGATATCACCGGTAACCCATTTCCCGGAACAATTGAATATACATAAAAGCCCAAAGAGAACCACCCATCAAGGGGATGGTTCTCTTTTGGGTACAGACGCCTTTTAATAAAAAATAGTTTGGAATTAGGGAGAAAAGTAACTTATAATGTAATGTATGCAAAACGAAGAAAAAAATTTATCAAACACAACTGAAAACACAACCAAAAAGCCAAAAAAGCCACTTTTCGGAAACTTTGACTTCGTCTACGGTTTCCTTCTGGGACTTGCAGTCATGTTCTTAATCGGCGGAAGTACCTTTTACGTTTACTTCTTCGGTATACCGCCTTTCCTCAACGATCTGCTGGTCACCCGGGGAGCTGGCAATGCTTCTCTGACTTTGGCAAGTGCATCTGAACTTCAGTCCGGTGATAAGGGCTATTCCCTGACAGCAGAAGGAGCTGCTGCGGGTGCCGAAGCTGACGGCTCTGCCGGCATGGTCAAGAGTTCAGTCAACATGGCGGCAGTAACAAGGAAGCTCGGTATGCTCCAGAGTCTCATCGATCAGAACTACCTTTTCCCTGAGGATCCGGATAAGGCAGCCACCTACATTTACAAAGGGCTCCTTGCTTCACTCAACGACGATGATCCTTTTGCCCATTACTACAGCGCAGAAGAGATGCGTGAAAGCAAATCAAGCAAACAATCGACCTACCATGGTATAGGAGCCATGGTTCAGCAGCTTGAGGGCACCAATGAGATCGTAGTCACAAAGGTCTATCCGGGAAGTCCCGCAGAAGAGGCCGGACTCCAGGTCGGCGATGTCCTTTACAAGATTGACGGAATTGACATTTCCGGCATGTCTATTTCCTATGTTCTTCCAAACCTTATTCAGGGAGAGGAGGGCACTACCTTTAACTGCGTTGTAAAGCGTGACGATCAGGAAATATCCATGCGCATTTCCCGCGGCAACGTAGAGGTTCCCCGTATACGATTCGGAACCCTCGATGAAATCGGAATTGAGCTTACTGCCGGTGCTTCATCACTTTCACCAAGTGATATCGGCTACATGTCCTTTGCCAATTTCTATGACGTGGAGGAAAGACAGGCCAAGCAGGCACTGGATACACTTGTAGATACAGCAAAGATAAAGGCTCTCATCATCGACTTAAGAGGAAACAACGGAGGAGATATCGAAATAGCTTCATCTCTTCTCGACTACATCCTTCCCGATGACCTCACGAAGTTCACAGAAGGAAACAGCGGTTTCCAGCAGGGAAAGACCCTTTTCGCATACACCAGGGATAAGAACGGAAAGGGCCAGGAGTGGTATGCCTCCGACGGACATGAGATAGACATCCCTATCATTGTCCTCCAGAATCAGAATTCCGCTTCTGCTGCAGAGCTGTTCTCAGGATGCCTGAAGGATTATGATCGCGCCACCATTGTCGGAACCAAATCCTATGGCAAGGGCATCGTTCAGACCATCACATCACTGACTGACGGTTCCGCTGTAGAGTTCACCACTCATTACTATTACATTCCATCCGGTCTCAACATTCACATGGTGGGCATCACTCCGGATGTGGAAGTCGATCTCGGAAGCAGTGCCGAGGATTATATGGTAGCTCTTAAGGATGACCGTCAGATGCTGGCAGCCGTTGACACACTTATAAATAACAATTAGAGAGGGAAAACTATGAGAATAGGAACAGGTTATGACGTACATAAATTAGTGCCGGACAGAAAGCTTATCCTGGGAGGAGTTACGATTCCCTATGAGCTTGGACTTTTAGGGCACAGCGATGCGGATGTTATAACCCACGCAATCATGGATGCGCTTCTCGGAGCTGCCGCACTCGGTGACATAGGTCAGCATTTTCCTGACACGGATCCAAGATTTAAGGGTGCCGATTCCATCAGCCTTCTAAAGGAAGTGGGCAATCTTCTGGCAAGAGAGGGTTATAAAATCGGGAATATAGATTCCACCATCATCGCCCAGAAGCCAAAGCTCATGAACTATCTGCCTGAGATGCGCAAAAATGTGGCAGAAGCTCTTGGTATCGATCTGAATCAGGTCTCCATAAAAGCAACCACGGAGGAACGCCTCGGATTCACTGGAAGAGGAGAGGGCATCAGTTCCCAGGCTGTTGCATTGCTGGTGTAAAAAAAAGCTGCTTCATCACAAAATGATGAAGCAGCTTTTTAAATTTTCAATTTCAATTTCTTCGGAATACAATTCAGTGTGAAATCACAGTTCTTTCCAACAACTTCTCCGTCCACATGAACCGGGAGCGGGTTCGAAGTATGTATTTCTGCTTCCTTACATCTGTAAAGATGGAATCCCGTGCGGGTAACGTGAGTACCGAAAACACTGGAGAGCATGATCCACAATAAGCGCCACTTATGCCTGGTGCTCACTATGCAGATATCGAGACACCCGTCAACACCGCTGGCGTTGGGGCAGATCAGATATCCTCCTTCATAAGGATGTACATGGGCCGAAATGAACATGATGTTATTGAATTCATGCCTTTTTTCTCCGTCAAGTATCACATAGCCTCTGGTAGGCTTCAGCTTGAAAAACTCCCGTATAATGGTCTTTAGGTATCTGAATTTCTTTATATGATTGAGTTTCTTCGGCTGATTCTCACAGGTACACTTTACCGCATAGATATCATCAAAAATAGCGGCATCAAGCCCTATTCCCGAACAGATGGCAAAACGCCGGTTCATGGTGGAACAGTTTAGCACTCCATAATCCAGAAGAGTTTCTTCGGAATCACTGAAGAGTCTCTTGAGCTGTGACTTTAAATTATATTTTCTCCGGAATGAGCGGGCGATATCGTTATCAGACTTTGTAGGAATATATGCAATGGATATCTTATTACAATCCATATTTATACCATCCACAACTTCGTTGAAGGTTCCTTCTCCTCCGATCACGGTGATAGTCTTGGGATCCTGGCACTTTTCCGAAAGCTGATGTGCAAACTCCCTTGCGTCTCCGCTTTTTTCTGTTATATAAGCCTCAAAGTTTTCGGCATTATGAGTTTTACTAAGATATCTGAGAACCTTATCCCAGATTTTACGTCCTCTTCCTTCAGAGGCATGCGGGTTTACGATGAAATAATACATTGAACCTCCATGTTGCAAATACAAACAGAGTATAGCATCGAACCTCCGGATCATTTCTAAAAATAGTATAAAAATAAATCAAAAAATGCCGTTTTTCACTATACGAAATTTTTATTATTGAAATCACAAATTGAACACATAATACGGGTATCATACAAGAAAAATCAGGATGCACATCACACAGCAGTTTCAGGAGGGTAACAGAGAATGAAACGTATAGCAGGAATAATAGCGGGTGCACTTTTGTTCGGAGCAGTTGCCGGCGCCGCCATGGTGGGTGTCAATGTAGCCGCACAGAGAGCCGGAATAGCATATCGGGAGACAGCCGCAGCTGTGACTGAAACACAGCCTCAGTCTGAATCGTCCCCCGCACAGCAGGGAAATACCTCCCCTGTAGAAATTAATAATGCAACCATAAAAACAGCCACAGGTTCATACATCATGGGTGGTGTGACCGACGTAGTCAAAAACGCAATGCCGTCTGTCGTTTCCATCACAAACATGGTGAAGTACCGTCAGAACGGTTTCTCGATTTTCGGAGATTACCAGAGTTATGAGACTGAAGTTCCGGCCAGCGGTTCCGGTGTGATCATCGGAAAGAATGACACAGAGCTTCTCATCCTCACGAACAGCCACGTGGTATCATCGTCCGAATCCCTTTCGGTAACCTTTATAGATGACGAAACCATCGATGCGGAAATCAAGGGCAGTGACTCTCAGGCGGATATAGCACTTCTTTCCATTAAACTTGAGAACATCCCTACCAAGACTATGAATGCTATCTCCATCGCCACCTTCGGCGACAGCGATGCTGCACAGATCGGAGACCAGGTAGTTGCCATCGGTAATGCTCTCGGCTATGGACAGTCAGTGACCACAGGTATCATCTCTGCAAAGAACAGAGACATTAACACAAACCAGGGTAAGAGAACAGGACTCATTCAGACAGATGCAGCCATCAATCCCGGCAACTCCGGCGGAGCTCTCCTCAATATGAAGGGTGAGGTCATCGGCATCAATGTAGCAAAGACCACTTCCATTGACACAGAGGGTATCTGCTATTCCATACCTTCATCAACAGCAAGGAAGGTTACAGAGCGCCTTTCAAAGATAGAGACCCGGTCAGCGGTTTCCCAGGAAGAACGCGGTTATCTCGGTGTCACTGTAAAGACCATCGATGAGAAGACCTCTGCAAGCTTTGGTATGCCTCAGGGAGTATTCGTGTACAAGCACACAGATGGTTCCGATGCAAAGAACGACGATCTTCACGAGAAAGACATTATCACCTCTATAGAGGGTCAGTCTGTAAAAGACTTCAATGAGCTCGGAGAGATCCTTTCCAAATATAAGGCCGGTGAAAAGGTCACTCTGACTGTTCAGCGTCCAAACGGCGACAAGTATGATGAGATAACCGTAGAAGTTGTTCTCGGATCAGCGGAAACTTCATCCTCCACAAAGGACAAATCCGGCACTTCCGGCGGAAAGAACGACCCGTTTTCAAGGAATTACGACCCTAAGGGTCAGGATGGCCAGAATGGAAACGGAGACTCGGACAATAAGGATTCCGATTCAAATAACGGTAACAACGGAAATCTCGACACAGACGATATTCTGAAGGCTTTCCAGGATTTCATCAATCAGTACCAGAGATGATAAAAGCGGACGGCTTCGGATAAGCTGATAAGCTGCACTTTTAACCGAATCCCGGCTTTTGATTGTCACACAGCATTAATAACAGAACCAGACAGGTGCCCCGGATCATTTTCCGGAGCGCCTGTTTTCTTATCATTATCAGAAGCGCCTGTTTTCTTATTATTGACTCACAAAGGCTTAAATATTACAATAATTGGCATGTAAGCCTCAGGAGAGCTGCGTCTTAAGGGCGAATATCGTTATTTCATGCAACCTTCCCGGAGATGATATTTCACAGGAGAAGGTTCTGCATGACCTCTCAAAGGCAAAGGAGAACTTATGAAAATTTTTAATACCATGTCTCGTATGAAGGAAGAGTTCAAGCCGATTGAACCGGGAAAGATCCGTATGTATGTATGCGGTCCTACCGTTTACAATTTCATCCATATCGGTAATGCCCGTCCTATGATCGTTTTTGATACATTCAGAAGATATATGGAGTATCAGGGCTACAAGGTAACTTATGTTTCAAACTACACAGACGTAGACGATAAAATCATTAAAGAATCCATCGAAGAGGGTGTTTCCTGCTCCGATATAACAACCAGATACATTGCAGAAGTAGAGAAAGACATGTCAGATCTCAACATCGAGGAAGCCGTTCATCCAAAGGCTACCGAAGAGATCCAGGGCATGATCGATCTTATCAAGGATCTTGTGGACAGGGGTGCAGCTTATGTCGCAAAAGACGGAACAGTTTATTTCGACACAACCTCCTTCAGGGACTATGGCGAGCTCAGTCACAAAAACATCGATGAGCTTCAGTCCGGTTTCCGTGACTTAAAGGTCTCAGGTGAGGACGGAAAGAGAACTTCAACAGACTTTGTTCTCTGGAAGCCAAAGAAGGAAGGAGAGCCCTACTGGGAGTCTCCATGGTGTGAAGGACGTCCGGGCTGGCATACAGAGTGCTGCGTCATGGCTCCAAAGTACTGCGGAGGACGTCTCGACATCCATGCAGGCGGAGAGGATCTCATTTTCCCTCATCATGAAAATGAGATCGCCCAGTACGAGATGGCTCACCATGAGAAATTCGCCAACTACTGGATGCACAATGCATTCATTAACATCAACAACCAGAAGATGTCCAAGTCACTTGGAAACTTCTTCACAGTACGTGACATCACTTCACAGTATGATCCCCGCGTGCTTCGTTTCTATATGCTGAGCGCTCATTACAGAAATCCGCTTAATTTCTCAAGAGACCTTATGGACAGCGCCAAGACTTCTCTCGAGCGTATCCAGACAGCCATCGAGCGTCTGAGAGAGCTGAGCGCAAAGGCAGAAGGCAATGAGCTTACAGCCGCTGAGCAGGAGGTCAAAAGGTCAGTTGACGCCCAGCAGGAGATGTTCAACCAGAAGATGGACGATGACTTAAACACAGCCGATGCCATCACAGCAGTATTCGAACTTGTGAAGATTGCCAATGTTTCTGCCACAGAGCAGAGCTCAAAGGCATTGACAGACTACGTCCTTGAAAAGCTTGAGCTCCTCATGAGCGTACTCGGAATCAGAACTGTAGTAGAAAAGGATGACCTTGACAGCGCTGTTGAAAAGCTTATTGAAGAGCGTCAGGCAGCCCGCAAGGCAAAGGATTTTGCAAAGGCTGACGAGATCCGTGACAGGCTTCTCGAGATGGGTATCGTACTTAAGGACACCCGCGAAGGCGTTAAGTGGAGCAGAGCGTAAGCCCGGTAATTTATGACAGATAATTTTTTTGAACTTTATAAGGAAAAACTTGATCTTAAAGCGGTGGATGTGCAGACAACTTCACCGCTTGTCTTTGCGTACATAGGTGACTGCATCTATGATATGGCTGTAAGAGAATATGTTGTGACCCATTTTCCGGGTTCCGTCAATGACATCAACCGGAAAAAAACAAATTTTGTCTGCGCCCATGCCCAGGCCGAGATCATGGGATGGATGATAGGAAACAACATGCTCTCGGAAGAGGAGATGTCGGTGTACAGACGAGGAAGGAACCATAAGTCTGCCACACACAGCAAGAACAGCTCCATTCAGGATTACCGGAGAGCCACCGGCTTTGAAGCCCTGCTCGGTTACCTGTATCTTACAGGACAGTATGAGCGTGTGCTGGAGATAGAAGCTGCCGGAATCAGGCATTTGCAGGAAATAGACAAGTAGGAGCTAAGTTTGAAAGCGAACCTTCAAACTTAATTAGTGGGGCATATACGGATTCAGTCAAACCCGATTCGTGCATGCCCCATGGAGGAAAAAATGAGAGACGAACAATTTACCATAATCGGTAGAAATCCCGTTATTGAAGCTTTCCGCGCAGGAAAGGCAGTTGACAGACTCTTCCTTCAGGACGGAATACATGACGGTCCTGTATCGACCATCATCAGAGAAGCAAAGAAGGCCGGAATCAAGCCGGAATTCGTAAAAAAGGAAAGACTTGATGAGATAGCGGGACAGGGTTCCCATCAGGGTGTTATCGCCTACCTCGCTGCATTCCATTACAGCAGTGTGCCTGAGATCCTTGAGTATGCCCGTTCAAAGAACGAGAGTCCCTTTATCTTTATCCTTGACGGAATCGAGGACCCCCACAACCTTGGCGCCATGATACGTACAGCGAATCTCGCAGGAGCTCACGGCGTCATCATCCGCGAAAGACGTGCGGTAGGTCTCACTTCAACGGTTGCCAAGACCTCTGCCGGAGCTCTCGAGCACACAAGAGTCGCAAAGGTCACAAATATCGGACAGACCATAGAGGAGCTTAAAAAGGAAGGTCTCTGGTTCGTATGTGCCGATATGAACGGAGAGAGCATGTACCGCCTTAACTTAAAGGGTGCCATCGGTCTCGTCATCGGAAACGAGGGCGAGGGTGTTTCACGTCTCGTTAAGGAGAAGTGTGATATGGTTGCATCCATCCCTATGTTCGGAGACATTGATTCTCTCAATGCTTCCGTTGCCTGCGGAGTTCTCGCTTACGAGATCGTGAGACAGAGGCTTAATTAAAGCTTATTCGTGAGTCTTAAGATTCATGGGAATTATTAAGACCATCGAAATATGGAGCAATAAACAATCATGGAACAAAATATGGAAACAAAATCCGAAAAACCCGAATTTCTCGAATGTGAAAAAATCTGGGTCTTCTGGGCCCTCATATTTGTAGGAGGATTTTACGGAGCATATACCTATAGTCTGAGAGGCGGAGTTTTCTGTAATGCACAGACCGCCAACATCGTACTTCTCAGTATGCACCTCGGTAACGGAGAGTGGCGTCAGGCAGCTTACTATCTTATTCCTTTCACTGCTTATCTCGGAGGAACAGTTATTTCAGAAGTTCTGGCCAAGGAAATAAAGAAATTCAAGCTATTGCGCTGGGATACCATTCTCGTCGGCATCGAACTGATTGCCGTAATTTTGTTAGGACTTATGCCTGCAAACTGGCCCGATCAGATATGTCAGGTAACTCTCAACTTCATCTGTGCCATGCAGTTCAATACCTTCAGACAGGCAGAGGGTATAGGAATGGCAACCACATTCTGTACCAACCATTTGAGACAGTTCGGTTCAAACATGGTCCAGTTCCTGCGAAGCGGAAACGGCTCTGCCGGCAGGAAATGCAAACTCCACGGAAGCATGATGCTTATCTTCGCTGCAGGAGTTCTGGTTGGAACATTGTGCTGCAGAGTCATGAACTATCATGCCATATGGGGCGCGGGAGTTGTGCTTTTTGCAGTATTTGCAAAACTTATGTATGCGGACAGAACCTATGAGAGGCCCCTGCTGAACAGAACACCTCACGGTCATTGATATCCATCCGGAAACGGAAAAACGGATGCCGCATGGTAAAACAAATCTTTGATAACCGAATAGTGCATAAGAAGGAGAGAACAGTTTTATGGAAATATCAGGAAGAACCAAAATGATCTGCCTTCTGGGCAGCCCCGTAGCACACAGCCTTTCACCGGCCATGCACAATGAAGGTTTCAGACAGCTTGATCTCGACTACAGTTATCTTGCCTTCGATATAAAAGAGGGTGAACTTCGAAAAGTAGTGGAAAGCTTCAGGCTCATGGGAGTTCGTGGTTTCAATCTCACCATGCCTCTTAAAACTGAGATGGTAGGGCTCTGCGATAGGCTGAGTCCTGCAGCAGAAATCGCAGGAACCGTAAATACTGTTGTAATCGATGAGGACGGAACCGTAACAGGCCACACAACAGACGGCATAGGTTTTACAGAATCAGCACGTCAGGCAGGAGTGGATTTCGTGGGAAAGAAAGTGACTCTCATGGGCACCGGAGGAGCCGGAATAGCCATTCTGGTACAGCTGGCGCTGGACGGAGCCGGAGAGATCACAGTATTCGAGCGCGCAGGAAGCCGTTTCAGGGATCGTACCTCAAAGGTAGTCAGTGCTCTTAATTCCCGTACTACCTGTAAGGTAAAGGTCGTGGACTATGACGATGCGGTTCTTCAGAAAGAGATTTCCGAATCCGCACTTCTCATCAATGCAACAAACGTCGGCATGGCTCCGGACATCGACGGAAATCTCATAAAGGATCCAAGCTGGCTCACAACACGCAGAGAGGGTATTTCCGAAAAGCTTGCTGTAGCTGATGTCATCTATAATCCGAGAAAGACAAAGCTCCTCGAAATGGCAGAAGAGTGCGGTCTCAATGCTTTCAACGGTATGTACATGCTGCTTTATCAGGGCGCCGCTGCTTTCGAGCTCTGGACCGGACAGAAG
>DFGZ01000045.1 GCA_002371295.1 Oribacterium sp. UBA3737 | reverse complement strand
TATTAGAATGTGAATTTTCATGAATCAGCCCTGCCGGCGGCAGACTGCTGCCGGCAGGTTTTCCGGCAATCTGATGACAAAAGTCACCGTCTATTTCCGGACAATCCGGTCCGGCTTTAACAACTTCATCCAGCGGTTATCTGTGCTTCTGCTGATCGACATCATATATATTTGCATTTATGTTTGGGCTAGTGCCGGATTCACTGGTGGAGAAGCGATGGTAGAAGAGGCTATATCTTTCAATCGCCGATTAATAGGTTCTCTGTTGGCGGTTTTCCCGCTTGCTTTTCACAACCGAAAACTTGGCTACCACAGCAAATGGTTCGGCTGGCTGTATAGTTGTTTTTATCCTTTGCAGTTCGCAGTTTTGATAGTCGCGCGGTACATTATACGAGGGTTTTGAGATCGTAGACAATGCAGTTGCAATATCCTGTATGATGTGTGCGATGACAAATAAGGAAAAATGAGACGAAATATTCAAAATTTGACCACCTACATAATATATCTGGGAGCCCTGATATTCCTTCTCACCTGTGTGATGCTTGCAACTGCCTATATCCCGCAGGATGCCATTCAAAAACATATGGAAGAGTCTGCCGGTATCCTGGCTGAACGCCCGACGACATGGCAGATTCTCCCGGGGATCAACAGCAGTAAAGTGCATCCGTATGCAGACATGTTGACGCTGAATATCGCGTACCACTTGGGAGACGATATAGCCCCTCACAATTTTGACAGGGCCTTTGATCAATTTCGATTTACAAATGCCGAAAAGCTGAAAGCAGTGATGTGGGCCAAGTATTACGGCACCCCGAAAGATACGGATGAATCGATAAAACTGTTTCAGCAATCGGTCGATAATCGACTGCATGCGAACAAAGAATATCTTCGCTATTGGCACGGGTCAGCCGGAATCATCAGGTTCATGCACATTTTCGCAAATATCCGGCAGATTTATGTTCTGCATTCTTTTATTCTGGCGATGCTGCTGGCATTTTTGCTGCTGCTTTTGATAAAAGGGCATTATGTATTGGAAGCCATTTCTTTGATCATATCGCTTGTCATGGTCAGCATCTGGTTTGTTCCTGTCTGCCTTGAATACTACTGGTGCTTTTTTGTAATGTTGATTGCTTCCATAATTAGTGTGAAAATCGCTCAAAAGGGGGCGTGGGAGAAATACGACGATACATTTGTCAAGGACTGTTTTTTAACACCCCTCCCTCGTGGAGGAGAATGCCAGAGGGCTAACTAAGAACTACCTCCCAGAGGACTTCCGTTGAAGGAACCTCTGGGAGGTTTCTGTTTTCCGGATCTGGATGAGGAGGCCAGGACAGGTGCGGGAGAAGTGGATTGCAGGGGGAGAGGCTCTCGGACTTCTTCTTAGTGAAGAATGGTGTGTAGAGGGAAGCGACGGTGTGAATCAGGCGGGGGCATCGCAGGGGGGCCCGCCTTCATACCCCACAGGGAAGGAATGGGTATCACAAAAAGCCCTTGGAGACGGTCTCGAAAGGGAGCAGGCAGTAGGCGGTATGGAATCGTTTAGGGTATGTTTTGACAAAGAGTGTCTGCTGATGTGAAAGTTCTGGTTCTGTGCTTTCTGCCGCATGTGTGGACCGGTGCCAGCGCTTGACCTCTACCCTGTGAAGAAATCGGCATACGTTGTTCCGGATGCTTACATACTTGCCTGGGCACTTGGAACCATCCTCCCGGAGACAGATCGTTTTGCCAAACGGAACCCGCCTGAATGACGTTTCCTTTCGTACATGCCGTATTCCGGATTGCCTAGAATCGCGTAGTAGCTGGAAGGGGAGATTCCCGCTGCTTTAAGCAGCCTCCTCCGACTGTAGCCGTGCGCGGCATCTGTCGGATAGTCAGCAAGCCACTGACAGTAGTCCTTCCGGCTTTATGCTGAAAGCTTCGCGGCCAGAGACTTTCGCGAAGAAAAGTTATTCGTAAGGATCCGCTCCATTTCAGCGCCGCGGTTTAATTCTATCCTGCGGGTAAGGTCTGAATCCATAGCCAGACGTTCTTCGGAAGGCCTCCAGGCCCGCAGGGTGCAGTCCAGCTTGTACCTTCGGGCAGGGGTCAGGAGCACTGGATCCAGTTCAAACACTGAAAAGATCTCATTGATGCTCATCTCAGGGTACAGGAAGGAGGCTTCATTCAGGAAGGCTTCGCTGAAAATGCACTGTGCAGAGGTGAGCCGCTTCAGGCATGGATGGTTCCTGTATGCATCGACCAGTTCCTGGGGGATCTGCGAACGGTCGGGAAGGCACTCAGAAGACCTTGTTGCAGTACAGCCTGTCTGATCCCGAGCAGTATACACTGTACCTGATTCAGGTTCTTGATGGGGACCTTACCATTACTCCTAAGAGCAGCACGACAACATCTGATAAGAAGATTAAAGACATCAACGATTCTACTGAGACAGCAGTTGGTACTGCTCAGGACTCTGCTGACTATGATATCGGCGATGATGTTCCATATGTGCTGACAGCAAATCTGGCTGAAAATGTATCTGCATACAAGAAATACCATATTACCTTCAAAGATATTCTTGAGGCTGGTAAGCTTAAAAACAACAAAGATTATGTTGTTAAGATTAATGGTACAGGTGTTGTTAAAGACAGGAAAATGTGAAACACTGTCATGGATATAGTCCATTCTGTCTAGCATGTCGCAGGCGGCTGATGGTGATCTTTACATGGAGACAATAAATGGCGAAGGGGACGACTGCTTTATCGCAGGTAGAAGAAAGAATCAAAAACATGCATCCGGTTCGGCAGGATCTTCTTTTCATAGATGTGGCTCTGCTCATCTGCCTTATCAAACACCTGCTGATATGCAGCCTTCCGTTGGAAGTCCGAGACTATAACACCGATGACCGCCTCATGGTAGAAATGGCCGCAGGTATCCTGAACGGTCAATGGCTGGGGCCTTATGATGCCGTAAAACTAATGAAAGGGGCAGCTTTTCCGGTTTTTCTGGCTGTAGCAAGGACCTCCGGCAGCTCTTACATGCGATTGTTGGATTTCACGAACTCTGCCGCATGCTTATTCTTCACTTGGCAGGTCCGAAAGATTATCAAGGACAGGCGTCTCCTTTTTGTTCTCTTTACGGTTCTTCTATTTGATCCCTGTACCTTTTCGAGGTTCGTATTTCAGCGGGTATACCGTTCAAGTATCACATGGCCGGAGGTCCTCTTCATCATCGGGGCTTATCTGGGACTCTATAATAAAATGCTGGAGCATAGAGAGGAGGGCAGCTGGAATAGGGGACTTATGAGAGAACTCCTGACAGCCGCTTTGGGTGCGGCCACGCTCGCCTTTATGTGGAACAGCAGAGAGGAGAGCTTTTGGATGCTTCCTTTCGCACTGACAGCTTCTGTACTGATTTTCAATGTATCTGCCGGAGCCTTCCGTCAGGGGGATACAGGAATAAAGAGACTTCTCTTTTGCGTTTTCTGCTTACTGCTCTTCCCGGCAGCTGTGCTCTTCGGCAACGCCGGAGTAAGAATTCTCAATCAGCAGTATTATGGGGAAGCTGTGCGCCTGGAAGAGATCGACGGTACTTTTGGAGCTGCGCTCAAGACTATCTATTCAGTCAGAAACCGGACGGAGCTCCCTTATGTAAGCGTTTCAAGGGAAAAACTGGAACGTCTGTACAAAGTCTCACCGTCCCTTAAGAGTATTCAGCCCGAGCTCGAAGAGACTCTGGCTTATTATGATGCGGTCGACCGGGGCGGAGAGGACGGTGAGACGGAGGACGGCTGGTTCTTCTGGGCTCTTCGAAGGGCGGCGTTTGATGCAGGGAAAACAGATACTCTGCCGCATTCTCAGCTTTTCTGGAAGCAGATGCAGGAGGAACTGTTGGCCGCTCTGAAGAATCCGGATAGCGGTTTGGAGCAGCAGTCTGTTCTGCCATCGACGCTCCTATCTCCTTTCCGCCCGGCTTATCTGCGGAAACTGCCGTTGACTTTTGCAAAAGCAGTCTGCTACATGGTATCGTATCAGGAAGTAGCACCTCTGTGGGGGGCTTCCGGCAAGGAATCAAAAGATTCTCTTGAGCTTTTCCAAGACGTAACAGGGGACAGAGCGGCAGGTAATGATTCTCAGAGGAAGCTTTCGCTTCAGGCAATGTGGATTGATGGAATTCTGCATGTTTATAGATTGTTGAATCCGGTAGTGGCAGTAGTATCTATTATTTGCTTTCTGTTGCTCCTGGTGCGATCTATATTGGCCCGCTCATCGGAGCATATTCCTTGCCTTTTGACTGTTAGTGGTCTGCTGCTTACCGCTGCTGTACTCCTGATGGGAGTCAGTTATGCAGAGATTACTGCTTTCTCGGCAATCAGCTACTTTTACCTTTCAGGAGCCTATCCACTTATGCTGGGAGGTTTTTGGATTATGATCCTTTATTCTGTGAGCTGTTTTAATGGTGCCACCATTAAATTTTAATAACGACTTTGTTCGACTTGACGGAATGCGCCTTTTGTGATATTAGTAAGAGGAACAGGGGACTGACAGTCCCCAATTTCTTGCCGAGAGAATTCGCGTATACGATTATATAAATTCATTAAAATGGTGTCAGGCACCATTAAAAAACTATTAACTCCCAAAAAACGGGAGCCTGACCAGCAGGCCTGGCTCCCAGGGGCTACAACTACTTACACGATAACATAGCGTTGATTGGAACTGCTCGTAATGAGCCGGGCAGAGCCTTAGCTCTGCCTTGCCACAAGATATTCTGCAACGGATTCTTCTACAACACTGTTTAGACTCACGTTGTGATTATATGCATAAACAGCAGCTTTCTTATGAAGATCCGGATTTTTAAACCGGACATTAAAGCTCCCTTTATAAGCTTTTTCAGGTTTTATTCCCTCTTCAGAACAAAGCTCCAGATAATCATCAACTGCGTCGCGGAAATCTTCAATAAGTTCGGAGACTGTTGTTCCCTCATAAGATATTAAGGAACGAATGCCCTGAACTTTTCCGAAGAGAATCTGATCGGTCTCGGAGAATTCTACGCTGCCGACATAGCCTTTGTATTCCATTGTGTTATTTATAATAATCCCTCCTGTTCCAATTTTTCGCGAAGCTGTTTTACCTGGTATTCCAGAGGCTCCTTGCGAGGATGGGGCTTGTGGAGCAAGACCGCTCCGTGGTCTTCACTTGTGAACTTCACGCGTGAGCCGCTTGTTTTACCTTTGTCTGATCTGGTGAAAGACAAATAGTTAAGAAGAGATTCTGCTTCATCAAATGTAAAGTCACGTGGTTTTGATTTCAACTTTTTTATAAGCTTGTCTTTCTGACCCATGATGTACCTCCTTGGAACAGTAGATCACTGAAATACGATGCATGCAACTAATAATAGTTGCATATTCGCGCATATTCAATCTGGATTGTGCTTTTTACAGATATAGAGGACCCTTTTCCGTCATTGCCCCTCGGCTTACAGTTATAAACTGTGATCATGAATGTATTTATTCATGGTCAGAGTTTGGAACTGCAGGCAGGAAAAAGACATCACATATTATAGTAAACGACAGATATGTGGAAAAACCGACAGAAATAAATAACGAACAGATATTGTAATTCGACAGAAATAATGAAGAGATGGATCAAAGAACAAAAGGTCAATATTATTTTATGCCTCGTCATACTTATAGGGGTCGGTCTGCTTAGTTATCCCACTGTATCTGACTGGTGGAACCGTTTTCACCAGACCAGAGCGGTAGCTTCCTATGCGGCTGCGGTATCTCAGATGAAGACGGAGGACTATGACAGGCTGTTCGCGGAGGCGGATGACTATAACCGCAAACTTGCCGGGACCGGTATGAAATGGTCGATGAC
>DFGZ01000128.1 GCA_002371295.1 Oribacterium sp. UBA3737 | reverse complement strand
GAAGAAGTCATAGATCTTTCAAATATTCATTCTTCACTTTCATGTCTGGTATCAAGCGCTGAGGACCGCTTCGCAGAACTGATCGTGGGCTTAATACAAAAAGACGAAAAACGACTCGAAACCATTACCGATACGGTACGAAGCTTCGGACAGGATAACGGCATCCCAAAGGGATTTACTGTTCAGGAAGCATTCCAGAGCATCCACAATACTCTTTTAGACGGAATGCCCTGTGACCGGGCCCTCACTATAACCTGTAATTCCGAAGATAAGATATGCTATGAGCAGACTCTCGATCTTCATTCGGAATACTGGAAGAAATATCAGGGAGACGGAGATGATTTTTATCATCTCAGGGATGAGCTTATCTCAGGCATGCTGGACGGCTCAGGACACCGTCTGGTCACTGTGGGAGATCGGATGTATGAACTTTACTGACGTTTTTCATCACTATAAAGCAGTACTGCTTCACTGAACCGGCACAATACCACAGATACGTTGAATAAAAACATCGATTCAAATAAAAGGAGAAACTAAAATGATAACAAAAGATATGATCATGAGTGATATCGTAAATACTTATGAAGGAGCATCAGCTGCTCTTATGCATCTTGGTATGGGATGCATTTCCTGCCCTGCAGCACTCAGTGAGTCTCTTGACAATGCAGCCCTGGTTCATGGCATGAACGGCGATGAAGTTGCCGATTACCTTAACAAGCAGCTTAATTTGAAGTGATTTTTTTACCCTTCAAATTGATGATTACCTTCATCACAGAAAGCAAACCCACAGATGCCGTCACTGAAGGCACTTTCAATTCACCCTATACGACGGAGCGTAAATGGCCGGCCGCATAACGATTACAGGAGAACACTATGTATTGTACAGATATAATGATCAAAGAGCACGACAACATCCTTCAGTTCCTTAAAGTTGTCCGAAGCATGTGCTGCACCGTTCTTGAGGGCGGAGAACTTGTTTCCTCAGATTTCAGAAACATCGTAGATTTCGCAAGAAACTATTCAGACCGCCATCACCACGGAAAGGAAGAGAAGTTCCTTTTCAATGAGATGGAGAACCGTCTCGGTCCCATAGGGCAGAATCTCATAAGACATGGAATGCTGGTGGAACATGAAATGTGCCGCGCCCATATTCTCGACCTGGAGAACTCCCTGAAACTTTGGGATAAAGACCCAAAAACAATCCATAAAATGGACATCCTTGAGGGTGCCATGGGGTATGCGACTCTGTTGACCCGTCATATCACAAAGGAAAACGCTGTTGTATATCCTTTTGCCGAAAGACAGCTGTCTTCAGAAGTCATAGAGATAGTCGACAAAAAAGTTTCTGATTATGAAACAGAGACCGCAGAGCGTGGCGTACAGAAACATTACCTCGATATGATAGCTTCCATGCGTGAGAAGTACGGTGAGACAGAAGACCAGCACGATATACGGCAATAGTCTTCAAATCTTCCTGAGCTGTTTCAGATGGTCGGCAGCATCGAACCTGATCTCAAGGTAGCCAGAAACGACGCCCTGACAGTTGATGAAATAAGAAACCTGAATTCCCTCCTTTATAGAAGGGCTAACCGCCTACCCGCAAGGGCAAGCACCGTTGTGAGTGTAGCATATAAAGTATGAACATCCTATAGTCTGTTTTTAGACTATATTTAAGTACTCAAACTTTCCACTTTAAAGGTGGAAGTTTGAGTTATATTAAGAGAAAAAACTGACGAGATACTATAGCGTAGGGTTTTGAACTTCTTTGTTTTAGGAGTCAAGGATAAGTTAAAAAAATTGGAGGAATTCATATGAAGATTACAACATTTGATCCAATCATCGTATCGAAATCAGCAGAAGATGTTATCAAGGTTTTTGAGGATCTGGGTTTTGAAAAGTCCCATTCGCCTGTGACCACCACAGAACTGGGAGACGTTCAGAGCTATCGCATGAAAAACGTGGATGGATTTCATGTTGATGTTTCTAATGCATTACAGGACATTGAACGCGATTACACCCTTATCCGAATGAATGTTGACAATTTCGAAGAGGCTTATGATATCCTCATCAAGCACGGATTTACAAATACCCGTGGAGACAAGACCCTGGATACCAAGAGTGCAACTGCCGCTACCATGGTTTCACCATCAGGCTTCCGTATCGCTCTGGTACAGCATATTAAAAAGTAAGATATCAACTTTTACACTCGCATCATAGATCGAGTAGGAGGGAGTGATTAGCTCCCGTCCTCTCACAGCACCGTAGGTACCGTTCGGTATACGGCGCTTTCAATAGTTGCAGACAAATTAAAAACCAGGCCCGGCAGTCTTACGCAGACTGTCGGGTCATTGCTTTAATCTATTAATCAATTATTTTAATACCGTCGAAAAAGCTATATATAAGCATTACCACTATACTCTGAGTCAAT
Source organism: Oribacterium sp. UBA3737 (assembly GCA_002371295.1). The sequence goes on along the minus strand of DFGZ01000128.1, from coordinate 13,485 downwards.
AAGGTAGGAAATCATATGCTAGACTGAAAAACACCAACCATCGAAGACATACCTGTTATGCACGATATAGTCATGCAGACTGATACCATGTCCAGTGATGCCTGTGTAAGCGCAATATACCTGTTAAGGAACAAATATAATATAAGAATAGCCATAGAGGATGGTTTTTTATTCCTGTGGTTCCAGGAGAACAGCATTCCGGGGCGAAACGGCATTGCATTTCCTTTGGGTAACGGAGATGCGGAAGCTTCTATCGAAAAACTAGTAATAGACAGAACTGAACGGAATCTACCCGTACAAATGATATTTCTCACTGATGATCAGATGGATTACCTACAAGAACAGAGAATTGCTTCAGATTTTGCAGCTCATGAAGAGAACAGTGACTATCTCCATAGAGCTGAAAACCTCTCCGATTTAGGAGGAAAAAACAGCAAAAAACGAAACAAGGTAAGCAGGTTCATCAGGGAATTTCCGGATTGGAATATAACTTTTACCTATACAGAATCTGAATCGTCTATTTTGCAGGACATCCTAAAAGTGGAAGATGAATGGCTCTCCGGACAGGAAGAAAAAAGCGAAGCGCTGCTTGACGAAAGAGAATTGATACATGAAGCTGTTCTTCATTGGAGTGATCTATATCTTACAGGGGCAGTCATATATGTATCCGGTCTTCCTGTTGCCATGACTATTGCCTCGGAAATATCCCCGAGAGTCTTCGATATTCTTTTTGAAAAGAGTTATGGAAACTACGCACAAATGGGTGGATTCTCAGCCATAAACAACTTTTTTGCCACCTATCTTTTTACATCTCATAATGCAGTCTGGATCAATCGTGAAGATGATGCCGGTACCCGGACTACGAAGAGCAAAAATGGATTACCATCCTGACATTTTATTAAAGAAATACGAAACTTTAATAAAATTTAATTAATATATGGTATCATAATAAGTGTTTCGATTTTATTGAATAGGTTTCTTAAGGCAATCATACTTCAGAAATCCGGACGGACCGGATGGTTTTGTCTTAGCCCCAAAATCACACTTACGGCAATCAGATTTCCGTGGAAATTTGATTGCCTGTATATTTTGAAAAAGAGGGTGTTTGAGTATGGAAAATTTATTATATCTAAATGCGGTTTTACCTTATGTCTATATGATATCCTTTTACGTTTGCAGCAAAATCTCAGATACTCTGGGGCCCCTTTATCTTCCCTACGAGACAGCGATGCTGATACAGATAGTGGGAACATTGATCATATCTCTGAATTCCCATGACAAGAAAAAGCTTGCAGATGTTAATCTGAAGGTTAAGCTGATACAAATACCATATTACATAGCCTTCTTTATCTTTGCGGCACTTTCTTTCATGGTACTGATGGGACTAATGGGTATAGGTATTTTCTTCCTGCCCATATTTATAGCCATAGACGCAGTTATATTCGCAACAACAGTTATTCCTGCAGAAATATGTGCCATAAAGCTTAAACGCTTAAACAAGATTTCCTTCGGAAGGCTGCTTTTATATCTCATTTTCAATACATGGTATGTCATCGACATATTTATTGCTTTCATGATAAAAAAGGATTTTAAAAAACCGGAGCAATCCTATATAACTGAAGGTAATATAACCTCACAGATTGGCTGATATAATTCAAGCGTAATAGTGCTTTAAAGTGTTGAAGATTTCCGTTGACATTAACTTAAAGCGATTTTACAATACTGATAAATTTAATAAATAAACCGTTGAAGCGGAGATAAAACGAAATATGCTCTCACAGAGAGCCGGCGATGGTGTGAATCCGGCAGAAATACAGTTTCGCAAATGGACCGCTAAGGGCACAATGAAAGGCAGAGCTATCATAAGATAAAAGTTCTCTTGCCGAGTATCCTGTGACGTGAGGCTTACGTTAGTAGTCGGAGATATGTTGGTATCTCGCAAAGCGCACATGATATGTGAAGCAGGGTGGCACCGCGATGATTATTCGTCCCTGGCAGAATCAAACCAGATTCTGTCGGGGACTTTTTTAGTGTATAAGTCCAGTATCAGGCGACAATGTATTTAGCAAGCTTGCTTGCGAATATACATTGGCATCTGATACGACAACAGAAATCGAGAATCAGCACGTTAGTGCAGATTCGAGATTCCTGTTAGGATTTTGTGAGTGCGCAGCACGAAAAAATCCGTTGGACTTATACACGCAGCATTATTAAGTCCAGTATCAGGCGACAATGTATATAGCAAGCTTGCTTGCAGATATACATTGGCATCTGATGCCCCCCATTTTAAGCGCAGCGGGATCTTTGAAAGGAGATTTCTCACATGACCATTCCATCTTTTGAAACAGTGAAGCAGTACCAGAATGATACACATTACAAGTACATCCCCATTGCCAGGGAGATTCTGTCGGATTTCCTCACACCTATTTCAGCTCTCAGGATCCTTAAAAATGTGTCCGACCATGTTTTCATGCTTGAATCCGTCGAGGGAAGAGAGAAGTGGGGCAGATACACCTTTATCGGCTTCAATCCGAAGATGGAAATAACCTGCATGAACGGGGAGTTCAAAGCAGGCGGCCTAAGGCTACAGACTGATCGTCCTTTTGACTATATAAGACAGCTTCTTGGAGAATACAGAATGCCAAAAATCCAGGGGCTTCCTTCCTTTACCGGAGGTCTCGTTGGATACTTTTCCTATGATTATCTCAAATACTATGAGCCCACACTTAATCTCGATGCGGAAGATACAGAGCATTTCAAAGACATTGACCTGATGCTCTTTGACAAGGTGATAGCTTTTGACAACCTGAAGCAGAAAATCATCATCATAGTGGATATGGAACTTTCCGGCGGAGAAAGTGCATACAGAAACGCAGAGATGGAGCTGGAGAACCTCATAAAGCTTTTAAAAACCGGAGCTCCGAAGAAGGAAGAACCCGGAAAGGTACTCAGTGAAGTACGACCGTTTTTCGATAAGGAGCATTTCTGTGGAATGGTTGAAAAGGCCAAGCACTATATCCATGAGGGAGATATTTTCCAGATTGTCCTTTCCAACAGACTGGAGGCAGATTATCAGGGTTCTCTGTTAAATATGTACAGGATCCTGAGAACACTCAATCCATCCCCCTACATGTTCTACTTTTCAAGCGCGGATCTTGAAGTAGCCGGGGCTTCTCCGGAAACCCTTGTAAAGCTTGAGGACGGTGTGCTCCATACCTTCCCACTTGCGGGAACAAGACCGAGAGGAAAGACTCCTGAGGAGGATAAGCAGCTTGAAGAGGAGCTGCTTCAGGACGAGAAGGAACTGGCAGAACACAATATGCTGGTGGACCTGGGGAGAAATGACATCGGCCGCATCAGTAAGTTCGGTTCCGTAAAGGTTGAAAAATATCATGAAATAGAGAGATACAGCCACGTAATGCATATAGGCTCAACAGTCCGTGGAGAAATAAGAGATGACTGCGATGCTCTTGATGCTGTTGGTTCCATACTTCCGGCAGGAACCCTCTCCGGAGCCCCCAAGATCCGGGCCTGCCAGCTTATAAATGATCTTGAAAACAACAAGCGCGGAATCTACGGCGGAGGAATCGGATATATCGACTTTACCGGAAACCTCGATCTCTGCATCGCCATAAGGATCGCCTACAAGAAGAACGGAAAAGTATTTGTACGAAGCGGAGCGGGAATCGTGGCCGATTCAGTACCTGAAAAGGAGTATCAGGAGTGCATAAATAAGGCCGCTGCTGTAATGACGGCTCTTAAACAGTCTGAATACCTGGAATGAACTGTGGAATTACATACTTTGTCCCTATTTTTATATGCAACTGTCCTATGGATTTATGAATTTGAATTCCTCACCAAAGAGGATTCTCTCCAAAAATCCATCTTCACCATAGCTTTACGTACCGGGCCTAAATTCTTAAAAACAGGAGGTATAAATCCATGATCTTATTGCTCGACAATTATGACAGCTTTACATACAACTTATTCCAGATGGTTGGCAGCATCGAGCCTGACCTTAAGGTAGTGAGAAACGATGCCATGACAGTTTCAGAGATACGTGCCCTGAATCCCGATGGAATCATTATCTCGCCGGGACCGGGACGCCCCGAGGATGCGGGAATCTGTCCCGAGGTCATAAAAGAGCTTAAAGGAGAGTATCCCATCCTTGGTGTCTGCCTCGGTGAGCAGGCAATATGCATGGTGTATGGCGCAACGGTAGGCTACGCCAAAGAGCTCATGCACGGAAAGCAGTCTGACACTAAGATCGACACAACAAGTCCACTGTTCAGGGGCCTTCCTGAGCTCATCAAAGTGGCAAGATACCATTCACTTGCAGTGGTGGAGGAAACATTGAAAGATACAGGTCTCACCGTCAGTGGTGTCACTACGGATGGTGAAGTAATGGCAGTGGAGGACAGAGAGAACCGGGTCTACGGTCTTCAGTTTCACCCTGAGTCCATCATGACACCGGAAGGAGAGAAGATACTCAGGAACTTTATAGAGCTTACAAAAAAACACTGAACAGTCTGATCGAGTAGGGCGGATTTCATCCCCCCACTCGATGACGCGCTTATATTCAAATGAATACAAGTATTCTCCTGAAGGCCGTATCGCGCATAAAAAAGCCCTCGTCACCTCAGATTTTTGCAAGGTGACGAAGGCCTTATTTATTCTCCACAAGCTTTTTTTAAAGTGACTGAAAAAATCATGTCCATCGCAAAGATAGTTTTTCCGTCATCAGCTGTAATTACTGGTTTCTTCCGAGACCCGTGATGGAAGTCCACAGATTCCACAGCCTCTCTGTGGTGAGAGGACCATCGTTGTAATTAGCGTGGTTCACTGATGCCAGCACGTCGTTATAGTCCTTAAGGAGAAAGACCCTGACATCCATTCCGGAAAAATGTGTGACCGTAGGGATGAAATCCCAGGAACTTATCCTGGTGCCGGAATCATCCTTTGTGATGGTCACATCCGCAAGTCCACCGAGAATCCTTGGGACTTTAGACTGGGCAGAGATCAGATTACCGCATGAATAAAAGACAAGACCGCTGTTCCCCGATGCTGTTGTAACATAACAAGCCGGCTCCACTACATGGGGATGTGCGCAGATAATAAGGTCCGCTCCCGCATCAATTAGAGCGCTTACATAACCCATCTGGAAGGCCGTGGGCTGATACCGGTATTCTTCTCCGATATGCAGGAAGCAGACTGTCATGTCCGCCTCATTCTCCGCAATTCTAACGTCATTCAGGAACTTGTTCTGCTGTCCCAGCAGGTTCACCATGTAATATAAGGAAGATGGCACTCTGAAACCGTTCAGTCCATAGGTGTAATTGAACATCGCAAGACGTATACCATTCTTCTCTACATAATCTATAGTGTTGAAGGCTAGCGGCGAATCATGGATTCCCAGAAGCGTTATCTCCGGATGGAAGGTCTTCCAGTAATTAAGCGTATCGGTCACTCCGCGGGCTCCCTTGTCCCAGGTGTGGTTCGTAGCCGAAAGCACAATATCAAATCCTGTGTCCACCAGCGCCTCACCCATGACCTGAGGGGTTCCGAAGGTAGGATAATCACTGATAAGAGAATTGTCAGAAATGAAGATGGTCTCCTGATTGATCACAGCCAGATCCCGTGACTGTATGGTGTCGACAATAGGCGTATAAAGGAAATGAAAATCATGGGTTCCCAGATAAGGGCGCCAGGCCTTGTCCACGATGGTTTTATGGATCAGGTTATCACCGGCGGCAATAAGTGTAAGCTCCCCTGTTTTTTCTGACCGGTCTCCTTCTGTGCCGGAATAATCTGATACTCCGGCCTCTGTAGCCAAAGAACCCGTAATGAGCTCCATTCCCGGTCCGAATTCAACCTGAATTCCGCTTCCTGCTCCTGTGTTTTCAGGCATAAATGCTGTGCCCTCCGCCATGGAAACTGTAGCTCCAGCCACTATGATCGGTACAGCAAATATAATCCCAAGGATGGTCATTAGCCCCCTGTTTTTTCTACTGATCTCAGATTCAGAGTCCTTCCATTTCTTTAACATCAGTCCCACCTCACTAATAGCAAATCGATACTCCTGACATATACCCTTTGTCATTATTTCTATTATATACTTTTAAAAATATACGCACATTGCCTATGGAATTCTCTTCGTTATTCTTCTTACTACTTATAAGTGCAGAATGAAAATTTTTATAAAAAGATGGCAAGCGGGTCGCGATTGATTTTTGGGCAGCCTATCCGATTGAACATCATTCATAGAAGTAATGAAACTGCACCTTAGGTATAAAAAAGTCCTATTTTGTGATATATAATGATTTGAATGTCAAAAGTCGATACTGACAGCAGAGAGGATTGATGCCTAAAATGAAAATATGGATAGCACGACACGGACAGACAAGATTCAACGCCAAGCGTCTTATGCAGGGACGTACCGATGAACCTTTGAACGAGACCGGTATAGAACAGGCCAGGGAAGCCAGAAGGAAGATAGGTGATATAAAGTTTGATGCAGTTTACTCAAGTCCCCTGAAGCGGGCACAGGTCACAGGCTCAATCATCGGTAACGTGGATTTATCGGAGCTTATCATCGATGACAGGCTGATAGAAGCGGATTTCGGAAAATATGAGCTTAAAAACTATTATCTCCTGGGCCTTCCCATGATGTCTTACTGGTATATCCCTGAGCTTTTCCCGGCTCCTGAAACAGTGGAGAAACTTTCTTCTCTTATAGAAAGAAGCCACTCTTTTTTAAAGGAACTTGAAAAAAAGGATTATGACAATGTACTGATCGCCTGCCATGGTGGCATCATGCGTCCCCTTTCAGGATATCTCATGGACAGACCAAACGGCATATACTGGAGGCCGAAGCCAAAGAACTGTGAAATAAGAGTCTTCGAGTCAATTAACGGAAAGCACAAACTGCTGGAAGACATCCTCTGAGTTTTATATCGCCATGCATAAATTCACATCAAAAGCAGTGAATATTCAGGGTATGGTTGCATATTATTCATATATTTCGCATTTTTTGTATAAAAATACTTGATTTATCCGGAATATGGTATATAATCCGATGATATAGAAAGCAAGGCGAAGTTATAAAAACACTTTTCGCTATAACCGAATTGAATACACTTTGACTGAGTTATTCTAAATGATGCTCATGTCGGATATTAAGGCGGAAGAGCCGTCTTCAATCAGGAGGAAAATATTATGAAAAAGAAGCTTAGCGTTATTTGTGCCGCACTTCTTGCTGCAGCATCCCTTGCAGCCTGCGGTTCATCATCAACAACAGCTACAACAGCTGCAGCTGCAGCAACAACAGCAGCAAGCCAGGATACAACTGCAGCAGGAACAGAAGCAGCAAAGGATGAGACTTCAGAAGCAGCCACTGAGGCAGCAGCAGAGTTCACAACCATCACACCTGGTAAGCTCACCATCGGTACATCACCTGACTTCGCACCTTATGAGTTCTATCACATCAACAACGGAAATCCTGAGCTCGTTGGTTTCGATATCTCACTTGCACAGAAGATCGCTGACGAGCTTGGTCTTGAGCTTCAGGTTGTACCTATGGATTTCGACGGTATCCTTATGGAGCTTCAGAACGGCAACGTGGATCTCGGTATCTCAGGTTTCTCACCAAGCCCTGAGCGTGCACAGACCTTTGATTTCTCTGATATCTACTACACAGGCGGACAAGCCTTCGTTATCCGTAAGGCAGATAGCGACAAGTACAAGGATTATGCAGCATTCGACAAGCTTCCTGTAGGTGCTCAGACAGGTTCCATCCAGATGGGTCTTGCAGAGGCAAACACACCTAATGCAAACATCATCGGTCTTGCAAAGGTTACAGATATCATCTCAGAGCTTGTTTCAGGAAAGCTCGAGGGTGCATTCATCGAAAAGGCAGTAGCAGAGCAGTACATCAAGAACTATCCTGAGCTTCAGATCGCATGGGATGTTCCTTATGATACAGAGGGTTCAGCCATCGCTCTTAAGAAGGGCAGTGACCTCGTTCCTGCAGTGAACAAGGTAATCAGCAAGGTTCTTGCAGACGGAACCATGGATGGTTATATCGCTGAGGCACAGGAGCTTGCATCTGATTCCGAGAATGTCTTCGAGGGACAGCTTGATGCAAACGGTCAGGCAGCTGCAAACTAAATTCTGATAATTCTCAATTTAATTATCTTTCTCCGGGCTTTGACCCGGAGATTTTTTGAGTTTATTAACATTGCATTTTGGAGCAATGTATAATATATATTTATGTAATAATTTGAAAGGCAGGAATATTTTTTATGACCATCAGTTGGGGTAATATTGAAAAGATACTCACCTATGGCAATATGTTCCAGCAGGGCCTCATCGTTACAGTCCTGTTGGCGCTTTGCACAGTTTTCTTCGGTTTCTTCTTGGCCTTCGGACTTGCGCTTATGCTTCTGTCCGATGTGAGACCCTTCAGATATCTCGAGAAGGTAAAGACCGATGACATTAACAAAAAGAAAAGAAACGACTTTATCGCGAAGTTCAACCCGGTGAAGCTCATCGCAAACTGCTACGTGCAGTTCGTAAGATGTACTCCCATGCTGGTTCAGATATTCCTTGTCTACTATATAGTATTCGGATTTATCACACTTCCCAAGTTCACATTCTTCGGCTTCATACAGTTCGAGAGATTCTTCCCGGCAGCCGTTGCCCTTGCACTTAACTCCGGCGGATATATGAGTGCGGTCATCAGAGGCGGTATCGAAGGTGTCGATAAGGGACAGACAGAGGCAGCAAGATCCCTCGGTATGTCAAAGGCACAGACCATGTACCACATCATCCTCCCGCAGGCTATAAAGAACATCCTTCCTGCAGTTGCCAACGAATTCGTTACCATCATCAAGGAGTCTTCAGTCTGCTATACCATCGGTGTACAGGATATCATGTTCAATGTTAAGAGCGTTCAGTCAGCGACCTTCATCATCGCAGAGCCTCTTCTCATGGCAACATTCCTATACTTCTGCCTGTGCTTCCCGACATCAAAGATCATCGAGTATGTAGAGAGGAGGATGCGTCAAAGTGACAACAGATAATACAGCACTTATCAGGGTAAGAGACCTTAAGAAGCATTATAATTACGGAGCCATCAAGGCTCTGGACGGTGTAAACATCGACATCAACAAAGGAGATGTAATGGTGGTCATCGGCCCATCAGGTTCCGGAAAGTCAACATTCCTCCGCAGCCTGAACCTTTTGGAGGAGCCGACAGACGGAAGCATCATCTTTGATGGCAAGGACATCGTAAATGAGAAGATCAATCTGGATGAGTTCCGCGAGAGAATGGGCATGGTGTTCCAGCACTTCAACCTTTTCCCTCACAAGACCATACTTGAGAACTTAACCCTTGCACCTCAGATCGTAAAGGGAAAAAGCAGGGAAGAAGCCGAGAAGAAGGCTCTGGAGCTTCTTGACAGAGTCGGTCTCAAGGACAGAGCATCCGCATATCCTGTACAGCTTTCAGGCGGACAGAAGCAGAGAGTTGCCATCGTAAGAGCTCTTTGCATGGATCCCGAAGTTATGCTTTTCGATGAGCCTACTTCAGCTCTTGACCCTGAAATGGTAGGAGAAGTTCTGGAAGTTATGAAGGAGCTCGCAAGAGAAGGTATGACCATGGTATGCGTTACCCACGAGATGGGCTTCGCGAGAGAGGTTGGAAACCGCGTGGTATTCATGGCTGACGGAAACGTCATAGAAGAGGGCACACCCGAAAAGATCTTCGATCATCCGGAAAGTCCGAGACTCAAGGACTTCCTCGGTAAGGTACTTGAAGCCTGAGACGACTGAGTCAGGTTCAAACCGACATAAGGGGCGAAAAGCATCGGTGCCGGGACATAACTCACATTACATGAATGAAAGGAAAGACCGGATATGGAGCAGAATTACAGCATCAGACCTCAGGGTGTATGCGCACGACAGATTGACTTTACTATTGAAAACGGGACTTTACACAATGTTAAGTTTTATGGCGGATGTCCCGGAAATACTCTTGCCATAAGCAAACTTCTCGAGGGATATGATGCACAGAAAGCAATCGATATCCTTAAGGGGAATCTTTGCGGAGGAAAGGGAACATCCTGTGCCGATCAGCTGGCAAGAGGAATGGAACAGGCTTTAAGTCAGGCATCATAAACATATCAGTATCAAAAGTGCGTAGTATTACGCACTTTTGTTGTATCTGATCATTTTACTTCGTATTATGAAGAACTCCTTCGGAAGCCCGGAGTATTGAAGTAAAGCAAAATATTCTAACTTCACACAGGCAGCAGAACGCCGCCGGAAAGCAGGACAGTATGACAGAAAATAAGAAGCAGGCAGTAAATTTCATCGAATCCAACAGGGAAATCTTCACAAACTTATCAGATGAGATATGGGCTAATCCCGAGCTTAGTCTCAAGGAATATAAATCAGCAGCTCTTTTCGTAAAGGTACTGGAAGAGAACGGCTTCAAGGTAGAGAAGAATTTTGACAACATCGAGACTGCTTTCACCGGCAGCTTCGGTTCAGGCCGTCCTGTCATAGGAATCCTCGGAGAGTTCGACGCCCTTTCGGGCCTTAGTCAGGAGAAGAACTCCCTTTCACATACACCACTCATAGAAGGCGGTGCCGGTCATGGCTGCGGACACAACATGCTGGGCACAGGGGCTCTCGCAGCCGCCTTCGGAATAAAGCATTATCTGGAAACAAGCGGTCATGAAGGAACCGTTATCTTCTATGGATGTCCCGGAGAAGAGGGCGGTGCCGCTAAAGCCTTTATGGCGAGAGACGGTGTCTGGAAGGAGCTTGACGCAGCCCTCACCTGGCATCCCGAGGATGTCAATGAAGTAAAGACAGGAACCAACAACTCCACCATACAGATACTCTATGATTTCCACGGAGTATCAGCCCATGCAGCAGGAGACCCGGAGCACGGAAGATCCGCTCTTGACGCTGTGGAGCTCATGAATACCGGAGTCCAGTACCTGAGAGAGCACATGACATCCGACTGCCGTGTGCACTATGCCATAACAAATGCAGGGGGAGTTTCACCTAATGTCGTTCAGGATCATGCCTCTGTTCTTTATATGGTACGTGCAGGAAAAGTAAAAAATTGTGTTGAACTTTTAAAACGTGTCGATAAAATAGCTGAGGGCGCTTCCCTCATGACCGAAACAAACTTCGACAGAACTTTTATAGACGGAACAGCAGATCTGGTTCCGAATTTCACACTTGAAAAGGTTCTTTACGAGAACTTCAGTGAACTGGGTGTACCATCATACACAGATGAGGAGATTGAGTTCGCAAAGAAACTAAGCGCCACCTGCCCGGAAAATCCGGCTCCCGGTTTCGCTTCAAAACACGATGAAAAGATCAGGGAATATACCGAAAAAGAGAGTTGCCACGGAACAACAGGAATCAACAACTTCCTTATTCCGCTATATCACAGCACTGCATTTCAGGCAGGCTCAACCGATGTAGGTGACGTTTCCTGGGAGACTCCCACGGGCCAGATTCATGTGGCAGGTTTCGTCAACGGAGCCCCGGGTCACAGCTGGCAGAATGTTTCCTCAGGAGGATCCAGCATAGGTCACAAGGCTCTTATCCATGCAGGTAAGGTGCTGGCTTGCGCGGCAGTGGACCTCTATGAGAAACCTGATATACTGAAGGAAGCAAGAGAAGAATTTGAAAAACGAACAGCTTCGGGCTATGTCTGTCCTATAGAAAAGGATGCAAAGCCCATTGCGTTGTAAACCGAATTGAGGATATAATGAGAAAATGCCATTTAAATGCACTTCGTGCAGGCATTTTCGTTTGATTTCAGCTAAAGCTGAAACCAGCCTCGCAGGCTGGGCGGCATCCTCAATTTCAAAGAATTGAGGATATTATGTACGAAGGTTTTTTACCCATAAATAAAGAAGATATGTTGGAGAGGGGCTGGACACAGCCTGACTTTGTCTATGTCTCCGGTGACGCATACGTGGACCATTCAAGTTTCGGTCCCGCCATCATTTCGAGAGTACTGGAGGCTCACGGCTACAAGGTGGCCATGCTCCCGCAGCCTGACTGGAATAATCCGGCATCAGTAACGGAGTTCGGAGAACCCAGGCTTGGCTTCCTGGTTTCCTCTGGAAATATGGACTCCATGGTGAACCACTATACCGTTGCCAAAAAACATCGAAAGACCGATGCCTATACTCCCGGAGGAGTTATGGGCAGGCGTCCCGACAGAGCCACAACCGTATACTGCAATCTCATACGAAAGACCTACAAACATACCCCTATCATCATAGGCGGTATCGAAGCCAGTCTGAGACGTCTTTCCCACTATGATTACTGGTCCGACAGCATTCGCCGTTCTGTTCTTCTGGACAGCGGTGCAGATCTCATTTCCTACGGAATGGGCGAGCACAGCATCGTGGAGATAGCCGACGCCCTGAACTCCGGACTTGCCGTTAAGGACATCACATGGATTCCGGGAACTGTTTACAAGACCCGTTCCGAAGAGGATATCTATGATGCCATAAGGCTTCCGGATTTTGAAGAGATAAAGGGAAGCAAAAAAAAATACGCCGAAAGTTTTGCCATTCAGTACAGGAACACAGATCCCATAAGCTCAAAACGTGTATATGAGTGCTACGACAAGGCCATGTTCGTAGTACAGAACCCGCCTTCACTTCCCCTCACCGAGATGGAAATGGACGATGTCTACGCCCTGCCTTTTATGAGAGCATGGCATCCGATTTATGACAAAGAGGGCGGAATCCCTGCCTTTGGTGAGATCAAGGAAAGTATAACTCAGGCAAGAGGCTGCTTCGGAGAATGTAATTTCTGCGCCATCACCATGCACCAGGGCCGTATCGTACAGGCACGTTCTCACGAAAGTGTTCTAAAGGAAGCAAAGGATATAACACAGGATCCCGAATTCAAGGGCTATATCTTTGATGTCGGCGGACCCACTGCGGAGTTCAGAGGCCCTGCCTGCGGTAAGCAGCTCACAAAGGGCGCCTGCATTAACAAGAAATGTCTCTGGCCGGAGCCCTGCAAAAACCTCAAAGTGGATCACTCCGACTATGTTAAGCTCCTTCGGGAAGTACGCTCCTTACCGGGCGTTAAAAAGGTATTTGTCCGTTCCGGATTCCGTTTTGATTACCTCATGGCCGACTCCAACAAGGAATTCCTAAGGGAGATCTGCAAGTATCACGTTTCGGGACAGATGCGTGTGGCTCCTGAGCATGTGTCGGATAATGTACTTAAAGAAATGGGAAAGCCCGGAGTTTCCGTATATAACTCCTTCGTAAAGGAATTCGAGAAAATAAACAAGGAAATGGGACTTAATCAGTATATCGTGCCGTATCTTATGTCCAGCCATCCGGGATCACGGCTTAAGGATGCCATCACTCTTGCGGAGTACATAAGAGATATGGGCTATATCCCCGATCAGGTACAGGATTTCTATCCGAC
>DFGZ01000180.1 GCA_002371295.1 Oribacterium sp. UBA3737 | reverse complement strand
AGCCTTGGTACCGATACCCGGTGTTTCCTTATCTCCTGTGGCAACTACGTCTATGATCTTGTCAGCTGTTGCAGTGATCTCAACTGTAACAGGACCACCGAGACCCTGAGCTTCACCGGTAACAGTAACTGCATCGGCAGGAATGTCCTTTTTCTCAGCGGCAGCAGCTGTGGTCTCAGCAGGAGTTTCCTTGGTGTCGCCTGCATCCTTGACCTGAGCTTCGCCACCCGCAAAGTTCGCAGCATCAAAACCTGCGCTCTCAAGAGCCTTCTTAGCAGCTTCCTTAATAGCATCTGATGTAACGGTAGCACCTGATATTGCATCTACATCAACACTGTTAGCTGTGATGATAGCACCCGGAAGCTCCTCAAGAGCCTTAGTACCGATACCCGGTGTCTCCATATCGCCTGTAGCTGTGAGGTTATAGATCTTATCGGCTGTTGCAGTGATCTCAACTGTAACAGGACCGCCGAGACCCTGTGCTTCACCTGAAGCTGTAACTGCATCAGCAGGAATGTCATCAGTATTTACTACAACTTCCTTCTTCTCTTCCTTTACGAAGCCGAAGTTTGCAGGATCGAAGCCTGCACTCTCGATAGCCTGAGCAGCAGCGTTCTTGATGGCTGTTGAAGTAATGGTAGCACCGGTTACAGAATCAACCGCAAGGCTGTTTGCCTCAAAGATACTTGCAGGAAGCTGATCAACTGCAAGAGTACCGATATTAGGTGTTTCGCCTGAGGCATCCAGGACATTGATAGAGAAGATCTTCTCAGCATTGGCAATGACCTCAACCTTTACAGGACCGCCGAGACCCTGAGCCTCACCTGTTGCTGTAACTGCATCCTTAGGAATCTGACTCTTCGCAACACTGCTTGATGTTCCTAAGTTTCTTGCCTGGTATCCTGTAACGGCAGCGGCAAGTATGCCGACTCCGATTACACCGAGAGCTACTATATTATTCTGTTTCATTTTAAGTCCCCCATAAACTCAGTTATAAAATGGAAAATCACGTCCAATTTACAGCTAATATAACACAAGCGGTGGCTTTTTTCATTTAAAAAAGTAAAAAAATGATTTTATGCACAAAATGGAATGGCATTATCCAACAGACAACATTTTTTTTAAAACAAAATCGAAACGATGGTTCCAAGTGTCGAATCTTGAAGCTGTTTCAAATCCGTTTTTTGCTATTTGCTCTGCGGATTTTGGATTTTCAAGCAACCACTTGATGTCAGCTGCCATCTGAGCAGGATTATTTAAGTCGAAGTAGACGATATTTTGCCCGTCAACGTAGTGGATGCCTAAATATTCACTGTAATCCGTAACACAGAGAGACCCGTTTAACATTGCATCAAAAACTTTTTCACTGCTGCCTTTTTTAAACCAGGGCATGAAACATAGCGTGATTTTAGAATCGCATATTATCGGCATAAGATCATGAATATCTATCCAGTCATGGATATGTATATTGTCGGAAAAAGGGTATTCATCGGATACCCAGCCAGCTCCGTATATCTCAACGTTTATTCCCAGTTCATCAAGGGCCTTGATACCCTCAAGCTTTGTATTTCGTCTTGCGATATTTTCTATGTATGGGGCGGTTTTGGCTTTTAAAAAGAATATTTTTTCATCATCCATATCAGGAATGGAATTATTACTCAGATAATTATCGATAACACTATCTGTAGACAGCTCAGGATTATGTAATAAATATCTTACTGTGTAAAGGTAATAGCTTTGACCGTCGTCGGTGAAAAATGATATTTTGGGAAAATCTGTTACCGGTTCCTGACAACTACCAGTGTAAAGTACATCAATCTTCCTATTTCTGTAGGGAATAGGGTTACGGATGTTTGTCCCCCCATTCGGAGAAAAATATACTCCTGAGAGTTTAGGATAATAATGTTTCATAAAATCCACGTGCTCTTTGTCAAGGGCAAAGGTGTATATGTTGCAAACCGGATCTAAAAAGACGGATCTGAAATTACGTGGGTGATCAAGAATATAATTAAATACCGATAAGTTTAATTTATGCCATAGGTTATCTCCGTTGTTGGTAAGGTAAATACCGATATTATTGAAGGTAAAGACGACAGTGTTTTCCTGGGTTATATATCTGTCAAATTCCGGAGAATTTACTGAATTTGCATCAGTAACATCGACTATGTAGTGATCAATTTCATGGTCATTAAGATACTTTATAAATTGGTCAGTAAAATACGTTACATGCGGAATGAACCCCGTTAAGACAATTACATGCAAATTTTTTTCTGAAATCATGTGACCTCCATAAGTTAGGATGATGCATGGGTATTATGAAAAATATCGGTCGATTTAATTAGAAATATAATGCATATAACCATGGTATAATAAATTCCTCTCCCATTCACCGTAGTTCAGCGAATGAGAGAGGAAAGGCAGTTTTTATTTTATACATCAACCTGCTAACAGAATCATAACACCATAATGACACATGGAACCTGCTATTACGAAGCAATGAAAAATCTCGTGGGCTCTGAAATACTTTGGAAAACGCTCAAAAATCGGGAGCTTCAGAGCATAAATAATTCCACCTATGGTATATATCACACCACCACAGAAAAGCAGTGAAAACTCTGCTGTTGTAAGAGAAGCTTTAATCTTCATTATGGCAGAAATACACAACCAGCCCAACGCGATGTAAATGACAGCATTTAGCCATCTGGGAGTATGGATGTAGATAATGTTTACGGTCATACCTATAACTGCAAGAATCCAAACCACTATAAGCAAAATCCATCCCGTACTGTCTCCGAGAGCTATAGCACAAATCGGAGTATAGCTTCCGGCGATGAGCATGTAGATCATCATGTGGTCTATCTTTTTAAGAGTGTCATTTACCTTGGGAGAGATATCAAAAAGATGATAACTTGAACTTGCAGCATAAAGAAGAACGATGCTAAGTGCAAATATTCCAAAGGCAAGGATACGCTCGAGACTCGGATGCTGTGCTACCCTGTAAAAAAGAGGAACCGCAGCGATAATGGATAAAATCATGGCGATATAGTGTGTAAGGAAGCTTCCCGGGTCTTTTATCTTCAGTAAAAAGGAATTCTCTTTAAAAATCATGGCTGTCCTCCTTGAAAAAGTGCTGTACAGTGTTTAAACATATTCCCTATAACTGTTGGGGAAAATAAGTGTCATAAGTACATGAGTGAAACATAAAACTTGCACCATTCAGTGTAGGTTATAACAAGTATAGTCTTGCGATATAGATATTTTAACACGTAGTTATTAAAACTACATCAGATTATATCAACAAATTTAAATAATTCAATATCTATTTTTACCAAATATCAGTGGAGTCTGATCAGTTTATTAATTGCATGATGTATTTCTGAACCGGAAAGATATTAAAACGGGCGGGTCTTGAGAAGTTTATCTCAAGACCCGCCCGTTTTAATATTTAAATCTGATTGGCAAAAGTATTTTACGCTGATTAAGCGCAAAATACTTTTGAAATAATTCAATGCATCTCTGCTTCAATTTATTCGAAATATTCCTTTGCGGCTCTGAAGAGTCCCATATCGTAATTTCCCGGAACGTTCTTGTAGAGGCTGTGGCCCCAGCGCTCTGCGTGGCCCATCTTACCAAGTATTCTTCCATCCGGAGAAGTGATACCCTCAACCGCATAGTAGGAACCGTTCGGGTTGTACTGGATATCCATAGTAGGATGTCCCTCCAGGTCAACATACTGTGTAGCGATCTGGCCATTCTCCACAAGCTTCTTGAAAAGCTCAGGCTCACAGAGGAAACGGCCCTCTCCGTGAGAAATAGGAACACTGTAGATGTCGCCCGGATTACTGTCCTCAAGCCATGGTGACATATTGGATGCCACACGGACATTGACGATCTTTGACTGGTGACGGCTTATGGTGTTGAAAGTAAGTGTAGGACAATGCTCATCTGTGTCACGTATCTCACCGAACGGAACGAGGCCGAGCTTTATAAGTGCCTGGAAACCGTTACAGATACCAAGCATGAGACCATCGCGCTTGTTGAGCATATCCATGGTAGTAGTCTTAACAGCTTCGTTTCTGAAGAAGGAAGTGATGAACTTTGCTGAACCGTCCGGCTCATCTCCGCCTGAGAAACCACCCGGGATGAAGATAAGCTGTGACTCTTCGATACGCTTTGCAACGTAGCTTACAGAATCAGCGATATCCTGCTTTGTAAGATTTCTTACAACTACTATCTCAGGCTCAAGACCGGCATCAGCCATGGCCTTTGCCGAATCATATTCACAGTTGTTGCCCGGGAATACGGGGATAAGTACACGGGGCTTTGCAACCTGCACAGCCGGAGCTGTCCAGTGATCCTCAGAGAAGTCAGGGATGCTCAGGTCAAAAGCTTCGTCATCTGTTGTCTCCTTATCAAGGTTCATGTTGCAGGTGAATACCTTTTCAAGCTTGTCCTCATAAGCAGCCTCAAGATCTGTGAGCTTGAGAGCTTCATCGTTGTAACGGATCTCTGCATCATCTGTGGTCTCACCGAGGTCGGCAATGATTATGCCTGTGCCCTTGAGCTCCGGCGCAGCATAGATCTCGTCCAGAGTGCTGTTGTCGTTGAGCTCCAGAAGGAAGCTTCCGTACTGGTATCCGAAGATATCCTGAACTGAAAGACTCGGTGCAAATGTAAATCCGAATCCGTTACCCATACACTGCTTGAGAACTGCCTCTGCAGCACCGCCGTAGGTCGGTGTGTAGATGGAAGCAAGCTTGCCCTCAAGAACCAGCTTGTGAACATAGCTGAAAAGTGTAAGGAGTGACTCCTTTACAGGAAGCTCATCCTTATATTCAGGCTTCAGCCAGAGTACCTTGTGGCCTGCAGCCTTGTACTCAGGGCTTGTGATGTACTTCGCATCCTCTGTTGTGATGGCGAAGGAAACAAGTGTAGGAGGAACGTCCAGCTTTTCAAAGGTTCCTGACATAGAGTCCTTGCCGCCGATAGCAGCGATTCCGAGGTCGAGCTGGGCATTGAAAGCACCGAGAAGCGCTTCAAGGGGCTGTCCCCAGCGTGCACTCTCGTGACCGGGCTTTCCGAAATATTCCTGGAAAGTAAGGTATGTGTCCTCGAATCCGGCACCTGTGGCGATAAGCTTTGCAGCAGACTCAACTACTGCGAGATATGCGCCCTTATAGCAGTTCTTCTCTGTAATGAAAGGATTGTAGCCGTAAGCCATAACTGAAGTGTCGTCGGTGTGACCCTTCTCGACTGAAATCTTTGCGGCCATGGCCTGTACAGGTGTGCGCTGGTGCTTTCCGCCGAATGGCATGAGCACTGTTCCCGCACCGATGGTGGAGTCGAAACGCTCACTGAGACCACGCTTTGAGCAGACATTGAGATCCTCTGAAAGAGCTGTCATGTTCTCGCTGAAGCTGCCCTTTACCTCGCGGCCAATGCTTCCGCCGGCTGCGGTCTTCACTTCGATATGCTTCTCGGCACCGTTGGAGTTAAGGAAATCTCTTGAAAGATTGATGATATCCTTTCCGTTCCAGTGTGCTACCAGGCGATTTGTATCTGTAACTGTGGCAACGTGTGTAGCCTCAAGGTTCTCCTCATGTGCAAGCTCCATGAATCGCTCCATGTCCTTTGCTTCAACCACAACTGCCATTCTTTCCTGCGATTCTGAGATGGCAAGCTCTGTTCCGTCGAGACCCTCGTACTTCTTTGGCACCTTGTTAAGGTCGATGTCAAGACCGTCTGCAAGCTCACCGATGGCAACGGAAACTCCGCCGGCACCGAAATCGTTGCAGCGCTTGATAAGCCTTGAAGCCTCTGCATTACGGAAAAGTCTCTGAAGCTTACGCTCCTCCGGAGCATTACCCTTCTGAACCTCTGCGCCATCCTTCTCAAGAGACTCAACATTGTGAGACTTTGAAGAACCTGTAGCACCGCCGATACCGTCTCTTCCTGTACGTCCGCCCAGGAGAATGACTACGTCTCCTGCAGCAGGAACCTCACGGCGGACATTCTCAGCGGGAGCGGCAGCCACAACTGCACCGATCTCCATACGCTTTGCAGCATAGCCCGGATGATAAAGCTCATCTACGAGACCTGTAGCGAGACCGATCTGGTTTCCATAGCTAGAGTAACCGTCAGCAGCTGTTGTAACAAGCTTTCTCTGAGGAAGCTTGCCCTCCATTGTGTCCTTAACGGAAACTGTAGGATCTGCAGCACCTGTTACACGCATAGCCTGATATACATAGGATCTTCCTGAAAGAGGATCTCTGATAGCACCGCCGATACAGGTTGCGGCACCACCGAAAGGTTCGATCTCTGTAGGATGGTTGTGGGTCTCGTTCTTGAAAAGGAGAAGCCAGTCCTGAGCTTCGCCGTCAACAGTTACCTTGATCTTAACTGTGCAGGCATTGATCTCCTCTGATTCATCAAGCTTTGTAAGCTTACCTTCCTTCTTGAGGACCTTTGCGGCAAGGGTTCCGATGTCCATAAGGTTTATCGGCTTTGTACGGTTAAGATCCTTGCGGGCGCTGATGTAGCGGTCCCATGCCTTCTTAAGCTGCTCGTCCTCGAAGGAGACATTATCAATAGTTGTAAGGAAGGTGGTATGGCGGCAGTGATCGGACCAG
>DFGZ01000177.1 GCA_002371295.1 Oribacterium sp. UBA3737 | reverse complement strand
TTATCCAGCTTCTTAAAATACTCCATAGCCTCGTCGTGGCCCTTCATCTGTACCATGGTATTGATGACGAGCTTAGCGGTTCCGGCTGTATTAGGGTTCGAAAGCATAATGAGACCCTTATACTCCTCCTTGGCAAGATCGTCCCATGACTTAGGTGCCTCAAGACCGAGTCTCTGAAGTTCCTCGTTATTAACCATGAATCCAAGGATTCCCTTATATATTCCGTACCAGCAGTTTGTAGGATCCTTGTACTGATCGCCTATGAGATTTACAGCATTCTTGGCATCATACTGCTCAAGAAGTCCGTCCTTTACAGCCTCATTGTATGGATCTGTGGTTCCGCCGAACCAGACATCACCGGAAGGATTTCCACCCTCTTCCTTTATCTTTGTATAAACCTCAGAAGTAGAAAGTCTCTGGTACTGGACCTTTATCCCATAGAGTTTTTCAAAGTTCTTGCAGGCTGCCGCAAGGTACTCTTCCTCGCATGAACCGTAAACAGTAAGTTCTCCGTCTGCTTTTGCAGCTTCAACAAGATCATCCGAAGCAGCGGCCGCGTCGCCCTCTGCCTTTGTTTCTTCAGCTGCTTTGGTCTCAGCAGCCTTTTTTTCCTGAGCCTGTGTTGTCTCTGCGCTGCCGGAAGTACTGCCGGATGAAGAGCTGCCTCCGCAGCCGGCGATGGAAGCAGCCGTAATTGCCGCAGCCATAAGTACAGCTAATGTTTTTTTCATATGATTCCCCTCCTTTTTAATGAAAAAAATAATTGTAGTGGATGAAAATTTCTCAAATCAACCAACAAGAAAAATTATACCACCGCAGAAACATTATGAAAATAATATTTTGTGCAGAATAACTCAAATAAAATAAAACAGCACTCATATTTTGTGTAAAATTGAGTGCTGTTTTTTATAAAGCTTACTATTATTTAATTTCCGGAAAATAACTTTTTCGCCATGGGGAAAATCGCTTAATTATACTCCCTGGAAGATATGGAAAGCTCCGTCAACAGGAAGGATAACACCTGTCACAAAATTGGATCCCTTAGGACTTACAAGATAAAGAAGTGCTCCCACAAGATCCTCAGGATCACCGAACTTCTCCATAGGTGTTGCATCTACGATATGCTTTGCTCTAGGGGTAGGAGTTCCGTCCTCATTGAACTGAAGTGCATGATTCTGTGTTGTATGGAAGAATCCCGGCGCAACGGCATTTACTCTTATGCCGCTCTTTGCAAAGTAGATCGCGCACCACTCTGTAAAGCTTGCAACTCCTGCCTTACCTGCAGAATATCCAGGTATTCTTGTAAGTGGATGGTAAGCTGACATGGAGGAAATATTTATTATGTTGGCATTTTCCTGACCTACAAGTACCTCACCGAATACCTGGGTAGGAAGCATGGTTCCGTATATGTTGAGGTCGAGCTCCTTGTGAACGTTTTCAAGATCCTTTGTAAAGAAGGTCTCTGCCCCTTCCTCCGCCTCATGGAAATGGTCCTGAGGTACCTGAGCAGCCTTAACTGCACCGCCTGCACAGTTAACAAGGATATTTATGTGTCCCCACTTATCGAGGATCTCCTTACGAGCCTGAAGAAGACTGTCTCTGTCGAGAACATTTGCTGAAACAGCCATGGCTTCTCCGCCATCTGCTTCTATCTCCGAAACCACCTTGTCTCCGTTTTCCTTGCTTCTTCCGAGAACAGCAACCTTCGCACCGCAGGCAGCAAGGGCTTTTGCATACATTCCTCCGATTACACCTGTACCTCCTGTAACAACTGCAACTTCACCTGAAAGATCGATCTTAAATGGTAAATTCATAATTCTTCTCCTCGTCATTCGGAACCTAAGATACTTTTGTGATACAGGTCTTACCCTTATTTCCTGTTCATAAAAGACAAAATTCCATAGTCTATTCACATAGAGCTTTATGCCCTGTGATCCAACAAATCTTGGACATTATAGCAGATATTTTATTTTTATGTAAGCCCTTTCATTGTTGAAATTCCGCCATTTTTCGTTTGTTTTTTCACAAACAAAAAGTGGCCGTTTCCGACCACTCTTTAAACGATATTCACTGCCTGACCCACAGTGAGTGCTTCTTTTATTTTATTCACTTCAGTCAGTATCCATTTCTTCCCGTAGACCTGCCTAAGGACTCCCGCAAGTCCCTTTACTCCAGAGCGCCCTTACTGTACTCAGCCCAGCTGAACTGGTTCATATACTCTCCGGTATATCTGCTCTTTGCATTCTTTCTGTCCTTTTTCCACTCATACATGTCACACTCTATTTTGTCCGGAACTATGGCTATGGTTCCTCTCTGACGCACTACAACATCAGGGAATCCCGCCTCTGTAAGTGTGGAAACCATATCTGCTCTTAAATTCTGCAGATAGGACGCTTTCTTTTCAGGATTCGCATCATCCTCCCACAGAACTCCCAGGATCTCTCCGTTGCTTGTCAGAGCACCGCACCGGTCCACAAGATATGCAAACAGTTCCTTTGTTTTATTGTACTGAAAATGAAGTACCTGGTTGTTTTTCAGAACTTCAAAATTACCAAAGGTCTGTACCCTGAGAACATCCTTATTCTCCTCCGGTTTTTCCAGAGGATATCTCAGATCCTCGATCTCCCTCTTTACCTTTTCGAGAGTCACCGGCTTCATGATATAGCCGCTGGCATGAAGATCCATGGCATCGCCCACATATTCACTGTATCCTGTTGTGAAAATCACATTGATCTTGGGAAAACGTTCCTTCAGATGATCAGCAAACTGAAGACCGTTTATATCTCTCATCTCTATATCCAGAAAAGCGATATCTATATGCTTATTTTCAAGCTCTTCAACAGCCTTCAAAGCATTACGGTATGGAAATACCTCTGCGTCGGGTAATGCCTTCTTTATAATATCCGTCAGACCTTCCAATGCGATCTTCTCGTCATCAATTGCAAGTACCTGCATAATTCAACTCCTAACTCAGGGAAATACCCTTTTTCTATGCTGTAAATAAAACATCCTGCTGTCAAAATCCGGTGAAGCTCCATCATCCGGCTTTTTCCTCTGTTTCGAAAAGATGCTGCTTTTTTACAAACTTGTAAAGAATCAAAGCTGAAACAATGACCATGAACATAAGTGCCTGTCTGCTGAAAATTCCGCCCACGGCAGCACCACGGCTTCTTATGTATATCCATCCGGCGCCCAGCATAAGATGAAAGCCCACATTCATCAACAGACTGTACGTAATATCCGGTTTTGCGGTCTCAGGTCTTTCCGACCTGAAATCAGTTATGTTGTACTCTTTATTCAGATCCTTTCTCCCGCTCAGGTCATTCACAGCCTCACAAAGGTTTGTTTCCATTTCAATGTTTCCATCGATTTCGACACCCTTTGTCTCTTCAAGATTCAATGCCCTGTTTGCATTTTTTCCGGTAAACTTTAGCTTCCTTCCTTTACCGGCCCTGTCCTTTATAGAGATAATTTTATCCCGACTTACGGATCCGGTAAACATACTTTTTGAAGATCTTCCCGCAACATAGTCCGCTATATTACGGGTATTCTGAGTACGGTCAAATACAAAGCTTATAAGTAACATGACCGGTATAAAAAGTAATGAAAATGTTTTTCCTGTGTGGAATAACATATAAAGCACTGTAACAATTATTGATGCGGTATAGACTGAAACATCCTTTCTCAGCACTGTCATGTTATGTGCATGGAAAATCAGTTCCTCTATGAACGGGATAATGAAAGCAAAGGTTATGATACATGCCAAATCCTTGCTGCCACCACGAATATATCCTGCCTCTTCCATACACCTTGAAAAAGCATCCACATCGGACAACATGAGGAAAAGTCCCAGGAACAAGACTCCCAGAGAAACACCGGCGAAAAAATGCAGAAAATACTGGGTTCCTACACTCTTTGCCGTAACTCCCTTCATCAATATCCGTTTACCTTTGTTTTTAAGACCCTTGAACTTTGCTTTCAGGCTTTTCCCCTTCGAGTGCCGCAACAGTCTATAGTCCCTGAACAGACTGAACTCAGCTCTCAAAGATCTTCCTGATGCTTTTAGGACAAAATGAAGAACCAGCAGGAACAGCAAATTCCCGGAAAGATACAGGATATTATCCATACCTATACCTAAAAAATCTCCTGGCATATTCTGTCCCATTATCATGCCAAGCTTCTGTGTACCCCAAATACACAAAAGGTAAATGACCGGGTATTTCATGATGTCCATAAATACGGTCATAGCCTGGCTTAAATCCTTTGCTCTCAGAGCCTTAATATCATCGCAGGTATTCTTTTTGAATCTCTTTAAGGCTTCATACGGAGGTTTTATACTTTTTATGTTTTTTATCTTTGTATATCTGTCCCGATTATCAAACTGCTCCAATGTTACACTCCTCATTTAAAACGAAAAAATGTTATATACTATAATTTTCGTCAGAAAAACGTAACAAATAACCGTTCTGTTTTGATATTTTATTTCCCCAATACCGATAATTCAGTCTTTGGATTTGGGGATACTGATTATGACCGTAGTTCCCCTGCCTATTTCACTGGTTATTTTGAGACTTCCGTCACACTGCATCTTCAGACGCTCTCTTACGTTCTGAATACCGATATGGGAACGACCGTCATACTCTCTCTTTTTCTCTGAATAGCCTCCTACACCATCGTCATCCACAATTATTTCATATCTGTCATCATATTCACGGGTAGTTATGGTCACGGTACCGCCGTCAGGAGACTTTCCGACCCCGTATTTGACAGCATTTTCAACAATAGGCTGAACTGTCAGTGCCGGAAGCTTGAAATTTTTGGCCTGAATATCATAGACAATATTGAGATCATCATCAAATCTCATCTTTTCCAGTGCAAGATAATTCTTTATATGATCCAGCTCCTTCTCAAAGGGTACGGGTTCCTTTGTACGCAGAGAGTCAAGATTGCCTCTCAGATAATCCGAAAATTCACCTATGGCTTTTTGTGCCATCTCAGGATCCTTGGTACAGAGATAATAAATAGCATTTAATGAGTTATACAGAAAGTGCGGCTGAATCTGACTCATCATGATAGACAGTCTTTCCTGGGTAAGAGCATTCTCCTTCTCCCGAAGCTCAATGCTCTGCTGAACATGGATAAATGTATAAACCATAAGCATGCTAAGGGTTACAGAGAGATAAATGAGAAGAGACCCTACCTGAGGGTACTTCATGGTTATGACCAGTGCCACTAGGGGAAGGAACATATATGAGATGATGGCCACAAAATCCGGAATCTCAAGCTTCTTTCTGTATTTAACAGTCAGTATCACATCAAACAGTATGATACTGGCACCGAGAATCTGTGAAAAAGCATACAAGGGTCCATGTACATACACTCCGTTTTCGATGTAAAAGACCTGCTCATGTACAGGAGATGTGACCCACATGAAAATCCCCGCGATACATATAGGCAGACCGAAATGCCCCATCCAGACAGAAATTCTGGTTTTCTCGCTGAGATAAAAATAAATATAATAATTAAATGTCGCAATGATAATATATAGCAGAGAAACAGAGCTGATGGTCAGTATCACATAAAGAATATTCACCATCCCGTTATACTCCAGAAGCCAGGTTGCAGCATCAAGAATGAGCATCAGGAAATTGGCTACCAGAATGATCATCAGACAGTTGTTTTTAATGTTTCTTTCAAATGTCGTAATGATGCCCGAAAACAGCACTAAAACGATTAGTGCCGCATAAAATTCTGAGCTGATCTTAACTAATAACATTTGCTTTCCTCACATAACTGTCTTACCATCTGTTATCTTTAAATATATCACAAAAACCAATATTCTTTTCTGATTTATTCATAAAAAGAAAAATCGTCCGAGCTCAGAATGTTGAACAGCATCCTTAGCTCGAACGTTCTTCCCTCTATTCTCTATTATCTATCAGGCAATTACTGTTTTGCCGAAGTCTGCAAAGGCTTTTACCGGAAGGTAGATATTTACATATCTTTTCCCTATAGGTCTGAATGTTACTAACAGCCGCTTCTCCGAATCTCTCGAAAAGCTCCTGGCTATCTCACCCCGGCTAATGTTCTCTATGATCTCACATACCACCTCAAGAAAATTCATCTTGTTGACCTGTTTTATACCGTAATACTCGGAATATGATTTTCCGTTTACATGTATACTGTCAACTATCTCTCTCACGGTAACAGGTGCAGAAACCAGATTTCTTCCCTTTTCTCCAAAACATTCGGTAAATCTCTTGGAGTAGGTCTCAATAAGATTTTTGGGTCTTTCACTGGTGTCGTTTCCCCACCAGAAACCGTTTGCCTCATCACCCTCTTCATCATAAGGCTTATGCATTATAGTGAGAAACTCTTCGTGCTTTTCCTGAGACTGAGAACCTTTTATAACATTTTTTAAATATCCTTCGAATCCGAATTCAGGAGGAATCATCTTATGATAAACCGGAGGAACATAAACCGTTTTAAATTCCGGTTCTTCCGAATCTCCCCATATCTTCAGCTTCTCAAAATCCATGAGAAGTGATTTCCAGGGAATCATCATATTCAATTCTCTGTTTTTTACGATAGTATCCATATAACTCCAAATACCATTCAAAAGGTTTCCTGTATTGCTTATCATACGACCGGAAGTATCACAAAACAGTCACAGATTCATTAAAAAAAGCTTCCGTATCGTAAAAAATACGGAAGCTTTATATCAAAGATTATTCTTTTTCTTTTCCTGTGAGCCTCTGCAATACATACAGTGTGATTATCATAAGGACAACTCCGAACAAAAGTGAAACATATACATTCTTTGTAAGCCCGGCCACCAGATATGTGAGTGCTGATACCGCTGCAGCTGTCAATGCATACGGAAGCTGTGTTGAAACGTGATTAAGGTGCACACACTGGGCACCTGCACTTGACATGATCGTTGTATCCGAAATAGGTGAACAATGATCTCCGCATACCGCTCCTGCCATACATGCTGACATGGCGATGATCATCATAGTGTGATCAGTTCCCTCAAAGCAGGCAACAACTATAGGAATGAGGATTCCAAAGGTTCCCCATGATGTACCTGATGCAAAGCTTAAACCTATTGCAATAAGGAAAATTACGAAGGGAAGGAATGAAAGGAAGTTGGAAGCCGACCCCTGTACCACTCCCGCTACATACTCCTTGGCACCTAAACTGTCTGTCATAGCCTTAAGTGACCATGCAAATGTAAGAATAAGTATAGGTGAGATCATCTGCTTGAATCCATCAGGAAGACAATCCATACAATCATTGAAAGGAAGAACATTCGCTATCATGTAATACACAATAGTGATAACAAGTGCTCCGAATGATCCAAGTACAAGACCTACCGAAGCATCCGATCCTGCAAAGGCATCAATAAAGTTCTCTCCTTCAAAGAAACCTCCGGAATATATCATACCTATAATACAGCCTATGATAAGTGAAACTATAGGTACCAGCATGTTAAGGATGTGACCGTCTTTTCTCTCATCAGCGGTTTCATCTTTATCGAAAGGTCTCTGACTTGTGGTGAAAAGATCGTTATTTTCTATGGCGTTCAGCTCATGCTTACGCATAGGGCCGTAATCCACCTTGAATATAACAAGGCATATCATCATGGCTATAGTGAGGATCGCATAGAAGTTGTAAGGTATGGTCTGAAGGAAAAGCTTCATTCCGTTCTCACCCTCAACAAATCCCGATACAGCTGCTGCCCAGGAGGAAATAGGTGCGATGATACATATAGGAGCCGCTGTTGCGTCAATGAGATATGCAAGCTTTGCACGGCTTACCTTATGCTTGTCCGTAACCGGACGCATGACCGAACCTACTGTAAGACAGTTAAAATAGTCATCAATAAAAATGAGACATCCAAAGGCTATGGTGGCAAGCTGAGCTCCCGCTCTTGTCTTTATATGACTTGAAGCCCATCTTCCGAAGGCTGCTGAACCTCCGCTTCGGTTCATAAGCTGAACCATGGCTCCGAGTATAACCAGAAAACACAGAATACCGACATTGTAACTGTCTGAAAGAACAGAAATGATACCATCCTTGAATATATGGTTTATAGTGCCTTCAAAATTATATCCGGAATAAAGAAGTGCTCCTGTAAGTATGCCCATGAACAAAGCACTGTAGACTTCCTTGGTAATAAGTGCAAGTCCTATAGCGATAAGCGGTGGTATGAGCGCCCAAAAAGACTGCTGGACAGTATCCTGATTAGTCACAAATTTTGCTACAACCAGAAAAGCTACCACGATGCCGAGAGATGCGAAAGTAAAGTAGCGGTTGCTCTTTTTATCCATGTTTTTCCCCTTTGTGTAAAAATTTGATTTCATAATAATACTATTATCAAACCATTCATTCAAGGGTTATATATGCACAGTTTTCATATTTATGCAGTTTTATTATGACTTTAATCAGTGGCCGGCAGAAGGACCCGCCTCTATGGTTTCTTCAGTCTTCTCTCCGGGTTTTAATGCTTCGGAACTTTCCTGCTCGTTAAGGATCTCAATCATCTCTCTTATCATGTCCTCATCCTTCAGAGTGAACAGGAATTCAACTCTTCTGGAAGCCTCCATGTTTTCGGTTCCGTCTTCATTCAGGATCGGATCCGTATATGATTTTCCGTTTGTGGAAATAAGATCTCGCATATCTGTGAGCTGAGGACCGTTAAGGACAGCCGAATTGTCCCCGAGACAGTATTCAGCAACGGAATAGGCTCTCTTCTGGGAAAGATCCAGATTAAAGAGATAATTACCTTGTGTATCCGTATGACCCTCTATGGAAATTGCGGATACATACTCTTTATACTTATCGCTGAGGAGTATGTTGGCATATCTCGGAAGGAACTCCGCAAGAAAGGTTTTACCGCTGTCCTTTAGTTCAGCCTTGTTGTACTCGAACAGGATGCTGGAATCCATGGTGATGGCACCGGTCTTTTCATCTACCGATATATTTAAATTGGAGCCCGAGAACTCCTCCTTAAGCTCCTCGATAAGTTCGGATCTGATTCCTATGATCCTGTCAAGCTTTGCCTGCTGCGTCTTCATGATCTCTTCAAACTCCGCAAGGAGCTTAGACTGCTCATTAAGTGTAGCCTCCTGTGAATTGAGCTTATCCTCCTGAGTCAGAAGAAGCTCTCTCTGTGCGGCAAGCTCTGCCTTCTGATCCTCCAGCTCTTCCTTCTGGGTGGCAACCACCTTTTTCTGCTCATCAAGTTCCGTAGCCTGTACCAGAAGCTCCTGCTCCTTACCGTTAAGCTCCAGCTCTTTCTGATCGAACTGTATCTGAGAATGCAATGTGGTCAGCGCTATGACCAGAACAAAGCAAAGCAGAAGCCCAGCCATCATATCGGAATATGACAGCCAGTAGGTCGTTTCTCCATCCTGTTTGCGCTGATGTCCGTTTTTCTTTTTTATATCAAACATATCTTACAACGCCCTTATACTCTTCTTGATATACCTGTGTTCCTTCTTGCATCTTCCATAGCCAGAGCAAGATTATTTATAGAAGATGATGCACGGTCTACAGCATCCTGAAGATCTCTGTAGCTGTTATTCATGAGCTTAGGCAGCTGATCGTTGGCCTTTTTGATCTCCGCCACCTGCTGAACCAGATGAGATTCAACATTGACAAGATTACTGTCGATCACCTTGAAAGTATTGTCTATGTTCTTCGGAAGCTGGTTCACTGAAAGTCTTATGGAATCCAGAAGCTCCTTCTGAGCCTTAAGCTCGTTCTGGAACACCTGAACAGACTGATTGAGCATATTTCTGTAGTTTTCAAGGTCACGCAGATACTGACGGTCATCGGCGATAAGCTTCTGATTGGTTCCGTTGGATACCCAGAGATCGTTCATGCTGCGCTTCAGATCCTGCTGTATCTCGATAACATTAGCCGTAAAACCTGCAAGCTGCTCACCGAGAAGCTTTGACTCTTCATTGATCCTGTGGGCGATTTCCCTGGTACTTCCGGTTTCCTCAAGCACCTGCTTCATAAGTGTGGCATTGTTGTTCTGAATGTTATAGCACTCATTTATAGTGGCATTGATATTGGCAAAGGCTCCGTCCATAGCCTTGTTCATCTCGACGATGAAGGCATTGACAACAGACTTAAGAGCATCGGCCTGATTCTGGGTGGCGATATTGACAAATTCTGTGAGTGTTCTGTTCATACGGTCGAACTGAGGATCAAGTACCTTTGAGAGATTCTCGCTCACCCTGACTCCCAGATCATCGATGGTTCCAAGCTGCTTTTCCTGAAGCTCTATCAGCCTGTTCACACTATCGAATTCACTGTCGGGAAGTACATATTTCTTATATGCCAATGCAAAATCACGGATGGCCGTCTCCGCCTCGTCAAGCTTGCGCTTTAAGACATAGTTGAAGGTGAGTGAAAAAATCATACCGTAGATGGAAGTATGAAAGGCCACCTTGATTCCATTCATAAGAGGAGCGATGCTGCTGGTGATCTCCTGTGATGATCCCGTATTAAAGCCCTGAAGACCTATGGACAGTCCGATGAAGGTTCCCAGAATTCCAAGTCCGGTCATGACACCCGGTACCTGGTTAAGCTGGTTTCTGTGCATGGTCTTATCAATGATGTCATCATTGAAGTAATCCTGAATGTCACACTTATAGCTGTGCTCCTTCATCTCATTTATACGGTCAAGCTCATACTGGTAATCCTTATATATCTCCAGAAGATGACTGTCCTCAAAGAGCATGTCCTGGTTTTCCTTGTATCTCTCATATAAAAAGGCATGACTGTTCATGGCGTCGTCACGTATCTTATATGTGACACGCAAAAGATCGGCAATTATATCGTTTACAGGAACAAAGCAGTTCCGGTCACAACTTATCAGAATGATGGCAATTATCAGAAACATCGCACCGTTAACGGCAATATTTGAAATTCCTTCTCCCTTTCCCGAAAAGACATTGAGATAAACACATAGTCCGACCATCGCTATAAAAACAACAGCAAGCAACCATTCATACCACTTCTTGTTCTGCATAACTTTTCCTCCGAAAATATGGGAATTATTATTTAATTATAGCAACTTTCACTGAAATAAAACTTAATTTTGACCCCAATTATGTATTATTTTTTTAAATTTTTTTCACTGTTTTTTTATGATATAAGTGTCATAAGTCTTCCTCCACTTGTGCTTGCACAAAAGTGGAGGATAGACTTCATGACACGCCCCACATGGAGCACGAAAGGACGATTTATCGGCCTGAGAGTGCGGAATGTGGGAGGAACGCGAGAGCGCATAGCGCGAAGC
>DFGZ01000122.1 GCA_002371295.1 Oribacterium sp. UBA3737 | reverse complement strand
TATGCCTTGAGTGTGATTCTCATTACTTGACTTGCCATAAAAAAAGTCGCCTCCTATCGGTTATTTGACGATAAGTCGGTGACTGTACATTAATATGCATGCGAAACAATCGTGAGATGAGCGTTCCATGCATCAAAATCCATTTGCTGTTTAATGGATTAAATTGTAGTACAGTGACCTGCCGTCAGTTTCTAAACTAGACATTCGCTCCATGAAGTTCTCTTACATGCCTTATACTTGGTTGCCGTATCAGCTCTCAGGCGGAACCTTAAGGTTCACTGGATCTTTTCAGATAATACTGTACGGATCTTGGCTTTCGTCCATGCAAGTAATCTTCAATTCATCGCTATCATGTCACAGCGAATATTAAGATAACACAGGCCTTTTTTTATTTCAAGCGGTTTTTCCTAAAAAATGTATAAAATCCTATGCATTTTCCACTGAGCCGTGCGTATCTCTATTAATGTACCGCACGGACGGGTCACACCCCGCCGTGCGTGTCATATAATATCATCTGATTCCTTTATTTGCAAGCACCTTTTTTTCTTTCCCGTAAATATTATTCTTTTATCGCTTATATACATACTTGGATACCATCTGATTCACACCCCGGAACCCGGCCTATAAAATCGAGCAGGTTGATTCCTTCTCGATCTCGCATGCGAACATTCCGCACTTCGTTCTCCATGTTCTTACGACCTGTAAAAAAAGAACCCGGAGCTGACCGGGTTCTTTCTATTAATATACAATCTTTATCAGTCTATCTCATCTATATCCGGAGATGTAGGCGTAAGTGTGGAGAAGCTTCCCTCGATGTTTGACTTAAGTGTTCCGTCCGAATTGGTCGAAACCTTGTTGCCATCAGAATCCTTAATGCTGGATTTGTTTTTCTGCACAACCCCGCTTGTGGATACTACATAATCCTTTCCGTTGACTGAGCATACCATGTACTTGCAGTCAGAATCTGCACACTGGAGCTTACCATTATAATAGAGGTAACCGTCCTTTACTCCTGTAAAGCCTCTTCCGTTTGACTGTGCATAGAAGGTGATGCGGTCACCGTCAGCCTCGGTCATGGAGAATCTTCCTGTCTTGACAGAGCAGTCATTCTTGCTTGATCCGCAATAGTAATAGTAACTCTCACTGTCGTTCTCGGAATAACCCTTCTGCATTCCATATACAGGATTGCCCTTTTCATTGAAGAGATACTTCTTTGAATTAATGGACTGAACAAGGTATGCCGTATTTGAACCTGCTGCAACGTGGCCGTTGCCCTTGAAGTAGAAATACTCTACATCTCCTGTTGCAAGATCCGAATTATAGGAACCTGATCCAGATGTCTCCATAGGTCCTACTGTGGTGTACCATGTTCCCGCAATCTGCTGTCCCTGCTTGAAGTTTCCGTCAGACTTCTCAGAGAAATACATATATCCCGCAATCTCAGGTGTGGTATCTGTCACCTTGGCCCAGCCGAGCTGCATAACACCGTTCTCATCAAATCCGTACTTCACACCGTCTATGGTCTTTACTGTAACATTCTCATTCTCAGCGCAATACTTCTGATTATTGCTTGTGTTGAAGTAGAACCAGGCATAGGAGCCTGTTGTGTAATGAGAATTGTCAGTGTAGTAATAACTCACGTCATCAGGTATGGCAATGTACTTCCAGCCTGCAGCAGCTGCACCGGAGTTAGGATCGCAGTAATACTTATAATCTTCAACCCAGCCTGTCTGCATGATACCACTCTCGTCGAAGTAGTATCTGTATCCGTTAACAGTCTGCCAGCCGTTCTTTCGAAGTGTTCCGTCCTGTGTCGCGTAATACCATATGATCTGGCCGTTGCTGCCGGCCTTGATCCATGAATTTGTCACGACACTTCCGCTATCCTGAACATATACTTGCTCACCGCTTGAATTTGTCGTCCATCCTGCCGCCATGACACTAAAGGCGGAAATTGCTGCCAATGCCCCTGTAACAAGCATCAGTTTTGCAAGTTTATCTTTTAACATATATAACACCCTCCTGATGATCCCACGAAGGAACCACCATCCAATCCATATTCAGCCTGAGTCTTTTATCATCAACGCTTTATGTAATAATAATAACTATCGGGTTTATCAAATGCAATTTCTATTCCATTAACAATGAACATAAAAAAATTACGATTATCTTACACCGTAAGATCCCCGAATCCCCTAAATTCAACGGTCTTTCAGCTATTCTTTACCCATCTTCCAGAGCAGCCGCAGGGCAGAACAAGTCCTGTTTCCGTAACCGGAAGTCCTACTTCTTCGGAATGTATGCTTCCCCCGAATTTCTTCCTGATGAGAACCCCCAGCATATAACTCATAACAGCAGGCTGAAGTCCTGTAGTGTATGAATTAATAAGGAAGAAAATGCTCTTATCCGACAGAAGTTCCGAAGACAGCTTAATCAGCTGGTATACCGCATCCTCTATCTTCCAGATCTCACCCTTAGGTCCTCTTCCATAGGAAGGAGGATCCATAATGATGGCATCGTACTTGTTGCCGCGGCGTATCTCTCTTTCAACAAACTTCATGCAGTCATCCACAAGCCATCTGATGTGCGCCTCCGTAAGCCCGGATGCATCAGCATTTTCCTTGGCCCACTGTACCATGCCCTTTGAGGCATCCACATGGGTGACATGAGCGCCTGCCGCTGCAGCCGCAAGAGTAGCTCCTCCTGTATATGCAAAAAGATTGAGTACCTTTACCGGCTCATCTATTCCCATTTTTTTACGTCTCTCGGTTTCTCCCATTATTTCGTTGGCAAACCAGTCCCAGTTGGCAGCCTGCTCAGGGAAAAGACCTGTATGCTTGAACGCAAATGGTTTTAAATGGAAGGTAAGTGTTCTGTCCTTTTCAGGAGCCTTTAAAAGATTTTCATACACAGGCTCTGAAGGTCTGTAGGTCTCCTTTGACTCCACACTGAAATTCGAAGGATTCTTTCCTGTTCCCCCGAGAACATAGGAGATCTTCCACTGTTTGGGAAGGTCAAAGAACTCCCACTCTCCGCCGCCTCTGTCAGAACGATGGTAATGTCCGTTGAGCTTTTTCCACGCAGCATTCTTTAAGGGAGTCTGCCAGATGACCTGGGGGTCAGGTCTTCTGAGAATGTATTTTCCCCATCTTTCAAGCTTGTCTCCAGAGCTTGTATCTATGACTTCATAATCTTTCCAATGATCTGCTATAAACATCTGTCTATCTCCCTCCGCTGAGTAGTTTCCATAAAAAAGGAATATATTTTTTAAGCATCAGCTTTAATCCGTAAGCAAAGGCCACACTTATGACCGGCGTGGCGAAATATGCCATAAGCCTCACAGCCTGTTCACCGGCGCCATGATAGCCGACGTTCATGTACTCTAACACAGATATGACCCCTCTGGCAATCGGATAATGCACTGCATATAAAAAGAAACTGTTTTTTATAATGTTTCCGGCCACCGGCAGTTTCGAAGGAATCAGATACCATATTCCGAAACAGATAAAAAGTCTTCTCAGGGCCCATACCACTATCTGACCACCCGGCGAAAGAATAAGTATAAGTACGTCTTTAGGAAGCTTCGTTATAAGCTCCCCCAGCATAACGGATGCCTGCCCTCCGAAATACCAGAAATAAACGGGCTCCATTTTCTGAACATCCACCGGTGCTATGACAAA
Source organism: Oribacterium sp. UBA3737 (assembly GCA_002371295.1). The sequence goes on along the minus strand of DFGZ01000122.1, from coordinate 19,374 downwards.
GTTCTGCATCCCAACCGTGGTAAATATCTGAGTCAGAAAGGCCAGCACTATAAGAAAAACTCCCCCGGCTTTTCCGCCCTTTGCTTTTTCAAAGGAGCTGTTCCAAAAACGTGCAATGACCCCTCCTGCAAAATAATAGATGATGGCATCTTCATTTATCAGCGGAAGGTCCCCTCCCCTGATGAGAAAGAACAGATAAAGTAAAATCGAAGCAAGAGCCGTTATCCTTTTTCTCAGCAGTATATAAAACACCGGAGCCAGCACCGTAAGAAGTATAAGCTGATAAAGATACCAGAACAGGGGATTATATCTGTAGTATGTGACCGCGGAATTCAGCTCCACTATGCTAAGCCGCGCCCTGCCCAGTAAAACATATATTATATAGTAGATAATGTTCCAGGCACCGTAGGGTACCAGCAGTGACCAGAACCTGCTCTTCCACTTTCCGCCAATGCCTCTAAGCTCCTTAAGTGTTCTGTAAAACAGATACCCTGACATCATAAAGAACCCAGGCACAGCTGCCTGCCCCAAGGCATTGGAAAAGAAATTCTCTATATGGGCAGGAATACCCGTCATCCCTCCCAGATCTGTTCCTGTAAGATCGGAGGACTGCAGCATGAGAAGCAGGGTGCTGTTGTCAGATGCAAAATTCACCGAATGTACCAGCACCACGAGTATGCTCATTAAAAATGTGTATATGTATACCTTATTTGTAAAAATGTTCTTAGTCAAAATTCGTCCTTTGTTATTATTAAGAAAGGGCCGTCCTTTTACGGACGACCCTTCATCTCTGTGCAAAGCCAAAGTTCTTTTTCTTAGAATCCATGGTCTTGTACAATTATATAACAATTTTATTCAAATGACAGTTCCATCTGCTTGTTTACACCTGCACGATGCTCTCTGTAAGCGGCAACCTTCTGGTTGATTCTTGTAGATGTATCAAGGATAGGAGAAATACTCATATCATGATTCAGGTTGTCGATGAGAAGTGCGATATACTTTGACATATCTACGCTTCTGTACCATGGCTTTGTGAGAAGCTCAGGCTGCTGGTAAATAAGATTGGTTGTATATACACCGTTAAGTGTGCCGTTGGCATAAGCCTGATCGAACTTGTTGAATCCTGATGTGAAAAGACCGAAGGTACAGCAAGCGAATACTCTCTTTGCCTTACGCTCCTTCAGTTCCTTGGCTGTATCGATCAATGATTCGCCGGAGGAGATCATATCATCAATGATAAATACATCCTTACCTTCAACATCTGTTCCCAGGAACTCATGGGCAACGATAGGATTACGTCCGTTTACCACCTGCGCATAATCACGGCGCTTGTAGAACATACCCATATCGATTCCGAGCACGTTGGCATAGTAGATAGCTCTTCCCATACCGCCCTCGTCAGGAGAAATGATCATCATATGATCCTTGTCGATATCCAGATCGTCTACGCTGTTGAGTATAGCCTTAATGAACTGATATGAACATGAAATATTATCAAAGCTGTCACGAGGGATAGCATTCATAACTCGGGGATCATGAGCATCAAAGGTGATGAAATTCTCAACACCCATCTCGTGAAGCTCCTGAAGCATGATGGCACAGTCAAGAGACTCACGTCCTGTACGCTTATGCTGACGGGACTCATACATGAAAGGCATGATGACGTTGATACGCTTTGCCTTACCTGTTGTAGCCGCAATGACTCTCTTAAGATCAGCATAGTGATCATCCGGTGACATGTGGTTTATCTGTCCGAAGAGGCTGTATGTCTGTGAATAGTTCATGACATCAACCATAAGATAGAGATCAACTCCACGAACTGTCTCTAAAATGTTGGCCTTTGCCTCGCCTGAACCGAAACGTGAAACCTTGGACTTGACGATGTAGCTGTCCTTCTGATAACCGTTGAAAGCAATAGTCTCCTTATGCTCGCTCTCACGCTGTCCACGCCATTTTGACAAATACTCATCTACTCTCTTGCCGAGTGGCATAATAGAGTCAAGTGGCATAAGTGCAAGAGGTCCAACCGGGATGCGCTCAATAAATTCTGAAGTTCTGGAATCTGACATTTCTCTTTTCTCCTCCTTAAGAACTGTCTAAAACATAATATTTTCTGATGACCATTAGATAAATTACTTCATCGCTCGATTGCTGTCAATACAGTCTTTGATCATTTCCATATAGAGGAATGATGCTGTAATCCGATATAATTCGTGAAGATATACGTTCCGTATAGGTATCTCTTATCATATTCAGACTTAAATTCGTGGAAATGATCACAGATTTACGAAAAACCATACGCTGATTAAGCACATAAAACAATTTTGAAGTTGTATAGCTGTTATTCAGTTCCGTGCCCAGATCATCTATGACCAGAAGGTCACAATTCAATATGGCATCCTGAATTTCCTGCTGTTCCTCATCATCTTTCTTCATCGATCTCGAGAAGCTTTCGAAAAGATCGGTGCTGGTAAGATAGATGACTGAATGGAAGCTGTCCATCAGTGCCTTGGCCACACAGTTTATAAGGAAGGTCTTCCCTGTTCCGGTATTGCCGGTGAACATGAGGCTTCCGCCCTTTTTGTCAAAGTCCCTTACCCACTGCTTCAGGAATCTGAGGTTTGCCGCCATATAGTCCCTATTGGTCCTGCCATCCGAAAGTATGGGAACATTATCATCGTAACGGTTGAGATCAAAATAATCGAAATTCTGCTTTTCAACTATTTTGTCAATGTTTGACTGCTGATACAGATACTTCATCTGCATCTCAATAAAGCAATGACACTTCTTTCCGTTTATGAAGCCCGTATCCTTGCAGTCAGGACAGATATAACCCGGCTCCAGATAATCCTCCGGAAGTCCGCTCTTTAAAAGCAGCTCCCGTTTACGACCTCGGATCTTTTCTATGGAAGCTTTAAGCTCCTTAAGCTTTTCTTTTCTGCCCTCTTTCATGAGACGCAGAGTCTCCAGAGACTCCGAACGGACCTGTTCCTCCAGAGCCTTAAGCTCCGGAATTCTGTCACAGGCGTCCTTCCGCCTTCTCTCCAGATTTCTGCTGTCTTCCATACGGCGTTCATCATAAACGCGCATTATCTGATTGTACTGTGCATTAGTCAACGACATGATTCATCCTGTTCAGCAAACGTGTCTGTACTATTCCATCAAGGTCATCGGCACGCTGAGTGAAATTTATAAATTTATTTGTCTTTGCCGCAGGTTTCGGTGCTGCCTTCTTTGCAGTCTTCTCTTCAAAGGACTTAACAAGTTCTCTTGCCTGCTGCAGTGTAACAACTCCCTGCTCATGCCAGTTGATGGCAACAGCCTGCATGTATTTATAAGTTGTCTTCTTGATACTCGCACAATACTCAAGAAGATACTCGATCACATCCGCAGACATCTCCAGATCCCTGTACATATACTCCAAAACCTCGATCTGTCTTATGCTTGGAAGTGTAGGAAGAACATGCTTGGCCACAAAGAGTATACCCTTAAACTCCTCATCGTCCTGAACATCATCCACTGTACCTCTGAGATGTTCCATTGCTTCATCCGCCTTAAGGAACTGGCTTTCCATCTGAAGAACCGCATCTTCGTTTTCTTCGTCCTCTTCGACCTCCACCTCCCGTACAGCAGTGGCCCCGGTGCTCTTAAACACACCGAGCTTCTCCCAGTATCTCACAGCTCTTTCAATGTCGTTATCTGTAAGATTGAGAGAATCCGCAGCTTCCTCAATGGAATACTTCTCACCTTTATGTCTCAATATATATAAATAGACCTTAATATAGTCTCCATTGGCAGTTCCCAGATACTTATCAAGAAAGTCATCCGATATGCATGTCGCATGAACTGCAAGATTATCAACAATATTTGTGCCCATCTCATAAACCCCCAAAACATACGGAGCAAACATGCCTGTACTGCAATACAGACATAGCTCCCTCATCAGTGCCTAGATATTAACACACTAAAATTGGGGCTTCAATAAGCCCAGTCCACAACTTTATCCACCAAACTTATCCACATTGCTGTGGATAATGTGCACTACTAAAATGTCAAGTGTCCTACAATCAATTTAGTTTGTCCACAATCTATATACAATCAGCAAAAACACGTAAAATCAATGTCAAGTCCAATGTAATATTGTTCTTTTAAAGTACAATTATTGGGTTATCCACATTTTGACTGTGGATTTCCGTTGATTTGTGTGGAATAGAAATTATTTTTATTTTCTAAAATTACTTATAGTGGTACTTATATAGTCATTTTTCGGCAGAATTTTACACCGCATCCCAAATTTGTTCGATTTTTAACCCTATTTTTAAGCAATTTTATCGTTTGTGGATTAATTCCATGATCATGTATCCAAAAATAAAAAAAGAGAAGCGGTATGTTTATACCACTTCTCTTTTAATGTTGAACCAGTGTTCCTCACTCCTCTGTAACCGCACCGGGCAGTCTGAGAAGGTCCTCTCCCACTTCATAGATATTTCCTGCACCCATGGTTATGAGAACATCTCCCTCCTTCACATGTTCAAGAAGGAACTTCTCGATATCCACAAATTCAGGAATGTAATACACGTTAGTGTTCTGCTCCAGCATATGCTTACGGAGATCATCGGAGCTTATGCCGATGGTGTTCTTCTCACGGGCCGCATAGATATCTGCCAGCACTATCTCATCAGCCTGGCTGAGAGCTCCCGCAAAATCGTCAAGGAGGGCCGCTGTACGGCTGTAGGTATGTGGCTGGAATGCAATCCAGAGCTTTCTGTGAGGATATTTCTTGGCTGCTTCAATAGTCGCTGCAATCTCCTGAGGATGATGAGCATAATCGTCAATAATTGTAAAGCCGTTCACAGAACCCTTTTTCTGGAAACGTCTGTCTGTTCCCGAAAATCGGCGAAGTCCTCTCAGAATAGCATCCATTTCGATCCCAAGATCCCTGCATACTGCAATAGCAGCCATGGAATTGTAGATATTATGCTCTCCTGTCACTCCAAGCTCTACCTTGGCGATCTCCTCTCCCTTATAGAACAGAGTATAGGTCGGATGTGCAAATTTATCATAGCTTATGAAGTTCGCGGTATAATCCGCATCCTTGTCATGTCCATAGGTTATACATCTGCACTTTAATCCCGAAGTAAAATAATCATAATGCTTGATATCCGAGTTAATGACCAGAAGTCCGTTCTCCGGAAGCTTCTCTGCAAAAAGTCTGAAGCTGTGACGGATATCATCTATGTCCTTAAAGAAATCAAGATGATCCGCTTCCACATTCAATATTACTTCTATGGTCGGGAAGAAGGACAGGAATGAATTTGTGTATTCGCAGGCCTCCACTACAAAGGTGTCCTGTCCGCCTACACGTATATTACCTCCTATATCCTTAAGCATACCTCCTACAGATACTGTAGGATCTGCATCGGCTTCAAGGAGTATTTCCGTTATCATGGATGTGGTGGTGGTCTTTCCGTGTGTGCCGGAAACATTGATGGCCTGCTTAAAATTCCTCATCAGCTCACCAAGAAGCTGGGCTCTTGTCAGCATGGGAATGCCCGCGTTCTTTGCAGCTTCGAACTCCGGATTATCCGGATGAATGGCAGCGGTATAAACGACCACATCTATATCATCTGTTATATTCTCGGCCTTCTGTGGATAATTCACCACAGCCCCTTCCTTCACAAGCTTCTTTGTGAGCTCAGATTCCTTACTGTCGGATCCGGAAATGGTAAAATGTCTTGAAAGAAGAATCTCCGCAAGACCGCTCATGGATATGCCGCCGATACCAATAAAATGAACATGTACAGGTTTATCGAATTTTATCTGATACATATATATACCTTCTTACCTTGAAAGTGTCATAAGCACGAAGTATGCAACAATCCGTACTATTATCAACTGTTTTTTCAGCCACACTGCTGTAGCAATTCTCAGATTATATCATCGGGTCGGGTATTACGCAAGGGACGCGGCTGAAGCAATCTTGTCTATGATATCCATGTAATTTCCGCAGTACTTTTCGTAAAGTTCATTCATTTCTGTCCTGAATCTCTGCTTTTCCCTGTCAGAAAGAGTTATCTCCACAGTTCCGGAGTTTATACATTTCTGTCTGGAACTGTCTTCCCTCATCTTCCAGAGCTTTCTTTCATAATCGCCGGCTTCCACCGCGCATTTAAGGATGATGTCCTGATCCTCAGGGGCAAGTTTCCCCCAGGTCACTTCACTCATTATCATAAGCTCCGGTATCCTCATATGCTCATCCAGAGTATAGTACCCGGCATAAACATTGTGCTTCATGGCCTCATAGGAGGACCAGTTGTTCTCCGCCCCATCAACTTCATGGGTCTGGAGGGCATCTGCCACATCCTCATATACAAGGGGAACCGGGGTCGCCCCAAGAGCCTTTATCATGTCCTTCGCCAGATTTGAATCCTGAACTCTTATTTCAAGCCCCCGCATATCTTCCAGACTTCCTATGGGCTTATCTATGGTATAGAAATTTCTGACTCCGGCGTCAAACCACGCCAGGGCCTTGAGACCCGAGCCTTTAAAGGAACCCATTATCTCCGATCCTATCTCACCGTCCAGGACCTTCCACATATGTTCCGCATTTTTATAAAGATATGGCATCTGCAGCACTACAGATTCCGGGCTGTAGTCCTGAAGACTGGATAATGAGCCTCTGGCAAAGTCAATGCCTCCGTATTTCATCTGCTCCATGGTTGAGACCTCATCACCAAGCTCCGCCCCGGGATAGACTCTTATCTCTATGCGCCCCTCTGTTTTATCATTTACAAGTCGGGCAAAATACCTCGCCGCCTGAGTGGTGGGATAATCACTGGTCTGGTTCTCAGCATAGGTGAACACATATTCCGGCGCCTTATCTGTCCTTTTCCCTGAAGCCGCAGTGTCTCCGGCAGATTTTCCGCAGGCCGGAAGCATCATGACTGCCAACATGACAGTCATAGCCTGAGCCGCCTTTTTCCTAATGCATAGATTAAAATACTTATCCATAAGGTTTTCTCTCTTCTTAATAAAGGAATATCTTACATTATTTAATGTAGGAATATCTTCTTTATATAAATAGGAATATCTGTTTTCTGAATAGTTTTTTCGGAGAAAAAAATGATCCCCGAACATTCTACCACTTATTTTTTTATATCTCACCCCATTTATAGTGCTGCATAAAGGTGACAGGGCAGCGGAATCCCATTCCGCTGCCCTGTCTGAGAAGTTTTATGAAAAAAAGTGAACAAACTATGATTAAACCTGCTGATCAGGTCTCCTTTATCAGCCCATGGCTGCAAGGATTCCGCTTCCTGTCTGAACGTATCCGAAAAGCTTCGGAACGAAAAGTGATACCTCAGGAATGAAGGTGATGCAGAGAAGTGCAACTATCATCATCGCATAGAAAGGTACCATGGCAGCAACCACCTTCTCTATAGGTCTGTGAGCTATGGCCGAACCAATGAAAAGTACCGCTCCTACAGGAGGTGTAAGAAGTCCGATACCACAGTTAAGTACCAGAAGGATTCCGTACTGAACAGGGTCAATTCCGATTGACTGTGCAATAGGAAGAAGGATCGGTGTTGAGATAAGGATGATAGGCGCCATATCCATGATACATCCAAGTACAAGGAGGATGATATTAAGAAGAATGGCGATCACTACAGGGTTATCGGAAACACCTGTGATAAGGTTCGCAGCAAGATCAGGTACATGCAGTCTTGTAAGGCAGTATCCGAACACAGAAGATGTGGAAATAAGGATAAGCACTATTGACAATGTATCGATACATGAATTGAGGCAGGTCCATACACCTTTCCATGTAACTCCCTTGTAGATATAAAGAGATACAAAAAGTGAATAGATAACCGCTATTGCTGCTGACTCTGTTGCTGTAAAGATACCTGCAACTACACCCACAACTACGATGAGGATGGACAGCAGTGCCCATACTGATGTAGTGAGCTGTTTAAAAAGAATCTTTACAGAGAAGGGCTCTCCCTTTGGATAATGTCTCTTAAGTGAAATAATATAAGAACCTACCATAAGTGAGATGGCAAGAACCGCTCCCGGAAGATATCCGGCAAGGAAAAGAGCTCCGATGGAAATGCCGCCTGCAGTTGTGGCATAGATAACCATGTTATGTGATGGAGGAACCAGCATTCCTTCTACAGAAGATGCGATGGTAACGGCCGTTGCAAAATCCACATCATAGCCTCTGTCAACCATCATAGGAATCTCAAGGGATCCAAGGGATGCGGTATCAGCTGATGCAGAACCGGAAATTCCGCCGAAGAAGTAGGATGCCACGATATTTACCATGGCAAGACCTCCGGTCATCCAGCCTACACATGCGTCAGCAAGGTCCAGAAGCTTTTCGGAAATTCCGCCTGTACCCATCAGAACGCCCATGGTGATAAAGAAAGGAACCGCCATGAGGGAGAAGGAAGAAATTCCCTTAACCATCTGCTGAGCCACTGTATTAAGTGGTATTCCCTGGTAGGTCAGGCAAAAGATAGATGATAATGCAACCGCATAAGCAATAGGAAAACGAAGCAGTATCATAACAAAGAAGGACACCAGAAGTACTGCTATCGCCATTGTATTAGCTGTCATGCTTATTTATCCTCCTTTTTTTCATCAAGTGTAAATCCGAGATCAGGCACATAATTCTTATCAAGAATGTGCTCTACATCCACAACCAGTCTCTCGATCTCAAAAAAGATCATAGCCAGTCCCGCAAGAGGGATAGGCATGTACATCCATGTCTTACTGAGCCATGGCATGGAAATATAGGTTCCCTTTGCACCGATTCCGGTAGCATATTTCCAGCCGATCACAAGCATCACAAGAGCAAGTCCCATTACAAACAGATCCGATACAAGATCAAGGATCTTAACCAGACCAACCGGAAGATAACGGTCAAAGGTCGTCATCCTGATGTGAGCATTGCGCCGTATCGCAAGGGATGCCGAAAGAACCGACATGTACGCCATAAGCGTAAGTATCACTTCCTCGCCCCAGTTAGGTGCCGGGAAGAATGTAAGATATCTGGCGATAACCACCCATGTCATGATGATTATGTCCGCCACCAAAAGCAACTTACAGATAAGCATGGTGGTTTTGTACACCATGTCATATACAGGCTTTGCCCTCTTTAAAAATTCAAGTATTGCTGCCATAGAGCCCCCTTCTGTTTTAGAAACGCCCGAGCTTGCCTCTTCAAGCACCGCCGTTGCATGCGAAGATTTCATAGACTACTGCCACCTCTCTTAAAAAAGGTGCTCCCGACATATATGTATGCCGCAGAGCACCTTAACTCATGCCTTGTGAATCAAGATTCCGGAATTATGCAAGAGCCTTGATCTGTGCATATACGTCAGCAAGATCTCCCTGTGCATTTTCCTCAGCAATTGCCTTACAAGCTTCCTCCCATGGACCCATGTCAGTAATCTCTATAACATTGCATCCACGTGCCTTGAGATCCTCAAGAACCTTAGCCTCTGTCTCAACTGCGATTGTGTGGCAGTAATCAGATGCGATCTTTGAAGCCTCTTCAATAACAGCTCTCTGATTGTCTGTAAGCTTGTTGTTCCATGAATCCTCAGCGATTACAACCTCGATAGCGCCAAGTGTGTGGCTGTCAAGTGTAAGGTTTGGAGCAACCTCGTCAAATCTGTTTGATGCGTAGTTTACGATAGGCTGACCTGCACCGTCTACAGTGTTTGTCTGAAGTGCTGAGTAAAGCTCTGTCATGGAAACTGATGTTGCTGTAGCGCCAAGTGCCTCAACCATCTTTACCATGATAGGGTCGTTGGATACTCTGATCTTCATTCCCTTAAGATCATCTACAGATGAAACAGGCTTATCCTTAACTGTGAAGAAATGTCTGAAACCTTCCTCGCCATAGAAGAGGCCCTTAACGCCGATGCCTTCCTTCTCTGACTCATCAAGGATCTCCTTGCCGAGATCACTGTTTACAAACTTCCAGTAGTGCTCTCTTGATTCAAATGTATACGGAAGTGAAAGAAGAACTGACTTCTTAGCTCCGTAGGATGTAAGTGCAAATGCTGAAATACGTGAGATATCGATATCTCCGCCGCCGCCGAGCATGGAATCGAGAACGTCTGACTCTGCTCCGAGTACGCCTGATCCCTGAAGGTCGATGGTAATTGAACCGCCTGAAATAGCCTCAACTGCCTCGATGAACTTCTTATCCATCTTTCCGCAGATTGTATCATCTACAGGGTTAACCTCTGCCATTGTAAGTACCACTGCAGGGTCAGCTGCTGCTGCCTCATTCACCTTGTACTCTCCGCCCTCTGCTGCCTTGCTCTCTTCAGCAGCCTTTGTCTCCTCTGCTGCCTTGGTCTCTTCAGCAGCCTTGGTCTCCTCTGCTGCCTTAGTCTCTGCAGCTTTTGTCTCTGCTGCCTGTGTCTGTGCAGCTGTTTCTGCCGGCTTCTGTGAACCGCCACATGCTGTAAGGGCTGTAGCTGCCATTGTCACTGCCAGAACTGAACTTAAGACTCTCTTCTTCATACTTTGCTTCCTCCATTAATTCACCTATGCCCTATCTCCGGGGCACTTTGTTTATCTGTTAAAATTATATGGTAAGCACTTACATTGTTCGATGGTAAATTTTTTGGATTTGTAGAAGAATTTTAACATCATACGTTATTTTATTATTCACAATCGACTAATTGCATAATTTATAGCTCATTATTTTGTGCACATTTCAGCGTTGGTTATTTTATTGTCATATTTTCTGTTTCAATATGCGCAAATATAACAAAAGCGCATCTCTTTGCTTAAGCAAAGAGACACGCTCATTCTTCAAGGATCTCCGCTCTGTACTCAGAGGGACTTTTTCCTGCTATACGTTTAAAAACCTTGGCAAAATAATTGGAATCCGGATATCCTACGGTTTTTCCTATGTCCTTAATATTAACATGAGTCCCGGAAAGAAGCTCCTTTGCCCTCGTTATCCTGTACTCCGAAAGGAAGGATACAAAATTGGTTCCGAATTGCTGTTTAAAGAGCTTGCAGAAATACGCCTCACTGTAGTTCAGAGCTCCCGCTATATCCTGAACGGATATATCCTCCATATAATGTTTTTCCACATAATCCATCATGAGCTTCCGGCCGTTCCAGATAGAGCTGTTTTCCGGCTCCTGGACTGCATTTGACCGATCCTTGGATCCATCCAACACCCTTTCATCACCTCTGACCGGAAGAGATCTGAGCTTTCCCTGATCGATTTCATCCACATAATGCATGGCCGTATCCACAGACAGGAACAGCTCTTTCTCATCATAGGGCTTTAAAAGGTAATCAAGGGCATGAACAGAGACCGCCTTTTTTGCATAACTGAATTCATCGAATGCGGTAAGAAATATTATGACCGCATCCTTATCCTCCCTGCGTATCTCGGATGCAGCTTGAAGTCCTGTTATTCCCGGCATCTCGATATCCAGGATAAGGATCTTTACCTCCTCTTCCCTGTATATCCTCAGGGCCTCTCTTCCGTTCTCCGCCTCATATATGGACGCCGTCCCTTCATACTTTGCCCTCAATTTCTTAAGAAGTACCTTCCTCTCAATATTTTCATCTTCTGCCACAAGTATTTTGTACATTACATATCCTCCTGAGGAATACTGAGAACTATTCTCGTTCCCATTCCCTCCTCCGATTCGATTTCAAGTCCCCCGAGTCCTTTGTACAGTGTATTTATACGCCTGTAGATATTTCCCAGTCCGATTCCTATCTTTGCGGTGCGATTCCCATCCGGATCCCTCAGCCTCTCCAAAAGAGTATCCAGTACTTCCTTTTTCATTCCGAGACCGTCATCGGAAATGGTGATCTCTACCATGCCTCCATCCTTCAGTCTGATGCTGACACTTACCTTTCCTCCCTGCTCCTTTTTGGAGATACCGTGGACTATGGCATTCTCCACCAGCGGCTGCATGGTGAAGGAAGGTATCCTTATACCGCTTATATCTTCCGGCCTCTCTACTTCATACCGTACCCTGCTGCCGAACCTCATCTTCTGAAGATACATATAATTTTCCGCTATCATAAGCTCAGATTCTATAGGTACGACCTGTTCCTTGGTGCTCAGATTGTATCTGAAAAGCTGGGCAAGAGAGTGGGTCATCTTTACAGTAGTGTCCGCCTCCTCAAGCTCCGCCATTGAGCCTATCATATTTAGGGTATTGAACAGGAAATGGGGGTTTATCTGACTTTTAAGAAGCTCAAGTCTGTTCATGTCAAGACGCTTTTCCATCTCGATGTTTTCCATCTTTTCCTGCTGAAGAAGCTCAGTCATGCGGTGGTTTTCCTGAATGGTTTTGATATTATCCTCTGTGGCATGCTTCATGCCGTTGAAGATCTTCACCAGGTCTCCTATTTCATCCTGATTGTCTATGCAAATGTCTTCGCCGCTGAAATCAGACCGCCCTATACGTCCCGCCTCCTGTGAGAGCTTAAGTACCGGAACAACTATGGATTCTGTCATGGCATGGCTGACACTGAACACTATGAAAAGCATGATAAGGGTGAAATTGGCCAGCACAAAGGGCAGCATCCTGAAGGTTGGGAGCTTTTCCGTATAAAGATCCGAACCGGATTCAACGGTAAGCTGCAAAAGACGTCTGGAATACTGTTCCAGATACATCTCCCTTCTGTTATATTCACTCAGCTTCGTGACAAAGCCCGGCTTGTTCACTCCGATGCTCATCATATCATCCCGGAATGCCTTATACTGCTCATAAGCGCTTTTAATGTTCCAGGTACGGGCATATCTTTCCGAGCCTATGATCTCATAATCGAAGGGAAGCTCACTTACACTCCTTTCGGTACGGGCCATAGCATTGTCAAGATTTTCCCTACTGGTATCTGAGCGCTGTGAGATGTACGCGTGAAAAGCATTGCCCTCCGACTCCATGGCATCCATGAATTCCTGACAGAGCTTATTATCGTCAAGTATTTCACTGTAGCCCTTAAGAGAAAAGCCCATGATGAACATGGAAAATCCCGATGATACCAGTATGATAATTATTACCACCAGGGCAAAACATTTTACCTTTCTGTTTATGGAAAGCTTCAGCCATATTTTGTTAAGCATTGTCTCTCAACCTTTCCGGGAATCCTTTTATCACTCCTCTTTTCCGGGGATCTCCAGCCTTGTGCCGATGTGCCCTGACATGGGATCCTTTTCCAGATGCTCGGTTCTCACCTTGCTGACCACCCGGTCCACCTCTTCAAGTAAGTCCTTGGCACTTAGTATGATGGCACCCTTACCCCATGTTATGACCTGGACCACCTTATCGGAGGTGGCAACTGTCACATTATACTGCTTTTTCAGCTCATGGGCCTCTTCTTCGATGTATTCGTCCGCCGTCATGGCTTCTCTTGTATAAACAACATAGACATTGTGATACATCGTCTTTTCCACCTGATGCCCAGCCACTCTGTAGGCGTCAAATACCACGATCACCGACTTTCCGGTGAAGCCGGCATAATTTGACATTATATCAAGAAGCTTACCCCTTGCGCTGTCAAGATTGGTCTTTGCAAGGTCACTCAGCTCCTCCCAGGCAAAGATGATATTGTAACCGTCCACAAGAAGGTACTCTTTTTTCTTTTCGGGAGTCTTTACTGCCCGAAGGTTCTCCGCCTTGTTAGCCTCTTTCTCTTTTGCCCTTATGGTCCTTGCACTGGCAAGATTCACTTCCTTTGCACGGTTTTTGATAGGTCCGAAGGTCCGTATGAAAATATCCTCAAGCTCCTGATCCGCGATATAACGTCCGCTGTTTTTATGTTTAGCCTCATTTTTCTGTTCCCGGGTCCTCTCCATGCGGGCAGCATCCGCAGCAAAATCTCTTTTTTCCACATCCTCATAAAGCTCTATGGGAGATTCCACGTGCATATAGCTCTCCACTTGATCGTAAGGCACTATATATCCCGAGCCCTGGGCGCAGAATACCGATGAACTTGGATTCAGAATATCTTCATCAGGATCATAGGCTGAATCAAGTATCACCGATTCAGCATCATGGCACTTGTCATAACCGCTGAATCTGAGGAAAAGATGTCCTCTTCCCTTACTGTAGACCATAACATCCTTGTGATAATCCCTCATGGCCTTAACCGCAGCCGTTCCGGTTATTACAGCGGTATCTTCTTTTATCTCCGGAGGATCAAATTTTGCATCCATATTGGAAAGATCCGTCATGGCACGTCCCACAGTATCTTTTGGTATCTCAAGTGTAAAGGCATAGTAAGGCTCAAGGAGAACATTTACAGCTTTTCTGAGCCCCTGTCTCACAGCGCGGTAGGTCGCCTCCCTGAAGTCACCGCCCTCAGTATGCTTGTTATGGGCCCTTCCTGCCACCAGAGTGAATCTTATATCAGTAATTCCGCTTCCCGTAAGAACACCCACATGCTCCTTTTCTCTTAAGTGGGTCAGTACCAGTCTCTGCCAGTTGATGGCCAGCTCATCTGTGGAACAATCTGCCGCGAACTTCAGTCCGGAGCCTCTGGGAAGGGGCTCCATAAGAAGGTGCACTTCCGCATAATGTCTAAGTGGTTCAAAGTGACCCACCCCGAGAACCGGTTCCGCTATGGTCTCAAGGTAGAGTATCCTGCTTTCTCCAAGCTCCAGTTCTATGTCAAAGCGTTCCTTCACCACTCTTTTGAGGATCTCTATCTGGACTTCTCCCATGAGGCGGACATGTATCTCTTTAAGAGCATCATCCCAGCTTATATGAAGCTCAGGGAATTCATCGGAAATGGTGATAAGCTGTCTGTACAAAAGAAGAGGATCCGCATCCTTTGAAACTACCTGATAATCCAGTACAGGTTTAAGGGACATTTCCTTTCCCTTAGGTTCACAGCCCAGGGAGTCTCCCGTTTTCAGACTTCCGACTCCAAGAACCGCACATACAGTACCTGCTTCCGCGGTGTCTGTATTAACATACTTCGCACCGCTGTATATCCTTATTTCGGATACCTTTTCTTCAGGAACTATCTCCGTCCTTACCTTAAGCTCTCCGCCTGTTATCTTCATATAGGTAAGTCTTTTTCCGGAATCATCCCTGCCTATCTTAAAGACCTTTGCGCCAAACGAATCAGGGTAAAGGGGAATCTCGGTGAAGGTATATATTCCGTCAAGAAATTCTTTTACACCGAAATTCTTCAGGGCAGAGCCGAAATAGACCGGAAAAAGCTTTCTGTCCCATATCATGTTCCTCACATCCTTAGGGTCCAGCTCACCCTTCTCCAGATACTTCTCCATGATGCGGTCATCACACATGGCAATGTTCTCCTTCAGAGTTTCCGACATGGAATATACCCCCGCGTCGCTGAAGTCCACTGCGGCATTGCCAAAATGTTTTTCCAGATCCTCAAGAAGTGCTTCCTTATCCGTTCCCGGCTGGTCCATCTTGTTAACGAAGATGAATACCGGTACTCCGTACCTTTTAAGAAGTTTCCACAGGGTCTCAGTATGGCCCTGCACTCCGTCGGCACCGTTCACTACCAGTATGGCATAATCAAGTACCCCAAGGGTCTTTTCCATTTCAGCCGAAAAATCTATATGTCCCGGCGTATCAAGCAGGGATACCGCTATGTCCTTCAGCTCAAAGGTCGCCATTTTTGAAAATATGGTGATTCCTCTTTCCTTTTCCATCCGGTCTGTATCAAGATAGGCATCACCGTTATCCACACGTCCCTGGCTGCGGATCTTTCCTGTTTCAAAGAGGATACTCTCGGACAATGTTGTCTTTCCCGCATCAACGTGAGCCAGTATTCCTATCACAAGATGTTTTTTTAACTTTTCCTCCAAAATGTATCCTCCCGGTTTTCATGGTCTATTTTTACACCTCACTATGATAGCATACTTCATGTGCCGTAAACAAAAAAGGAACTAAACAAAAAAGTGATGATTCGACGACCTATTCCAAAAGGAATAATCATTCGTCAGAATCATCACCCGGTGTTATTTCTGTTTTTCTATCCACTGCTTCAGTTCATTTACTATGTCTGCAGCAGTTTTTCCTTCTTCGTCTATAGTGACATCCGCATATTTCTCGTAAAGGGCAGTTCTCTCATTGTAAAGGTCCTTAAGAGTATAACCTTCTGGTATCGCTACACCGCGGTCCACAACATTCCCGATGCGTTTCTCCATCTCCTCATAGGAGACCTTTAAATAAACCACCCTGCCTATTTCCTTCAGGTGCTCCATGGCCCAGTCTTCATAACAGATGGAACCTCCCGGAGCGATAATGGAGTTCTTTACCTTAAGGCCTGCGGCGATATCTCCCTCTATCTTCAGAAACCCCTCATTCCCTTCCGAGGCTATAATTTCCTTCAAAAGTTTTCCTGTGGTCTCCTGAATCAGGATATCGATATCCACAAAGCTCATTCCGAATCTTTTTGCCAGCATGACACCGATAGTGGACTTTCCACAGGCCGGCATACCGATCATTGTTATGTTCATTAAGGTAATGTCCTCCGATATTTACATCTGCTCTCCGAAAAGTGTGAGTGGCGGTACCAGCTGCTTCTTTCTGGAAACAACTCCCGGAAGAACAACCGACCAGCAGTCCTCACGGCTGCCTTCGCTGTTCTCTCTCTTCACAGGCTCCACGCCGAAGGCATTGGCAACAAGCTTGCCTGCTCCCTGTCCGATCGCCAGAAGATCGGTGCTTCTGTCAAGGATGTTTGTGAGCATGATGAAGCTCATGTCTATTCCTTCAACCTTCAGTGCCTTATTGGCAAAACTCTCAAGACCGTCCTTCATCTCCTCAAGCTCTTCCTTGTTGAGACTTGTTACCTGGCTCACGCCGAACTCGATCTTTCCAGCTGTGAAGTGCTTGAAATCCTGATAGAATATCTCTTCCACAGTCTTGCCCTTAAGGTTAGAACCTGCAGAGAACATGGAGAATGCATACTTCTCGATATCCACACCTGCTATTTCAGCAAGCTCACGTCCTGTCTTCTCGTCAAGAGGTGTGCAGGTAGGTGATCTGAAAAGGAGTGTATCTGAAATGATAGCTGACATGAGAAGTCCTGCAGTCTGCTTGTCGATTTCGATGTTGTTCTCCTTATACATCTGGGTAATGATGGTTGAGCAGCATCCCAGAGGCTGGTTTCTGAAATATACAGGAGACATGGTCTGAACTGTAGCGATCTTATGATGGTCGATGATCTCAAGAATGTCTGCAGCCTCTATTCCTTCCACTGCCTGACCCGGCTCGTTGTGGTCCACAAGTATAACCTGCTTGCCATGGTTTCCGAGGAGATTTCTGCGGGATACCATACCGAGGTAGGTGCCGTCTTTAGCCATGATAGGGAAATCACGGTGTCTCTTGGATGCCATAACATCTCTCATGTCGTCAACATAGTCGTCCTCTGTAAATGTAATGAGACCGTCTGTGGTCATGAAGTAGCTTATAGGCATGGACTGGTTGATAAGTCTTGCCGCTGTATATGCATCATAGCTTGTCACCATGATGATCATGCCGTTTGCTTCCGCAAGGCTCTTGATAGTCGGGGAAACATTGGCACCTTCACAGATGATGATACAGTCTGCTCCGTTGTCCATAGCAGAAAGCTGGTTCTCAGCTCTGTTTCCGAGGATAACGATGTCATGCTTCTCAATATAATATGACATCATCTCCGGATTTGCCGCAGCGATAAGTACCTTACCCTCAGTGCAGCACCGGCTCATGTCTCCGGTCACGACAGTTGCTTCCAGAGTCTCCTGGATATTAGCGAACTTTGTGTGGGCCTTTGAAATAATGTGAGAATCATAGACATTGAAATATGACTTTGCGATGTCGCCGATGGTTATAACACCCTCTAAGGAATTATAGGAAGTAAGAACAGGCAGGGTCACCAGATTGTCTTCGTTCATCATAGTCCATGCCTTCTTGAGTGACATATCTCTGTCTACTCCGGGTGTCTTTCTGTACTCGATATCAGATACCTGTGTTTTTACGGATGTAATGAGCCTTGGCTCAGGAACCTTGAAATAGTCAAGTACAAAGGCAGTTTCTCTTGATGGCTCTCCGGCTCTGCAGGGGATGTGTTTTTCGGAATTTGTGATCCTGTTTTTAAGTCTTGAATAGGCAATTGCCGCACAGATGGAGTCGGTATCCGGATTTCTGTGACCTGTCACCAGTACTTCACGCTCTGTATTGTGCTGTATCTTCTTTTTTTCTTTTGACATATGTCCTCCGTTCCTTATCTAAATTATCAAAAACATCAACTTTTTAAAAAATTTTATTATTTACATATTGTAAAAAAATTATTCATAATTTGTTCATAATTCAATACTATATTTTAAATATAGTAAAAAGTAACCAAACACGTTTCTTTTTAATCTTTGTCCTTGGTTATTTTTCCAATATAAATTTTTCATAATTGCCCCGGTTGGTGAAAGCCTTCCGGGGTCTCCTCATTTATATGATTCTTTTTATCAAACAGAGAATAAAAACGCAATGCCTTTATAAAAACTTATCTGATTGTATTTAACATTAGCCAAACATTAATCACAAAAAAAGGTCTGCTTTGCCATTCCGGCAAGCAGACCTTTTATTTTCATTTATTGTCTTTTCCTTAAATTACTTTGCGTAATCTACGGCTCTTGACTCACGGATGATGTTAACCTTGATAACTCCAGGATACTGCATCTGATCCTGAATCTGCTTAGCCATGTCGTGTGCCATGATGGTCATATCATCATCTGATACCTGATCAGGAACAACCATGATTCGAACTTCTCTTCCGGCCTGTACCGCAAAGGACTTCTCAACTCCCTTGTAGGAATTTGTGATATCCTCCAACTCCTTGAGACGATTTGTATATGTCTCAAGAGACTTACGTCTTGCACCCGGTCTTGCAGCCGAAATGGCATCTGCCGCAGCTACTATGCAGGCCACCAGAGATGTAGGCTCTGTACCGCCATGGTGGGAAGCTACTGTGTTCACAACAATCTCAGGCTCATGATACTTCTTACAAAGCTCTACACCAAGCTGTACGTGAGTTCCCTCTACGTCGTGATCAATGGCTTTTCCGATATCATGGAGAAGTCCGGCTCTCTTTGCCATACGGACATCGAGTCCCAGCTCCTCAGCAAGAAGTCCTGAAATCTGAGCAACCTCTACCGAATGTCTAAGTGCGTTCTGTCCGTAGGAAGTTCTGAACTTCATACGGCCGAGAAGCTTTACAAGCTCAGGATTAAGTCCATGTACTCCGACTTCAAGAACAGCTGCGTCACCTTCCTCACGGATAGTCTCATCAACTTCCTTCTGAGCCTTCTCAACCACTTCTTCTATTCTGGCAGGATGTATACGTCCGTCTACGATG
>DFGZ01000123.1 GCA_002371295.1 Oribacterium sp. UBA3737 | reverse complement strand
GATACTCTTCCTCATATCAGTGAAGCCGGGTTATCTTTATATGTAGATAATTACTAAGGAAAGAACCGAAGGTGGTTTGAATAAGGGGGCATATTTATTGCCCCTTTACTCAAACCACTTTTGGTTTTTCCGAATTGAACAAAGTCGTGTCTTGTATGGGGATTCAATCACTCCCTTTACCATTAGCAGACTGTCACATTCGTTCTTTCAGCAAGGCGGACTCATCGGTTTTTCCTCTTTTCAAGGCAGACGCCCCCTTTCCCCAGATAAAACACGTCTCATTCCACTTTATACGACCATGATCAGGCGCTACTGTTACATTGATATCCTTGCCGAAGACCGGGTTCATAGCACATGGTATCACCACACTTTGGACATTTCGTAATATCTATCTTGTACAGTATCCGGATCGCTCGCACTTTATCGTCTTTTCGGAAACGTCTCAGAAACTCTCGGCAGCCTATAAGATTCCTACATAATGGGATCAGTCGGCGCTTCTTTTGATTGCTTAGCAGTCCGTAATGGCGTATCCTGACAAATCTTCGGGGCGGGACATGCATCAGGAACCTGCGCACGAATTCAACCCCGTCGAGAGTAAGTTCTTTCCATACTCCGCCATTTCTATAGTCCTTTACACGGAACGTTACGCTCTTTTCATCCATGCGAAGTATCCTGCCGTTACTGATGGCTATCCTGTGAGTATAGCGTCCAAGATAATGCATAACGCTCTCGGCACCGGCAAATGACTCCCTGATGTCGGTCACCCAGTTCTTCTGAAAACACAAGTTTATCAGCTCTTGGTATTCATAGTGGTTCCGGTACTTCTCGGCTTCTCCGGCATAACAAAGCTTCCCATCCTTATGCAGCTCTTTCAAACCGGAAAGGAACTTTCCTCTGAAAACTTTGGCAATTGCCTTTCCAGGCAGGAAGTATCCTTCCCTTTTCTGATGCCAGTTCCTGTCCGCATCCAATCCCCCGCCTGTGCATAATACATGTATGTGCGGATGGTAAGAAAGATTGGAAGACCATGTATGCATGACACTGATAAAACCTGGCGTCCCTCCCAGATGCGCAGGATTTGCAGAAAGCTCCAAGACTGTTTCCGCGACCGTATGAAAGAACAGGGAATACAGCTCCTTCTGGTTACAGTAGATCAAAGGGTTCAGTTCGGAAGGGCATGTAAAAACGATATGATAATAATCAGTGTCCAGTACATGCTCATTCTGAGCGTCAATCCAGAGCTCGTTCGACAGGGCCTGGCACATCGGGCAGGACCTGTCCCGGCAGGAATTGTTATGGAACTGGACATGACCGCAGCTGCTGCATCTGGAAACATTTACGCCATAAGCCCCTGTCTTACAATTCAAGATGTGGCGGACCACTTTATCCTGCTGTGCGTTCGGCACATAGGAATCAAGATATCCCGGATAGAATCTCTGCAGCACATCCTGCATAGTCGGACTATCAGCCATTGCACACGCCCTCCTCCTCTGAAGGACCGAATGTGTCATATGGGCTCCTGATCCCCATGAGCGCTTTGGATGTCATCTGGAGATATACATCCGTAGATCCCGGACTGCGGTGTCCAAGGAGCTGCTGAATAAAGGTGTGGCTGACGCCGTCCTCCAGAGCATGGCATGCAAAACTGTGGCGGAGCGTATGCGGGGTCACGCCTTCAGGAAGGCCTAACGCCCGGGCATGCGCCTTGACAAACTGTTCAACTGAGCTGGTCGTAAGCGGCTCGTCCCGGACTGTACTGGGGAAGAGCCATCCCATTGGGCGGCCGTACCGATACCAGTATTCCGTAAGGATCTCCAGATTGCGGTCACTTAGTATCGTATAGCGATCCTGCCTGTTCTTTGAAACAGGCACATGGATCATCTTTTTTGATCTGCTGATGTCTTCATAGCGCAGGTGGCATACTTCGCTCACCCTCAGACCGGATGAATACATCGTTGCAGTAATGGCCTTATGCTTATAATTATCCATGGAATCGATCAGCATCCCGACCTGTTCTCTGGTAAGGACGACAGGAAGATAACGGTCCCTCTTCATTTTCGGAAGCTTTTTAGGGTCCCAGACATAGCCGAGGGTATATTCAAAAAAGAACCGGATGGCCGCCGTATAAGTGTTGATTGTAGATGCTTTCTTTGATTCGTTGTCCATCATGTGGAAGACGAACTTCCGGATGTCTGCGTATGTGACAGCCATTGCCTCTTTCCTGGTGAAGTCGAGGAACCTTACAACAAAGCGGTAATAGTCTTCACGAGTATTCTTTGAATAATTTTTGAGCCGCAGGTCTTCCTTAAGTCTCTGCAGATATATTTCATTCATGATTTTTCCTCCATAATTGATCTTCATCTAAAGTGACAGTTCAATCATTATGGAGGTGCATGGGCATAGTAAAAGCTCTTGTCCGAAAGCCTGATAAATGATATGATTCTGCTCATAGCAGTAGTGATAACAATCCTGTGTTTTATAAGGTCTGTTTTTTTGTGGTGAATCAACAATACCTTATCCAGGACTTATTTACTACTGCTTTTATCGATTTTTAAGATGGATGCGAAACTTGGGTAGGCCATCGCGCAGCGATTTTGTTCAATCCGCCTTATGCCGAGTTCTGTGTTATGTCGAGTTAAGTGCTATAATCCTTGCAATTTAAAGAAATAGGCCTTCCCAATCTCGGCATAACCCGTCTACAGAAATGCTGCCGACATCATTGGCCACTCAACCTTTTAGTATGACTGCAATAAGTATTAATTATCAGACTTATGTTTTCCCCGCCGTATTGGTATTCTGTTGCCATCAACAGAAAGGCGGTGGAACATATGACTCTGACGGTAATCACAGAAGGTCTGCTTAAGCTTCTTGAGGCCAATCACTATAATCCGGCAACCATCAGGTTCTATCAACGTGAGTGGAACAAAATCAGCAGTTT
>DFGZ01000015.1 GCA_002371295.1 Oribacterium sp. UBA3737 | reverse complement strand
AAGCATTTCCAGTACAGTAAGTCCAGCAAAGTCATAGCTCTCACCATTCACCTTGACCATATGTATTCCTCCTTATGATTAATATACTGTTAAATAGAGTGTCACTTGCGACACAAAAAAAACAGCTGAAATACCATCAGGTATATCAGCTGTTACTTCATCCACATAAAAGAATTAATTCTTTGACTCATCCCTACGTTGGCATTATCCAAATCAGGTTATGGGTCGGAATTGATCATTCCCTCTCAGCCCGTCTACGAGCTCCCCGTTAAATTATTCGTTTACAATTATATTTTTACAATCCAATACTGTCAATGTCCTGTTGTAAGTCAGCCTGGATTACTAATATCAATGAATATTTATTTTAATTCATGTCGATACTATACTTATAGAAATATGTGGCGTCATCTATTTTATATTATGTTTTTTGAGGCGATAAATCATGAATAACAATCAAAACAACCCCGGAATCATCAATGGCGAAAGAGTCACAGAAAATATTTATCTGTGTCCCGACGGCAAGTACCGATGGATATTTGAGTTTCCCATGCTCAAAAATCCTGTTATCTTATTTACCGTATTCAAAGTTTTGGGCATGTCCGCCGCTATAATTGCCATATTTATGCTGCTTGTCGATCTGATAGAAGACGGAAGCATTACCCCACCTGCAGACCCTGAGGAATTGATGATCGCTTTCTGGGTCATACTGTTCTTTATAGGGGTTGTTATATTATCCTATGTCATTCTGGCAGCAATGTACGGATGGAAATATATGGTCCTGTTTGAGATGGATGAAGAAAAGGTAGTCCATATACAGATGCAGAGCCAGTTTAAGAAAACAGAAGCCATAGGGTGGCTCACTGCCATGGTCGGAATAGCTTCCGGACGGCCGGGAACAGTCGGAACCGGAATACTTGCCTCCTCACGCAATACCTCCACCTCGGACTTTATAAACGTAAGGAAGGTCATCGGCAACCGATGGATGCGCGTCATAAAAGTCAATAAGCTTCTGGATCACAATCAGGTCTATGTTGAGCCCGCAGACTATGACTTCGTGTTTAACTATATTTCCCAGCGATGCGTTAATGCCAAGGTAAGGAAGGGCTGATTATATCCTTACTCTTTAACAAGCCGTGTCGGCTGCTTATAGAGTAATCGTATTTCAGACCTTTCTTAGTTCAGACTTTAATCAAAAGTACCATAACCGGCAACCGCCTCGTCTATGGTCATTGATCCGATTCCGACTCTGTAAGCAGCCTCCCTTAACTGCTTGACTGCATCATCCGTCAAACCAATTTCCTCCGGCGAAAGTATCCGTGATTCCGGGATATCTCCGAAGGCGGCATACATATTGTCAAAGGACAGATCTTTGGTCGGCGACATAAGCCCTTTACTCTGGGCCATTTTGTTCAGCTCTCTTGACGTGATGAGAAAACGCATGAACTCGTTAACCATTTGAAGATTGGGACTCTTCTTGTTTACAGAAAACTGAAGATTCGGCATATCCAGGAAGTAAGCACCTTCCTCCGCCATAGGAACAGGCATAAAGGTATATTTAAAGGGCTTTGAGATAAATGCTTCTGAACGGCTCTCCCTCTTTTTCGTTCCTGAGACAGTATCTCCGGAACAGGTCATCATAGGGACATCTCCTTCAAAAAAACGCAGAATAACCGCATCATAATTGTTTTCTATCTCTGAACATACATCAAGATCCGCACATCCATCCTTTAGGAGCCGGTCGATCTGCTCAAGTGAGGGCCTCAGATACTCCCCTGCAGAAGAATCCATAGCATTCAGCTTTTTCACAGCCTCCGTATCATTAGCCACTGTACCGCAGAAGAATGGATAGACTACCACTGTAAAAAGCGATGTTTTCTCTTCTTTTGAGAATCCCATAAGCGGACTCTTATATCCCTTTTCACGAAAGGCACTGCACACTTCCACAAGCTCTTTATAATTAGTGGGAATCTTCAGACCTTCTTTTTCAAAAAGATCATTGTTCACAAGCATACCGTAGGTATTGGAAAAAACAGGAACCATCGGAAGCGTACCGTCGTCAGTATTCAGAATAATATTGCTGCGGATGCAATCCAGATCAAGTGAAAGGGCAGGATCTGACAGATCTTCTGCATAATCAATGGAAGCCTTGTACTGCTCGCGCCCATACATCCATGAATGGTTTACATATATATCCGGAGCATCGTTTCCCCTAAGGACCGTACCTATCATATTGTTATAATCATCAACCTTCGTGAATTTAAGCTCCACATTCGGATAGTATTCATTGAAACGGTCAAATTCAGCTTCCAGCGCCTCAAAGTTGTCATAACCGCCTGCAACATTGATATTGCAACTTAGGGATGTATCAAGAGACGGCTTAAAGCTCTCCTCAGCCACCGTTTCCTTCTTTTCCGAACCACATGCGGTCAGCGCCAGAACCAACAGCACCACTAAAGATATACACATCGATTTTTTCATTTTCACCTCCAGGAGTCTCTCGCGAATCGGATTAAATCAAATTCGTATCTGCCTCCCCAAACAGCTTTGATAATTCACTTTAAAACTTGTTCGTTCCTCTCTTTGATTTTTCGTATCTCCCTGATGACCAGCTTCATATCAATGGGCTTTGCAATGTGCCCGTTCATTCCTGCATTCATACACTCTGTAATATTTTCGGAGAATGCATCTGCTGTCATCGCAATGATCGGAACTGATGATGCCCATGTATCCTTCAGCTTACGTATCTCCCTGGTGGCATCGAGCCCGTTCATCTCCGGCATCTGCACATCCATGAATATAAGATCGTATCTGCCATCCTCTGCCGAACGCATTTTTTCCACACAGACACGTCCGTTTTCCGCACGTTCGCTGGTAATGCCTAACACTTCAAGCATACATGATATGATTTCCCAGTTAACCTCGATATCTTCCGCAACAAGGATGTTCATTCCCTTCAGATCCGAACAGTCATCTTCATGTTCGACGGATTTTATATCCGTTCCAAGAAGCTCACTGATCCTGTTATATAAGGTGGACCGGAATATGGGCTTACTGATAAATCCGTTTGCCCCTGCCTCACTTGCCTCATCCTCAATATCTGACCAGTCATAAGCCGAGATCAGCAGTAAGGGCTTATCGGCATTGACCACACTGCGGATCCTGCGAATAGCTTCAACTCCATCCATATCCGGCATTTTTCTGTCAAGAATCACAATGCTGTAATCCTTTCCGGACTCATGTCTATGGGCAATCTTTTCAATCGCTTCTGTTCCGCTGCGGGCCTGTTCCTCAACAGCCCCCATAGACTCGAGCTCCTTTGCCACCGTGCTCAGGAATGTTTCATCCTCATCCGCTATGAGAATATCTACCCCTTCAAGACGGAGCTCATCCGACTGCCTTTCAGCCGCCGGAATATCCAGTACGACAGTAAAGGTCGTACCCTTGCCAAGCTCACTCTGACATTCAATCGTTCCATCCATCAGATCGACCATCTGCTTTGTAATGGCAAGACCAAGACCTGTTCCCTGAATGCTGCTGACACGACTGTCTGTCTGACGGGAGAACGGCTGATACATGGTCTTCATGAATTCGGGGCTCATACCCATACCTGAATCGGCTACAATATAACTAAGACGAACGCAGCCTGGATCAGTGCTTTCTTCCTCACGTATCTCTACACCGACACGTCCGCCGGTTTCCGTATACTTGATGGCATTGGACAGGATATTGATATAAATCTGATTCAGACGAAGCTGATCTGTATAAAGGTATTCCTTCTCCATATTATGGATGTGAAAACTGAATTCCAGTTCTTTTTCCTTTACCATCGGCTGTGAAATGTTCACAAGATTTTCCACCGTCTCCACAATGGAGAAAGTCAGCGGACTCAATTTCAGTTGTCCGCTTTCCACCTTGGATATGTCCAGTATATCATTAATCAGTGTAAGCAGATGATTGCCGGCAAGACTTATCTTACGAAGATTCTCTCCTGTTGATTTCACATCCCCGAGATTCTTCCTTGCTATGGCTGTAAGACCGATTATGGCATTCATGGGGGTCCTGATGTCATGAGACATGGTGGAGAGAAAATCGGTCTTTGCCATGTTTGCGGATTCCGCTTCCCTGACCGCCACCTGAAGGCGCCTGTTCAATTGCATCATGTAAAACTGGTCAAACAGAAACAGAATCAGTAAACCGGCCGAAATGACTCCGGGGAGCAGCCAGTTTTCGAGATCAGCTTCGAGGTCCTCTGCAGGTACGAAACCCAGAAGCGTCCATCCGGCTGTGGCAGAGACAGGGGTAAAGGCAAGTATGCATTCTTTTCCGTGGGAGTTAAGCATAGAAACGGATCCTGTCGATGAAGTGATCCTTCCGAAAAGTTCCTTCGAAGATACAGGGTCAGTGGTATTATAGGACTTATAGAACTCAAAAAAGCTGGAATTCTTAAAGCTGTAACCCTTCAGGATATAATCACCGTCGGCATCGATCATGGCGAGCTCAGCGTTTGAGAACTCTTCCTGAGGAAATACCCATTTCTTTTCAAGCTCCGAAATAGGAATCACCCTGAGCAGTACCGCATCCCCGGAGTTTCCCTTTTCCGGATTTAGTCTCACCCTGTTGCAGAATGCCAGTGACTGCTCACCATTCATCGGGTTAGTGTAAGCCCTGGTAATATTGATTGACTCTCCGACATCCGAAATCCAGCTCACATCCTCCAAAAGCTCCACCCGTTCATAAGAAACAGAAAAGTCATCTCCGGTTCCCTGTTTCGGCTGGGTGGAAAGACCGGTAAGTGTGTCTGAAAAAATAAGATGTGTTGAACTGTCCTGAAGGACATGGGACGCACGAAGATAATCCATGGCCTCTTCCATATCCATATTACTGCTATTGATATATTGCGCCCAGGCATCGCAAACACGCTGCTCCCCTTCCAGATAATTCTCAGTCACCCTCTCCATGGTCACTGTTGTCTTTTCAAAGTGCGCTATCTGTCTTTTGTAAGAATCCCTGTTTTCAAATCTGGAGTAGAGCACAACAAAAGACAGTATGGCAGCCATAATAATCACGTTGACAATGATAACAAAAGACTTTTTCATACTCTGTCTCCACTATAAGTGCTTCTACTACATCCGTTTATTCTTTCCTTTGGCGCTCCCGGGATACCCGGTGCCTCAACTATATGTATCTTCAGACAAAGTCTCATACTCCTCTGGAATACATAAAAAGACACGTCTGAGAATATAAGGTTAGAACTCATACATAACAATAATATTCTCCTTCTATTATGATGTTTCTTTCCTCAATCGTGATTCTTGATATGTTGAATGAGCCTGATTCCAAACCCGGAAGGTGCAAACAGAATCGCATCCTTTGAAGATCCACCGTCGATGATTCTGTTTCCCAATGGATTAAAAAATCCTTTGTCCGTAAAATATTTCATTGCTTCGTCAAAATCATCGACATTGATACGAATCACCGTAATGTCATTCGGCATGGGAAGCTTATCGCCGGCCGAAGAGACATCGACATGGAAGCCATTTGCGTCCTTCATACGGAATTCTGTAATATCCTCGTCATTTAGCTTTTCTTTCACGTGGGTCGTCTCAAATCCCAGTTCCTCAAATATTTTGACAATTTCATCTGCGTGTCTCGTACATATCAGCGGGTTAAAGCTTGTGATCTTCATCATTTTCCTCCCTATTAAATCAATGACCATTTTTCAAGATAATTAATTATATAGAAAAATTATCGGCATTATTACGTTAAGTATAACGTCTCATCCTCCTCTGAAATACACAAAAAGACACGTCTGAGAATGTCAAATTCATTTCTCCGGCGTGTCTTTTATAAACGTCTTATATGTTATTTTTGTATAATCGTGGAGGTTATCCACGATTTTTAAGCTATCATTCCAAAAGCTTTCAGTGCTTCTTTTATAGCCACTTCTTTTTCCGTTGGAACAAAAGAACCACCGTATCGACTGTTGTCCGCCTGAGCAACCGAATATCATAATGACATAGAGTGGCTACCTCAGCAATATTCTTTATTCTATTAGAGCATCTTTTGTAACTGTTTTTGAATAAGCAAAATCCATGTCACCATCTATAAGTACTATATCTCTGTACATATTAGGGTTAAGGAGTTTTATCACTTCAGCCTGTGAGATATAAAAACTAATCCCCGGCGCATTGCAACTCATAAGATTTACACCCGCGTCTTCAACATCTTTATGTGTAATTAAATACAAAATATTCTCCAGACAGCTATACTCTCTGTAGTCTCTCAAACCCGGATCATGACCATAATTCTTATTTGGATAATCCTCCTCATAATCATATGTTGGTATAATAAGGTCCTTGTTCTCAATTCTCAATTCATCAAATGCATAGCCGTCATCATATACAGAAAAAAATATGCCCTGCCCAACAATAAAACTCTCACTATAAGGAGTTCCATTATTGATGTGGATATACTGTTGAATTTGAAGATTATTCTTGGCAAGGACATCAGCGTCTATTAATTCGAAAAGCTTGACTCTGCTTTGACTTATACTATCTATCAAATCTCTCTTTGAAATCAATTTTTCTTTTTCGTTCTTGATTTCCTTAACATAGTCAACATCTTCAATATATTCATTAACGCTCTGATAGCCGGCCTTCCTTGCTTCATTCTCAAACATTTTTCCGGCCACCATAACCTTGAGCGGATAGATACTCTTTAT
>DFGZ01000338.1 GCA_002371295.1 Oribacterium sp. UBA3737 | reverse complement strand
TTATGACACTTATATCATTATATATTTTCGGAGCCGTTATTTATTTATAAAATCGGATACATTTGTAAAATCGGATACGGATTTGATCGCGCTTTGAGAGTTTTAATGTAAAGTTATACAAATTACGAAATTTACATAACAGTGTCAAAATAAAATGATAAAAAATGATGGTGTAAAGCGTTTACAAATTTAGTATAACTATGTAATGTGTATAGTGGCTGATGACGGAATATGACTGTTTTTATGGTTTTACGAAACCCATAATTATCAAAAAGGATATAAAAAATAGCTCTAAAATATCAAAATAAAGTCATAAATGTATCCGATAAGATAAAATACGGCAAAATAAGGTCTGATTTTGTGAGTATTTTCGTAAATCTGCTGATATAATCATTGATGTCAGATGAAAAAAGACAAAAAACACAAAAAATCAAATGGTCAATTATATAGATATATGACACGACAGCATTGTCAGGACATCGGAAAAGGGTCATATTTTATAATTAAAGGTCATTCGGTATAAGCGGATACTGAAAAGGAGCATCATGGAATTTGAAATAAGCGCCGTATTTAAGCGGAGTGTAACGATAGAACTTAAAAACAGTACTATATGCTACACACCTGAAGAGTACAGTGTACTGATAGACGGGGTGGAGAAGCTTAGAACAGATTTAAATGTTGTCACAGTAGACGGTCTTTTACCGGACAGGGATTATACCATTTCTGTGGAGGATAAAGAAGGAAGAACAGAAAAGACATTCAGGACTGAACATGAATCATTTCTTCTTGATGTAAAGGTTTTTGGTGCCCGGGGAGACGGACAGCATGACGATACTAAATTCATCCAGGCGGCCATAAGCTCGTGTCCTGATGAAGGTACGGTACATTTTCCTGAAGGAACATATCTTACGGGGCCGTTATTCCTGAAAAGCAATATGAGCCTCTTTGTAGATGAAGGAGCGGTACTTCTTGGTGACACTGACAGAGAAAGGTATCCTCTGCTTCCGGGAATGACCGAAAAAGGCAACGGAAAAGATGAATACAATCTTTCCAGCTGGGAAGGCAATCCCGAAACAAGCTTTGCTTCACTTATTACCGGTATAAACATTGAGAGGCTGGACATCTTCGGAAAAGGTACGATTGATGGAAACGGTGATAAGGGTGACTGGTGGAAGGATCCGAAGGTAAAACGTATAGCCTGGAGACCAAAGACCATATTCTTTAATCATTGTAAGAATGTAAGACTTCAGTCAGTGACGGTGAGGAATTCACCTTGCTGGACCATTCATCCATATTACACAGATGATTTTTCACTTTTTAATGTAAGCATCTGGAATCCATCAGATTCTCCCAATACAGATGGAATGGATCCGGAAAGCTGCAGAAGAGTTCTGGTTCTCGGAACCAGGATTTCGGTAGGAGATGACTGTATAGCCATCAAGTCCGGCAAATATTATATGAGTGAAAGATATCACAGACCTTCCGAAAACATCGTTGTCCGTAATTCATTTTTGGAAAGAGGACACGGCAGTGTGACTGTGGGGTCGGAAGCGGCTGCAGGTGTTAAGAATGTTACGGTAGAGAAATGCATCTTCGACGGGACAGACAGAGGGCTTCGCATAAAGACGAGACGAGGCAGAGGTCCTGAAGCGATATATGACAATATCCTTTTCCGCGACATCACCATGAAGGACGTTCACATGCCATTCACATTTAACATGTTCTACTTCTGTGATCCGGACGGACACAGCGAATATGTTCAAGATCAGAATGAAAGGCCTGTGGATAACAGGACTCCTTCTATAGGAACCATAAGAGCTGAGAACATCGAGGCTACAGGCGCCGATCAGTGTATGCTGGTGGCTTACGGACTTCCGGAAAGATACATTGATAACATTGTCCTGAGAAATGTAAAGGTTTCCTTCAGACCGAAATCTGAAAGAAAACCGGGTCAGACCATCATGATGGACAATTTCAGGGATATGACGGGAAAGAGCGTTTATGCAAGAAATGTAAAACGCCTTGCCATGGAAAATATCGAGATAAAGGGCTCTGACGATACTCAGACCGAGCTTATCAATGTCATCGATTTTGACAGTTACAATGTGGTCTACGTAAATGACGTGGCTGCAGAATTCTGATGATTATTTGATGCACGAACATCGGTACTGGCACCGGGTACGGCATTTTAAATAGTAATAACAACAAAAAACTCAATTAAATCAGGGTGCTTGAAGGGGCATCCCAAGGAGGTAAAAATGAAAAAAATGGTAACAAGGATTCTTTCAGGAGGCTTAGCTGCAACAATGGTAATGGGACTTGCAGCATGCGGAAGCAAGGTTACTCCTACAGAGGCTCAGACTGAGGGCGCAACAAAGGCAGCTGAGACAGCCAAGGAGACTGTAGCGGCAGCAGCTCAGGCAAACGGAGGAGATATCGTACTTCGTATGTCATGGTGGGGCGGTGATTCAAGACACAACGCGACACTCAAGATGCTTGATGAGTATATGGCAGCTAATCCTAATGTTAAGGTTGAATCAGAGTATGGCGCATGGTCAGGATGGCAGGACAAGATTGCAACTCAGATCGCAGGAAATTCCGAGCCGGATCTTTTCCAGATCAACTGGAACTGGTTATGGCAGTTCAGCCCGGACGGAACAAGATTTGCAGATCTTAAGGATCTTTCAGATTTCGACCTTACTCAGTATGATCAGTCACTTCTTGATCTTATGACCATTGACGGACATGTACTCGGCGTACCTGTTTCATCAACAGGACGTGTGTTCTACTGGAACAAGGCTACATTTGAGAAGGCAGGACTTGAGATTCCAAAGAGCTTTGCAGACATCCTTGCTGCAGGACCTGTATTCAAGGAGAAGCTTGGCGATGACTATTATCCTCTTGCTACAGGAACATATGACCTTATCATCCTTCTTACATACTACATGCAGGAGAAGTACAACAAGCAGTGGGTAGTGGATGGAAAACTTAACTACACAGTTGATGAGCTTGCAGACGGTTTTGATTTCCTTAAGAGCCTTGAGGCAAATCACGTAATTCCTACACAGGAGAAGCTCACAGGTGACGGTGCCGATTCTCTTGATAAGAACCCTAACTTCATCGACGGACACTATGCAGGTCTTGTTGAGTGGGACAGCTCCATCAAGAAGCTTACAGATGCGCTTGATCAGGATCAGGAGCTTGTAATCGGTGAGTATCCTGCTGATTACGGTACACCTGCAACAGTTTATAAGATTTCCATGGGATTTGCAGTTTCTCCTAATTCAGCAAATAAGGAAGAGGCAGCAAAGCTTCTTAACTACATGTTCAACGGTGACGGTGTAGAGACTCTCGCTCTTGAGAGAGGTGTTCCTGCATCTAAGGCAGCTCAGGAGAAGCTTGCTTCTTCAGGTGCTCTTGAGGGTCTTACATTTGAGGCAAACAAGGCAGCAAGTGCCAATGCACCTTTCCAGCTTTCTCCTTACTATGAGGATGCAGCTCTTAAGGACAGTGCAGAGGGTGCTTACCAGGAGATCATTAACGATATGTCATATGACGGAACTGATTCCAAGGAGCTCGCACAGGCACTTATTGATGCTGTAAATGAGGTAGAGAGCAAGTAATTAATCCTTGAGAGAGGAATGGGACGGACCTTCGGTTCGGAGGTCCGTTTCATATGCTTAGAGAATTTGAAAAAAGGAGTAGACAATATGTCAAATACAAACACTAAAAGTGCTCCGAACAACTTTTGGAAAGAAAATAAGGGTTTTATCTTTATTATTCCCTGGTTGGTAGGATTTCTTGTTTTTAAGGGATATCCATTCCTTTCATCATTGGTGTACAGCTTCAGTGATTACTCACTTTTCGAAGGTATTCATAAATGGGGTATCTTCAACTATCTTGATGTTTTTACAAACAAAAAAATACAGGAAGGCTTCGGCATTACATTTAAGTATGCTTTTATGACAGTGCCTCTTAAGCTGGTATTTGCTTTGTTTGTTGCTTACATCCTTAACTTCAAGATCAAGGGAGTTAAGATGTTCAGAACGGTCTATTACATTCCTTCGATTCTTGGATCTTCGGTTGCTATAGCAGTTCTGTGGAAGGCCATCTTTAAAGACGACGGAATCATCAACATGATCCTCGGATTCATCGGTATAGAAGGACCACACTGGCTGTCAAACAAGTCAGCAGCGCTTTTTATAATCTGTCTTCTTCGTGTATGGCAGTTTGGTTCTACCATGGTTATCTTCCTTGCAGCTCTTAAGGGCGTTTCACCTGATCTTTATGAGGCGGCTTCCCTTGACGGTGCAGGCAAATGGAGACAGTTCTTTACCATTACAGTTCCGATGATCACACCGGTTATTTTCTATAATCTGGTTACACAGCTGGTTCAGGCATTCCAGGAATTTAATGGACCATATATCATAACAGCAGGCGGACCGAGAGGTGCTACCACACTCGTTTCACTGCTCATTTATAACAACGCATTCAAGAAATATGCAATGGGTCTTGCAAGTGCACAGGCATGGGTACTGTTCATCATCCTTATGATCTTCACAGCTATCTTACAGTACAGCCAGAAGCACTGGGTATACTATTCCGACGAGGAGGCTTAAAATGACACTTGAAAAGAAAAGACAGATAGCCACAGTCTTTAAGTATGTAGTTCTGGTTTTGGTGGGTATCATTATGATTTATCCTCTGGTATGGATGATCGGAGCTTCCTTCAAGACAAACTCTGAGATTTTCTCCAGCATCGGATTCATACCGAAATCTCCGACTGTTCAGGGTTATATCGACGCCATGAACGGCTATGGAGGAGACATTGACATCTGGAAATCAATGCTTAATACCTACAAGATCGTAATTCCGAAGGTACTGCTTACCATCGCTTCATGTACACTTACAGCATACGGTTTTGCAAGATTCAAGTTCAAGGGACATGATCTTCTGTTTGCTCTTCTTATGGCTACACTGTTCCTTCCAAATGTAGTACTTAATGTACCTCAGTTCATCATGTACAACGGCTGGGGATGGGTAGATTCACCTGTATATCTTCCACTTATTGTACCTACAATGTTTGCTCAGGATACTTACTTCGTATTCATGCTTATTCAGTTCCTGAGAAATATTCCGAAGGAGCTTGATGAGGCAGCGAAGATCGACGGATGTACTGCTCTCGGAACTCTCTGGCATGTAATCGTTCCTGTTCTTAAGCCTGCCATGACATCAGCAGCTCTGTTCCAGTTCATGTGGTCATCCAATGACTTTATGGGACCTTTGCTCTACGTTTCAACACCGAAGCGTTATCCGGCAGCCATCTTCGTAAAGATGTCCATGGATGCTGATACAGGATTCTCCTGGAACAGAATTCTGGCACTTTCACTGATTTCCATCATCCCCTCACTTGTAGTATTCTTTATTGCC
>DFGZ01000302.1 GCA_002371295.1 Oribacterium sp. UBA3737 | reverse complement strand
GCATAGTACATGTAATCCTTCTCCATCTGCTCCTTTGCTGACTCAGGAGTTACGCCCTTGCTGCCTCTAAGCTCTACGAACTTATCAATGTACTTCTGCTTGTTAGCATCGTTGTAAGGATCAACAACTGTGATACCTGTAAGATCAAATCCCTCACCGTTCTTGGCAATCTCGTCAGGAGTTCCGATAAGAACTACATTTGCAATTCCTTCCTTTGTAATCTTGACAGCAGCCTCGAAAGTTCTCTTATCCATTGACTCCGGAAGAACGATAGTCTTCTTGTCTGCTTTTGCCTTAGCCTTGATCTCATCAATAATAGCCATGGGTGTAATTCTCCTCTCAATTTACACATTATAATTTAATCACCTGTCATACCGTCCCGGAACATCCTGCACCGGTCACAGCTATAAAAAGTGACGAGTTTACATAATCAAGTACGCAATGTAAACCTGTATACAATACGACATACACAGATAT
The DNA here is from genome assembly GCA_002371295.1 of Oribacterium sp. UBA3737. The sequence goes on along the minus strand of DFGZ01000302.1, from coordinate 16,038 downwards.
TATACTCTATATAATCTTCCGTTCAAGTCGCAAGATATGTGTTTTTCTGCACAAAATCAAGGACAAAAACGGGTTTTCCCCGGCATGTATCAGTACTTCTCAAATCGCTCAAGATCCACCACCATGACCGTGGCACCACCGATCTCTACAGGAACCGGCATGGTGGAATAACTGTTCATGGAAGTGCCTGAAACGTATGGCATGTTAATGGTTATCTTCTGGCGCTTTCCGCACTCCCTCTTTATAGTCTCGATGCAAGCGTTCACTCTCTCATCATCTGTTGCGATCATAAGTGTGGAATTACCCTTTCGAAGGAATCCTCCGGTACTGGCAAGTTTGGTTACCTGAAAATGTTCGCTGTTAAGCGCATCCATCACATCATCTTCGTTGTCATTACGTACGATTGCATAAATAAGCTTCATAATCTTCTGCCTCCAATGTCCCAGGCGCACTATAGGGTGTCAAATAAACCAGCCTGATCTTATATGTCAAACTCTGTACAAATGCACAGATTGTTCTACACTTTCTCCGTAAATCATAGCACATTTTAACAGTCCGAAACTATAAATTTTTGAGTAAATTCGTTGACGGATCCGGAAGAACCGGCTCCCTCCGAAAACGGACTGTATATCTGGTTGTATATATCCGCGGCATACATATCCTGATGGAACATAATCTCCGCGTGGGAAGCATTGATACTGAGTATCAGATCCTCCGTAGTCTCAATGGTCTCCCTCCTTCTGACGGCTTCAAGCTGTTTCTTGTATTTTGCCGGTGAAATCACAACTGTGGACCTGATACTTCCGAGCATTTCCCTCGACTTTTTTCTGACGCCCAGGACTCTCACATACGGCATCACATCTCCCTCGCCGAAGAACCGGCCCCTCAGTACCTGCGAATCCTTCTTATGTATATCCAGAAGTATGTGAAGAAGCGCTCTGGAAATGCGTGTGTAGGTATAGTTTTTTGATTTTATGCTTTTTATCCTGTCCGAAAAGCTCAGCCTGTCATGAACCTGTTTTTTCAAGGCATCCGCAATTTCCCTTGACACATCCAGATATTCCAGAAACGCTGAGGGCTGTTCCGGCTCCATCTGATCGAGATAGTAAAGCTGCAGCAGTCTGTAGCTCAGCATATCCGAAAGCATATCCACATCCGCATAATCCTCTCCTGCTCTTTCAGTATCCTCTCCCGATCTTATGGCATCCCTTATGCTGTGGGCGCTTTCATACTTCATGTTCCTGCGAATGCAGTCGATACGGAAGCAGTCACCCTGCCTTTTTACAGCTTTTATATATTCTATTCCCAGTATATCGTTCGGCTTGAGTCTTCCGGAGGCAGCCAGTTCTTCAGCCCTGTCTGTCCCAGACGGATTTTCATCCTTCTGACCGGAGCAGACATCATCAAGCATATGCCGGAAAGCTTTTTCATCATCTCCCGAAAGAACCAGTCTGATAGCCTCCGCTCTGGCTTTCGCATAGCTCATTCCTGCCACCACATTGTCCCTTATGGCAGAGTTCAGCATGGCATTCTCACTTCCGGAACCAAGCTCAAGCTCAGCCACCTTCAGAAGGGCTCCCATATCGCCAGACTCGGAGCCGAACAGGAGGGTGTCAACCATACCGAGAGATCTCAGGGTAGCCACACCGCCTGCAGCAAAATCCTCCGCAGAGGACGTGGAAAAAATCTCCGGAATCTGAACCACCATATCAACTCCGTTCCGAAGAGCACCCCGGCACCTTTCATATTTATCGAAGATGGCCGGTTCTCCCCTTTGAACAAAATCTCCGGACATGGCCGCGATAATATAACAGTCGCCGTATCTCAGTCTTATGCTGTCCACCAGATATCGATGTCCCTCATGAAAAGGATTAAATTCCGTCACTATGCCTACTACGTTCTTTCCGTTATACATACGCCCTCTAAAAAAATATTCTTTATTTTCTATGAAAAAAATACCATTTTCTATTTTAAAGTGCAAAAGAGGCTGCATCAAGAGCGATGCAGCCTCTATATTATTAAATTATCATAAAAACGATTAAAATCACAGCAGATCCACTGTTTTAACCAGCGGTTCTTTAGTTCTTAAAGCTGTGGATAGGTGCAGGAATACGTCCTGTACGGTTCACAAAGCCCGAACAGTCAAAAGTATTGACCGACATAACAGGTGCATGGCCGAGAAGTCCGCCGAAATCAACGTGATCTCCCACCTTCTTACCGTAAGCAGGGATGACCCTCACTGCAGTTGTCTTCTGGTTCACCATACCAAGGGCAGCTTCGTCAGCGATCATTCCTGAAATAGTTGATGCCGGTGTATCTCCGGGAATAGCGATCATATCAAGACCCACGGAGCATACACAAGTCATGGCCTCAAGCTTCTCGATGTTAAGAGCTCCGGCCTCTACAGCATTGATCATGCCCTGATCCTCTGAAACAGGAATGAAAGCACCGCTGAGACCTCCGACAGAACTCGATGCCATGATTCCGCCCTTCTTCACCTGATCGTTAAGCATGGCAAGAGCCGCTGTTGTTCCAGGTGCTCCCACCTTTTCAAGGCCCATAAGCTCGAGAATATCAGCCACAGAATCTCCGATCGCCGGTGTAGGAGCAAGAGAAAGGTCTATGATTCCGAAAGGTACATCCAGCATACGGGATGCTTCCTTGGCAACAAGCTGTCCCACTCTGGTGATCTTGAAGGCAGTCTTCTTGATAAGCTCTGAAAGCTCCTCAAAGTTGAGGCCCTGGGCATTTTTAAGGGCATCGCGGACAACTCCGGGTCCGGATACTCCCACATTAAGTATGCAGTCTGCCTCGGAAACACCGTGGAAAGCGCCGGCCATGAAAGGATTGTCGTCAGGCGCGTTACAGAAAACCACAAGCTTTGAGCAGGCAGAAGAATCAGTGTCCTTTGTAAGCTCCGCAGCTTCCTTTATCACTTCACCCATGAGTCTGACCGCGTCCATATTAATACCGGTCTTTGTGGAACCGAGATTTACCGATGAGCAGACGATATCTGTCTCGGAAAGAGCTCTCGGTATAGCTCTTATGAGCATTTCATCGGAAGGTGACATACCCTTCTGGCAAACCGAAGAAAATCCGCCGAGGAAATTTACCCCTACAGCCTTTGCAGCCTTGTCCAGTGTATGTGCGACCTTCACGAAATCATCAGAAGACTTACATGCGCTTGCACCCGCAATGGCGATAGGTGTAACGGAAATTCTCTTGTTAACTATAGGAACACCGTATTCTCTGGAGATTTCCTCCCCCGTCTTCACCAGATCTCTGGCCTTTGTTGTTATCTTGTTATAAATATTGTCACAAAATGTATCAACATCCTGTGCCGCACAATCCAGAAGGCCTATACCCATAGTGATGGTACGTACATCAAGATTGTTGTGTTCGATCATATTGTTGGTCTCATTGACCTCAAATGCGTTTACACCATAATTAAAATCAGCCATCTTCATCTCCTTTTAGATTCTGTGCATCATAGTGAAGATCTCTTCAAGCTGCATCTTTATGTCAACGCCTATCTGATCTTTTCCGTATTTTGTGAGCTCTCCTGCAAGATTCTCAAAAGTATCGGTGGCATCAGAAACATCCACGATCATCATCATGTTAAAAAATCCATCTCTGATGGTCTGTGAAATATCAAGAATATTGATATTGGCTTCTGAAAGAAATGTACAAACTTTAGCAATGATTCCTACGCTATCCTTGCCTACAACGGTAATAATCGCCTTTCTCATAAATCCTCCTAACTGTTTTCGCTTTCACTATATATAAGCATCGAAAGCAGGAAAATACAAGTTCTATCTTGCATTTCCTGCCTTCATTTTAACATACGATTACCTATGGCTATAAGTGCCATAATAAAGACACTATTTTCACCCTTTAACCTGCCGTCTGGTCTTATGCCGAAAAATGTGAGGACATTCCCAACAGCTTTTAAATATAATCCGGGGCCCCGGGAGCCACAACAGCAGGTGACCGTCAGAGCTCTATCACCTCGGAAATCCTGTCTCTGTGGGCAACACTTATGCTAATGTCTCCGGCCTTATGTTCGGAACCGGAATTATCTATCTCCTGCTGCACCGTCTTTAAGGCCAGATCCGGAAGATTGTTCTCCTTGCTTAAGTGTCCCAGAAATACATGCTTTATGCGCTTTGACAAGATGGAATCCAGAAGACGCCCGCAGTTATCATTGCTCAGATGTCCGTGGTCGCTCAGTATCCTTCGCTTAAGGGATACAGGATACGGGCCGTTGCTCAGCATCCTTACATCATGATTGGATTCAAGTACCATGGCATCAAGATCCTTCAGATGCTCCGCTATATAATCATCATAATGGCCGAGATCCGTTGCGACCGCCACATTCCTGGCAGATTCCTCATTTTCCCCTGCTTTTCCCGACTCTATCCTGTAGCCCACAGGATCTGCCGCATCATGATAGATGCTGAAGGGAAGAACCTTGAGATCCCCGATATCCAGTCTGTTGTCCGGAAGAATGGGGAACAGCCTGTCATGGGAAAACTCCCCAAGGGTCCTGTTAAGCATGACTTCCCTCAAAGTCCCCAGTGTCCCGTAGACCGGAATGTCATATTTCCTGGCAATGGTCCCAACAGCTCTTATATGATCGATATGCTCGTGGGTCAGAAATATGGCATCTATATCCTTAAGATCCAGATCAAGTTCGTGAAGTCCCGCGTTCACAGCTTTCATGGTAACTCCCACATCCACAAGAATGTGAGTGCTTTCTGTCCCTATATACGTGCTGTTTCCGCTGGATCCGCTTGCAATGCTGGTAAATCTCATATAAAAAAATCCTTTGTTCCTTCAAAATAGTGTGCTAAGGGCTGAAACCGCTTGTCCCGTGTCCCGCAAAATGACTGAACATCAAAACAGACTCAAATCATCCTATATAAAGGCGCCTAATCTGTATTCGCCTGCTTCATATGCCCTTCTATCGCCCTGATCGCTTCCTCCGGAGTACCGCTGTTGTCGATGATAAATGTTGCCATTCCGGAATACTCCTCATCTCCGATTTGCGAAAGAATCATATCACGGGCTTTTTTCTCTGTATAGCCCCTTGTTTTCATAAGACGTTCTACCCGCACATCACAATCGGTCACCACAGCCCAGACCTCATGGCACATTCCGAGGAATCCTTCATTGGGCAGAGCGGTCTCCACCACCACATCTCCGCAGGAAGACTCTACCTGCTCACTGACATAGTCCCAAACCGCCGGATGCACTATATCATCAACTTTTTTTCTTATGTCTTCCTTGCCACCGCCATACAGTTTTTTTGCAAATGCAGGAATATTTACCCTTCCGTCTTCCCTCTCTATATCCTCTCCCAGAAGCTCCTTCAGCTTCTCAAATACCGGATTTCCGGAAATATAGAAGGACTTCGCTATATCATCCGTCTTCAGGACCCTGAATCCGTATTTCTTTTCCAATGTTTCCAGCACCGTTGATTTTCCGGCACCAACTCCGCCTATGACTCCGATAACCATCTTCAAATACCTCTGAAATAAATCAGGAGGAAAAACTGCCATAAAGCAGCATCCCCCTCCTGACCCTGACACAGACCTTACAGTTCCTTCCAGTCCTTCCATGACATGGAAAGCTCCGCCCAGTCGTGGGTCTGTTTCTGCTCATTTATCCATTTAAGACCTTCTATGACACCGTCCTCTTTGAAATCAAATTCCTTAAAGATCTTTTTTTCTTCAGGAGTCTTTTCAAACGAAAAAGGTTCGGGCCACACCCACACTCCGAGAGTGTTTCTCTCTATTGTGGGGTTCAATATCTTTTCTCCGGTCTTCTTGTCTACAGGATAATCGGCTTCACCGGCCTCTATCTTTTTCAAAAGCTCTGTATCCGGATCATTGTAGACCACCTTTGAGAAACGGTATCTCATCCCTTCGGAGGAACCCGCAAAGGTCTCCTTCTTCAAAAATGCTATATGCATTATCTCTGTTGCTTCAATCAGTTTCATCGAACTCTATTCCTTTAAAATCAGATATGGTTTTTTCATTCATATCCGGATATCAGTGCGCTTCATCCCAGTTATAGCCTTCACTGGCATCTGCCACCAGAAGGACCGCAAGCTCCGCAGCATTCTGCATCTTCTCTACAAGAAGCGCCTTCACAGCATCCTTCTCCTCAAGAGGAGCCTCTATCAAAAGCTCATCGTGAACCTGAACCACGATTCTCGACTTGAAACCGCCTTCACGAAGGGCACGGTCCACATCATTCATGGCCTTCTTCATTATATCCGCGGCAGTTCCCTGTATCGGGCTGTTCATGGCAACTCGCTCACTGAAGCTTCTCCTCATGAAGTTTTGGGCATTGATATCGGGAACAGGTCTGCGTCTTCCGAAAAATGTCCTGATATAGCCCTTTTCTCTTGCGAACTCAACCTGACTGTCAAGATACTTCTTAACATCAGGATAGGTCATAAAGTATCTCTCTATGTACTCCTTGGCCTCATTTCTGCTTATGGAAAGGCCCTCGCTGAGTCCGAAGGCGGATATACCGTATACTATTCCGAAATTCACGGCCTTGGCATTGCGCCTCTGCTGATCTGTGACCTCGGAAAGCGGGATATGGAACACCTGTGATGCCGTTACCGCATGAATATCCTTTGCATCCCTGTAGGCTTCTATAAGCTTAGGGTCTCCGGACATGGAGGCAAGTATACGAAGCTCGACCTGTGAATAGTCGGCGTCGATAAATATGCACCCCTCCTTAGGAACAAACACCTTTCTGAATCTTCTTCCAAGCTCCGTACGGATAGGAATGTTCTGAAGATTCGGATTGGTGGAGGAAATACGGCCTGTCGCCGTTACCATCTGATTGAATTCTCCGTGGATACGTCCGTCCTTTCCGATATATCCGAGAAGCCCCTCCGCATAAGTGGAATTAAGCTTGCTGAGAGTGCGGTAGTTCAGGATATCATCAACTATCTTGTTATCCTCCGCCAGCTTTTCAAGCACGTCTGCGGCGGTGGAATAACCTGATTTCGTCTTCTTTCCGCCTTTTAAGCCGAGTTTTCCGAAAAGGATCTCACCAAGCTGCTTCGGTGAGTTAATATTGAACTCCTCACCCGCCTGCTCATAAATTTTCTTCTGAAGCTCTTCTATGCCTTCACGAAGCTCAACGCCATAGCTCAAAAGCGCATCCCTGTCTATAAGGATACCTGCGGTCTGCATATTATAAAGTGTGTATACCAGCGGCATTTCTATATCTCTATAGAGCTCTGCCTCTTCAAGCTCGGAAAGCTTTTTCATGAGGCTCTCCGCTGCGCTTAAGGAAACGATGGCAGTGTATGCAGCCATGGTCTCTTCAACAGACTCCACTGATGAACCGGAGGCGCCGGAAGACTTTCCGCCTTTCTCCTTCTTTGCCGCCTTGTACCTGTCTGCAAGCTCCTTCTCCGAAGGAAGGGTCTCTGACATAAAATCTCTCGCGATATCCTCATAGGTATAGGTATCCTTCAGAGGATTTACCACATAAGCCGCAACAGAAAGGTCATAAACATGACTGTCCGGAGAGAACTCACACTCATATAGCTGTGATTTAAGATTCATGGTGTAAAGCGTGACACCTTCCTTAAGAGACAGCTCCTTAAGATCCTTACTCCAGTCAAAGCCGCTGAATCTGTAGACTCTTTCACCGCTAAGTGCAAAGAACAGCTCAGCGGTATCATCTCCCCCATCATTTCCGGAAGACTTTTCGACCTTCTCATCAGGATCCGAAAGTATCATCTCCATCTGTCCCGTTAAAGACTCCGACAGTTCTTCCTTTCTCACGATGGCAAAGCCGGCAGTCCCCTGACTTGCCGCATCCTTAAAGGCGATTTTTGCCATATACGGATCGTCAACGCACTTTATCTTTGACAGGTCAATGCTTTCCTTCTGAGAAAGATCCAAAGACGCAACATCAAAGCGCTTTATAAGGGACTTAAGCTCCAGTTTCTTGATGATCTCAAAGGCTTCTTCATTGAACATGCCCTCCACCTTTGCGTCGTCATACTCAAAATCTATGGGCGAATCAATGTTAATGGTGGCCAGAGTCTTTGAAAGCTTTGCCGACTCCCACTCCGAAATCAGCATCTGTGCAGCCTTGGGCTTTCTGGGAACCTTGAACTCCGGATCCCCGGCAAGAGCCGCCTCATGAGCCGCCTCTATGGTATGGTATCTGTCAATGATCCATTCCGCAGACTTGGGGCCTAGTCCCGGAACTCCCGGGATATTGTCGGAGGTATCTCCCATAAGCGCCTTAAGGTCGATAAATTCCAAAGGAGTAACATTCCACTCCCTCTTAACATCCTCCGGATAGTAATTGAATACGGTTGTCACACCCTTTGCAGTCTTCGGAAGGCATATCTTTATCTTCTCATCACTGAGCTGAAGAAGATCCCTGTCACCCGAAACTATGGTGACCAGAACGCCCTTTGCCTGAGCCCTCTTCGCCACTGTTCCCAGAAGGTCATCTGCCTCGAAGCCTCCCTTCGAAAGAATAGGGATATGCATGGCTGTAAGGACTTCCTTAATCACAGGAATCTGCTCGTGGAGCTCCTCAGGCATGGGTTTTCTGGTGCCCTTGTATGCATCGAACATTTTGTGTCTGAAGGTAGGCTCATGTACATCAAATGCCACCGCAAGATGATCCGCCTGCTCCTCGTCCAGTACCTTGAACAGTATGTTCAGGAATCCGTAAACCGCGTTTGTATGCAGCCCCTGAGAGTTTGTGAGCTCCGGGATACCGTAAAACGCTCTGGACATAATGCTGTGACCGTCAATAAGTAAAAGTTTATCTGCCAAAATGTATCTCCTTATAATACTTCTGTCTAAAATGCTGTGTCTGAAAACTGCCGTCGGAAAAACTGCCGTCGGACACTTTGGTCTTTCGCAGTAAAGGCAGTAGTATCCTTACAAGATCCAGACTCTGAACTGCATCAAAAGAATGACCAGCAGGGCCCAGAAAGCCACGGTATCCACCACCATGACCATGATCTTTCTTACAAAGCCCCTGAACAAACGGAATTTCGCGTCGGTAATGCTTTTCTTCAAAGCCCCGTCTATATCTATATCCGTATCCTTGTCCGAATCGAGCTCTGCAACACCGCTGTATACCATGTGGGTTATCTTAAGCTCCTCCATACATTCCTTGCAGTTTCCCACATGATCTATAAAGGATTTTAAATCTTCTTCCGACAATTTGTTGTTCAAATAATCGTATATTTTTTTTCGCGCATCAAGACATGTCATACTGTGATTCACCCGTCATCAGCGTCTTTTATAACTTAAAGCGAGCAAAAACGCCCAAGTCATAACTTCGACTTGAAAACCTTTCGATAATGTGCTAATTTATATAAGTCTTAGCCGCCTTGGCGGAATTGGCAGACGCACGCGACTCAAAATCGCGCGGTTTATCCATGCCGGTTCAAGTCCGGCAGGCGGCAGATATAAAGGTGAGTTTGTTTTCGGACAGACCCGCCTTTTTTGATGTTAAGACGAAAATGTCAAAAGCCGATACCGAATCCTTTTGAGCTTCTCCGGCTTTGTGCAAGCACAAGTGGAGGATAGACTTATGACACTTATATCTTATATAAATACTGCGCTGCAATCGCCGGGAAAGCAAGATATCCTGTTTTCCCGTGCAATTATAGCGCAGCTCATCTTTTCTTATTTACTTTGTTCCGAAGATACGGTCTCCTGCATCTCCAAGACCAGGACAGATATAAGCATTTTCATTGAGGCAGCGGTCAACATTTCCAACATAGATCTGGATGTCAGGATGTGCTGCTACAAGCTTCTTGATTCCTTCAGGAGCTGCGATGATGCAGATGAACTTGATCTTCTTTCCGCCATGTCTCTTGATCTGGGAAATAGCATCAACTGCAGAACCGCCTGTTGCGAGCATAGGATCGCAGACAACGATCTGACGCTCTTCGATAGGATTAGGGAGCTTGCAGAAATACTCTACAGGCTGATGAGTTGTCTCATCTCTGTACATACCGATATGTCCGATCTTTGCACTGGGAACGAGAGCTGTAAGACCCGATACCATTCCGAGACCTGCACGAAGGATAGGAACGATGGCAAGCTTTCTTCCGGCAAGCATCTTTACACTTGCTCTCTCGATAGGTGTGTCGATCTCAACATACTTTGTAGGAAGGTCATGTAACGCCTCAAAACCCATAAGCATAGCGATCTCTTCTACCAGCTGTCTGAACTCGTTTGTACCTGTTGACTTTTCACGAAGAAGTGAAATCTTATGTGTAAGTAATGGGTGATCAAGTATTGTTACATTCTCTCCAAAATTGTTTTCCATTATTAAATCTCCTTTATAAAAAACCCGGTCCTTAAAGCCTTAGGGTCATATCAGACCGGTAGTTAGTTTAGTACTATGATGTGAGTGTCAAAAGTATTTGTCACTCACTTATGATGCGCCCGATTTATCAGTCTTCGTTCTTTCTTACGATGTCGTCCTTCGCCTTATAGATGGAATGTGCGCTGATACAGCCTCTCACCGAACTTAATGGATAGATATTGGTATCACATCCTATCACAGTTCCCGGATTAAGTACAGAGCCGCAGCCCACTTCAACATGATCACTGAGCATGGCACCGAACTTCTTGAGTCCTGTTTCAATGTCTCCGTCCTCAGCATGCACCTTTACGAGCTTCTTGTCAGACTTCACATTTGATGTAAGTGATGCAGCTCCCATGTGGGACTTGAATCCGAGAACAGAATCTCCCACATAATTATAGTGCGGTATCTGAACATTATCAAAAACAATCACATTTTTAAGCTCGCAGGAATTACCGATAACGCAGTTCCTTCCCACAATGATATTCCCTCTAAGGAAAGCACACTGTCTCACCTCAGTCTCAGGTCCGATGATGATGTACTCAGCAAAATACGCAGACTCAAAAACCTTTGCAGTCTTGTGGACCCACACGTGGGGCTTTATCTCGTCATACTCGTCCTTTGACAAAGTCTCACCGTATGATGCTATAAAATCATGAATCTTCGGAAGCACCTCCCATGGATACGTACATCCTGAAAATGCCTCTTTAGCTTCTGTATATTGAAGATCATACATGGCCTCAATAGTCATTTCACTCTTTTTCATTCTTACCTCCATGGACCATGCACAAATCGAGCTTGCTCGAATTTGTATATGACCCACCAATTAAGTTTGACAGTCCACTTTCAAACTTTTCTCTCCCATGGAATCCGTCAAAATATGGGATTTTATTTTTGCCCTATGGGCACATTATGATCTCCTCAGGCTTAGGTTCCGGTACTTTTCCTGCATCAGGCCGCTCCCGGAAAGCCGCTACATGCTTCGTATCTTTTCGGTTTTTTCTCTGACGAACTGTTCCAGCTTATCCATATATTCTCTTTCGGTGATCTTTCCCTCGGCCACCGAGCTTAATCCCATTTCCCATGAAGCGGTCAGCTTCGGGTTCAGAAGATGGGGTATGGATATCTTTACATAGTAGGCAATATGCTCTCCCAGCTCTGTTGGTGTCAGTACCTGGGTCTTTTTCTGAAGAGACACATACCTGTCATCCACCAGCTTCGTGAGAATTCCGGCTCTTGTGGCACTGGTCCCTATACCGGCTCCCTTTATCTGGGCCCTCAGATCTTCATCCTCAATGAGGTTTCCGGCGTTCTCCATGGCAAGTATCATGGAACCGGAAGTATATCTCTTCGGCGGAGAGGTCTCTCCCTCCTTGACCCTCAGGGTAAGAAGCCCGAGCTTCTGTCCCTTTTTCAGCTTAAGAAGAGCTTCACTGAGCCTGCCGCTCAGATCATCCTCTGCCCCTTCGCTGTCCTTATCGTTTTCCTCAGGCTGTCCGCCCTGGCCACCGTCCGAAGACTTTTTAACATTGGCCACCTTCAGATAACCCTCCTCCTTCAAGGCTCTGGAGCTTGCGGAAAAGCACTCTCCGTTACACTCTATGGAAAGGGACACCTTCTGATATACTGCGGGCGGATAAAAGATAGCAAGAAATCGTCTGCAAATCAACTCATATACCTTTTTTGCAAGAGGTTTCAGAGACTGATATTCCTTCTGTCCCTGTCCTGTAGGTATGATGGCATAGTGATCCGCGATCTTCTTGTCATCCACATATCTCGTTTTCGCTATCTGACTGTAAGCTCCCTTTTCCAATATCTCTCCCGCGCATTCTGCCACAGGTTCGTAAGTGGAAAGCCCCTTTATGTTCTTCGCTATCTCCTTTGATACAGCAGTCGAAAGAACTCTTGCATCCGTACGCGGATAGGTGGTGAGCTTCTTTTCATACAGCTCCTGGGCGATGGCAAGGGTCTCATCAGGACTTATCTTGAACATCTTAGAACAGTCATTCTGAAGCTCCGCAAGATTATACAGTAAAGGAGGGTTCTTTGTCTCCTTTTTCTTTTCAACCGAGGTAACAGTAGCCTCTCTCGGGAAAGGCATGAAGCTCTTCATGAACTCCACAGCCCTGCCCTGCTTGAGAAAACCTTTTCCGTCATAGATTTCCGTAGGAGCATACAGACGTGAACCCTCGGTCTGCTTCCAGTCAGCAGTGATCTTTGCCCCTTCGCCTATATCAAAATCTCCGAGAATACGATAAAAGGTGGTCTTCTGAAAGGCCCTTATCTCCTGCTCCCTCTTGACTATCATCCCGAGAACGCAGGTCATGACACGTCCTACTGCCACCACCATCTTGTCCTTACGGTCCATATTCAGCTCCCGTCTGATGCGGTTACTGTATTTAAGAGACAAGGCGCGGCTGAAGTTTATGCCCATGAGATAATCCTCCTTGGCGCGTGAGAATGCCGCTGCCGAAAGATTGTCATAGGCGCTGTCCGGTTTAGCCTCCCTGATACCTCGGAGTATCTCTTCATTGGTCTGGGAGTCTATCCATACACGCTTTTTTTCCTTGCTCTCCGGAACCTTGGCCATCATCTCAACAAGTCTGTAGATATACTCTCCTTCACGGGCGCTATCGGTACAGACATATATGGTACCCACATCCTCCCGGTTCAGCTGTCTGGAAACCACTTCGAACTGCTTTTGGGTGCTTTTACCCACCTCATACCTCCACTCCGCATCCTTCGGAATGAAAGGAAGTGTTTCAAAGCTCCACTTTTTCAAAGCAGCATCATATTCTTCAGGATAAGAAAGCTGCACCAGATGCCCGACACACCAGGTGATGACATAATTCTCATCCTCCAGAAAGCCGTCTCCCCTCCTGACATTTTTCATATTGAGGGCCTGGGCGAACTGCTGCGCCACCGACGGTTTCTCTGCTATAAATAAACTCTTCAAAAATACCTCTCTGTTACATTACTTCCCACTTATATATGGTGGTCGTATCATATTCCTCACCCACCTTCACTATGGATGAAGGCCAGTCTGCCTTGTGGAGACAGTCAGGATAAAGCTGGGTCTCGAAACAGTATCCGTGTCTCGGGCCGAAATGTGCTCCGTTCTTTCCCTCGAAATCCGAAGCAAGGAAGTTCGCTGTATAGAACTGCATTCCCGGAAGGTCTGTGTAAACAGACATCTTTATTCCCGACTTCTCAGAGTATGAAGTTGCCACAAGTCTTACATCTCCGTCATAATCATCGAGAACCCAGTTATGGTCAAAACCGCCTGCGAAATTAAGCTGGTCAAAGTTTGTGTTGATATCTCTCTTTATAGGCTTCGGTGAAGTGAAATCCATCGGTGTGCCCTGAACTGAATCTATGCTGCCGTAAGGTATGGATTCGGAATCCGCAGGTGTATATCGGGAAGCATTGATCCAGACGATCTGATCTGTAGCATCACCGCTGTCGTGACCCGCAAGATTGAAGTACGCATGGTTAGTCATGTTAAATACAGTATCCTGATCTGCGGTTCCTGTATAGTGTATCTCCAGACTGTCGTCCTCAGTAAGTGTATATGTTACGGAAACCTCGGCATTTCCCGGGAAGCCCTGATCTCCGTCAGGTGAATGAAGCGAGAACATCACATAGCTTCCGAGGCCTGCATTATCATACTCCGCATCCCAGATTCTGGTTCTCCAGTAGTCCGGTCCGGAATGAAGGCTGTTCTTTTCCTTGTCATTCTTACTGAGCTCATATGTTTTGCCGTTTATCTCAAAGCTTGCACTGCCGATACGGTTTGCGTTTCTTCCCACAGGCTCGCCCATGTGTCCCGGATTCCTGAGAAGCATGTCAACGGAGTCAACTCCGAGAACCACGTCTCTCTGATTACCGTCTTTATCCTTCACAAGCATAGTGAGCCACGTTCCGCCAAGGTCCGTAAAGCTTGCCTCTGTGCCGTTACCATTTGTCAATGTATATCTTTTTACTTCTGTTCCATCCTGAAGCTTTCCAAGAATCGATTCTTTTACTGCCATTTTTTACCTCCATGGATCATGTGCGAATCGAGTGCATCCGGAATTCCGTATGACCTGCCGGACAGATTTGAAAGTAAGCATTTAACCTTCACATCTATAGGTCATCGCAAATTCAGTCTGCTCGAACCCGTACCGATTCCGTCCCCTTTTTTGCTCCGACCATTATACAATAAAATCCCCCCTGGGAGTAGGGGGGATTTACAAAGCTGATTATTCTCTTTTTACTCAGACACTGTCTTTTCCAATGGGCTGTTTTCCCTGAGCGATAAGCTCCAGATCTCTGTACATTTCCATCGCTGAAAGGTCATCATAGCAGAGATCGGTATACTTTCCGGATATCGCTTCGCCGTATGATGAAAAAACGAATGTACCGGAGGCTTTATCATAGAACAGATACTCAGGAACATACATGGAAGTAGCACCTACATTGGCACCTGTGTCGATTCTTCCCGAACGTTCATAACATATATACTCCCGTCCGTGAGTTCCGTACCCGAGTATCGGATCACCATCGGACTGAGCTATATAGAAGGCTTCATTACCGTTGCTGGAAACGATCTTAAGCCAGTATCCGACATTATTCACTGTCATTTCAGGAATATCGTCATCATCAAGATAAAACAGCTTGTATCCGACACTGCTGTCTAAAGCGTTCTCCCTAAGCACTATTTCCTTATACTGTTCACAGACTGCGGAAAGATCAGGCGATACAGAATTCCCGGTCGGTCCCGGCCCAAAATACCCTTTGTTTGCTGCAGCATAGTTCTCTGCAAATGCCGGAACACTGAGCATCATAGAAATAACCGCCGCAAAAATAAACATCCTTTTCATTGAAGATCCCCTCATTTTTTCGACCCAAAGCTACTACTTTAAACATTATATCCGAGGTGATATTTCATTGTAAATACAGCGTAAGTCATCTTATAAATTGTTTTTCCCGCCTGTACCCGGCCATTTAAAAAATATCGAAATAACGGATTTTAAACTTCACCTTGATTGATTTTGCGCAAAAAACAAGTGCAGGTGTCACAGGTAATTTCTCTCTGACATCTGCACTTCTATGCTGCTCAAGCCGCTCCATATCAGGAGTGATTTTTATGCTTTTATACCGCTGTTATTTCTTTGTTATGTAGCCCTTTGCTGCAAGGTACTCTGCAGCCTCAACTCCGCCGCCTGCTGCGCCGCGAAGGGTGTTATGGCTGAGGCCCACGAACTTCCAGTCATATATGGAATCCTCGCGGATACGTCCGATGGAGATACCCATACCGCGCTCATAATCCACATCAAGAGAGATCTGAGGACGGTTATCATCCTCAAGATACTGGATGAAATGCTCAGGCGCTGAAGGAAGCTTGAGCTCCTGTGGCTCACCCTTGTAATCTCTGAGAGCCTGAATGAGCTCTTCCTTTGTAGGCTTCTTGTGGAACTTGACAAAAACTGTAGCTGTGTGACCGTTAAGGATAGGAACACGGATACACTGAGCAGAGATCTTGATATCCTCGCAAAGATCGATATGATCTCCCTCTAGCTTACCGAGAACTCTCAAAGGCTCCTTCTCTGACTTCTCTTCCTCACCGCCGATGTAAGGAATGATATTGTGCTCCATCTCAGGCCATGACTCAAA
>DFGZ01000294.1 GCA_002371295.1 Oribacterium sp. UBA3737 | reverse complement strand
GCAGTACATATATCGTTCTTTTCATCATTTTCGGTGCCTTCCTTGAGGCAACGGGTATCTCGGAATTCTTTATCCAGTGTGCCAATGCTCTTGCCGGTTCTGCTACAGGCGGACCCGCAAAGGTTTCCGTTATCTCCAGTGCTCTTTGCGGTATGGTTTCCGGTTCTTCCGTTGGTAATACCGTTACAACAGGTTCCGTTACCATTCCTATGATGAAGGATACAGGTTTCCCCGGAGATTTCGCCGGAGCCGTTGAGGCAGCCTCATCAACAGGCGGACAGATCATGCCTCCTATCATGGGCGCAGCTGCCTTCCTTATGGCTGAGATGATAGGCGTTCCGTATTCAAATATCGTAGTGAGAGCCATACTTCCGGCTATACTTTATTTCACCGGAATCTTCCTCATGGTTCACCTTCGTGCCAAGAGACTGGGACTCAAGGGTATACCTAAGGAGAATCTTCCGAAGTGGAAGGATCTTCTACCGAAGATTTATCTTCTGGTTCCTCTTGCAGCACTTATTTACCTTATCTGTGCCGGATACACCATGAGCCGTGCAGCTATCATCGCTACCATCCTTTGTATCGTTGTCAGCATGTTCGACAAGAACCATCGCATGTCTCCGAAGGATATTTTTTCAGCTCTCGTTACAGGTGCCAAGAATACACTTTCCATTGCAGCCGCATGCGGTATCGCCGGTATCATCGCCGGTGTTGTGACCATGACAGGTCTCGGACAGGTATTTATCTCAGCCATCGTTGGAGTATCACATGGAAATCTGCTTATCGCTCTTTTCCTTACCATGATTTGCTGCATCATCCTCGGAATGGGTGTTCCTACAACCGCGACATATATCATCATGGCTACAACCTGTGCGCCTATCCTTACAACAGGTATGGGACTAAATGCTCTTAGTGCGAACATGTTCGTATTTTACTTCGGTATCGTAGCTGATATCACACCTCCTGTAGCCCTTGCCGCTTATGCCGGTTCCGCTATCGCAAAGGCAGACCCTATGAAGACGGCAATTAATGCTACAAGACTTGCTATCGGTGCTTTCCTGGTTCCGTACATTTTCTCACTGAACCCGGCTATGCTCCTCATCGACACTGACGGAATCGGTGTTGTGATGATCGTTATAACAAGCTTCATCGGTATGTTCGCTATCTCTGCAGCGCTTGAAGGATATACCATCAGACCTATCAACATGGTCACCAGAGTATTGTGCGCTGCAGCAGGACTCATGATGCTTTATCCCGGAACAGTAACTGATGTCATCGGTATAGCTATCATCGCTGCCATCATCTGTCTTGAGGTGATTCAGAACAAGGGGCCTGAGAAGGCGAAGAAAGTTGCATAAAAATGAAAAAGTAGTTTTTGACGGGTCGATTGTTCGGCCCGTTTTTCTTATATAAGGATTAATTGAGATAATTTATGCTACCCGGCTATTTTTTGGTATAATCACATTATTAAAATATTTAATGGACGTGATAAAACAAAAACAGGTTAACTGAAAACCAAAGAGGGTGTGAATCAAATGAACAATGAAAAATCAAAATCAGGAGGCAATCTGAAGAGACTGACTCTTCTTCACTCAAACGACATGCATGGAGATTTTCTGTCCGAAAGGATAGATGAGGATCTGGTGGGCGGAGTATCCATGTTATCGGGCTATGTCAGCAAAGTCCGCCACGAAGAAGAAAATGTTCTGTATGCCATAGCGGGAGATATGTTCCGGGGCTCTATCATAGATTCGGAGTATCATGGTCTTTCAACCATACAGATCATGAACATGCTTTCTCCGGACATAGTGACTCTGGGAAATCATGAGGTGGATTACGGAGTAGCTCATCTGCTGTTTTTGGAAAAGTGCGCTGAATTTCCGATCATCAATGCCAATCTTTACATCAAGACCAATCACTCAAGACTGTTCGAGCCCTGCAGGGTCATCGAGATAGGCGGTATGAAGGTGCTTTTCATAGGCATTCTTACAGAGGCGGTCCTTGCCCAGTGCAAGATGGACAAGATGATAGGAACCTTTATCACACTTGAGGATGCAGCAGATGAAATAGGAAGGATATGCAACACTTACAATGCCATCGACGTGGATCTTACGGTGCTCCTTACCCATATCGGCATCGAAGAGGATCAGAAGCTGGCTGAGATGCTGGATCCGGCCTGGGGTGTTGATGTTATCATAGGCGGACATTCACATACATTCCTGGATGAGCCGGTGATGGTGAACGGCATACCTATCGTTCAGGCCGGAACTGGAACGGACCAGATAGGACGTTTTGACATAGTTGTGAACACTGACACAAACAGCATTGACAGTTTTGAGTGGAAATCCGTTCCCATAAACAGCAAGACCTGTCCTATGGATAACTCCATCAAAGACATGATTCTCAATTACAAAAACATCACCGACGAAAAGTACGGAAGGATCATCACCAAGTTCGTTAGGGAGCTTACCCATCCGGAAAGAAATCAGGAGACTGAAATCGGAAATCTTTTTGCCGATATTATGAAGGATGCCATCGGCACAGATCTGTTCTTTATGGGATCTGGATCCATCCGTTCAAAGAAGATGGGTCCGGTGGTCACCAAGGGTGATTTTGATGCCTGCTTCCCTTATGATGATCCCGCATACCTTACCTACTGGACCGGAGCCCAGCTTAAGCATGGACTGTTGTGGATGCTGAGAGACGAAACCTTTTCCGGTGATCACACCGAATTTTATCAGATATCCCGTGGTTTTAAGATCGAATATGATCAGAAGACTCATTCTTTCCTGAAGTTTGAGTATGAAGGCATGGAGGTGCCGGACGATAAGATCTTCACTGTGGGATTACAGGAGTATCATTTAAAGAATCTGCCGGATTCTTTTGATCTAAGCGAAGCGGAAATCAACGAAAATCATCCCATGCGCGCTGTAGCCACATCCTGCGCCCAGATCCTGGAGGAGATGCTTCAGAAGGGGCAGCATCAGGATGCGGAAGTTGAAGACAGAATAAGGATTCATCACATTAAAAAGGGAGGGGATAATGAAGAATCTTAAAAAGCTTACACTTTTACATTCTAACGATATGCATGGTGATTTTCTTGCGGAAAATATAGATTCAAAGCTCGTCGGCGGAGTTTCCCTGCTGTCCGGCTATGTCAGCAAGGTCCGGCATGAGGAGGAAAATGTTCTGTATGCCATAGCGGGTGACATGTTCCGTGGTTCTGTCATCGATTCCGAGTTCCATGGCATTTCCACCATACAGATCATGAATATGCTGGCTCCCGATATCGTTACCCTCGGAAATCATGAGGTAGATTATGGTGTGGCACATCTTCTGTTCCTTGAAAAATGTGCGGAGTTCCCCATCATCAATGCCAATCTCCATATAAAGACCAACAATGCAAGACTCTTTGACCCCTGCAAGGTGATTGAGATCGGCGGAATGAAGATCCTGTTCATAGGCATCATAACCGAAGTCGCACTTATGCAGTGCAAGATGGATAAGCTTATAGGAACCTTCATCACACTTAACGATGCGGCAGAGGAGATAGGACGTATCTGCGATACCTACAATGCCATGGACATTGACTTTACGGTGCTTCTTACACATATTGGCTTTGAAGAGGACAAGAAGCTTGCGGCTCTTCTGGATCCTGCCTGGGGCGTTGATGTTATCATAGGCGGACATTCCCATACCTTCATCGATAAGCCTGAGGTTGTAAACGGTATTCCCATCGTACAGGCAGGCACGGGAACGGACCAGATAGGACGCTTCGATATCCTGGTGGATACGGATAACAACTGTATCAACAGCTACAGCTGGAAGGCTATACCCATCAATGAAAGTACCTGCCCCAAGGATCCGGGGATCGAGGAGATCATAAACAATTATAAGCACAGCACTGATGAAAAGTACGGAAGGATCATTACGAAGTTCGTACGTGAGCTGACGCATCCATCCAGAATCCGTGAGACCGAACTGGGAGACCTTTATGCGGACGCTCTTTGTGAGACTCTCGGAGTGGATATATTCCTGCTCGGTTCAGGATCGATACGGACAGAACAGCTGGGACCTGTAGTGACTAAAAAGGACTTTGATGAAAACTTCCCTTATGATGATTCTGTTTATGCCACCTACTGGACGGGAGCCCAGCTGAAGCACGGACTTTTGAGGGTGCTCAGGGATGAAGCCCTGGCAGGTGCACACACTGAGTTCTATCAGCTGTCTCAGGGGCTGGAGGTGGAATACGACCAGAAGACGCACTCATACATAAAGTTCAATTTCAAGGGGGAACCCATCAAGGATACTGAGGTATACTCTGTGGGACTGCAGCAGTTCCATATCACCAATTTGAAGGATTCCTTCGACATAGAACTTGAGGACCTGAACAGGAACCACGCATCGAGACAGATCTGTACCTCCTGTGCCGGAGTGATCGAGGAAGTCCTTCAAAAGGGGCAGCATCAGGATGCATACGGAACAGGCAGACTTATCATTCACCTTGCGGACGGAACAGTGACAGGAGTATAAAGGACCGCATTGAATCAGTAGAATTAAGAAATATAACGGGATGCCGCAGCTGAAACGACATCCCGTTTTTTTTAGCTTTATAGGAAAGTGCATTGACTGTTAATAATGCACAACATATGTTCTTGATTAATTACAAGGCTCGTAGTCTCTTTCGAAGCCAGTTCTTTCACACCATACCCAGTTACAATTTGGCTTGTACTGGACCTTATATCCCTCGATTGAACCCATATCGTAACGAACTGCAGTTACTTCGTGAGTTCCGTTTTTCAATCTGAATGTCTTCAAAATCAATACCCTCCGATAAAAAAAGATTTTCGATACTATACACGTTATGTACGGTATTGGCAAGTTTTGACTGAAGATGATGAAACGGGTGAAAAATCTGTATTTTTTATCAAAAGAGAATAGCAGGCAACCGGCAGAATTATCCAGCTTCCACAGCGGATGATGAACATTTTCTTAAATGTTTGCCTGTCATTTGGTCGTAATATAAAAAATAATCCATCAGATTGAAGAGATAATCAGATGAAAAGTCTAAAAGGTACTATACATATTCTTATTTAAATAGTGATGAACGGCGGAAATGGGGTGACCCTTTCCGCTGTTTTAATTGGAGGTTCAGATGATAGTTGATCACATTGGAAATATCGAAAGATACAAAGGAATAAATGATACTGTGCTGAAGGCGCTGAACTGCATTAAATTTATACAATATCACATATAAATTAATATTTGTTAGCACGAATACTATCAAAATTATGTATTTCCTTAAGGCATTATTAATAATTCTAAAAAGTTTTTTGGGATTTAAGTGAATCGTCAATGCGGTGACTGATAAAATCCCCCGAGTGATAATGAAAAGTCAAAAGGGGTTTGGCTTCGATTGAGGTAGTATATGAGAAAAAGAGTAATTCGTACAAATGATATCAAAAAGGGGATAGCTGCGCTTCTCGCCGCAAGCATGGTATTTTCTCATGTTGAGATACCAGCATTTGCCGGCAGTTCAGAAGAAACAGAAGCAGCAGAATCCGGAGCTTCCGTAAAAGGGGGCACCATCAGCCGCAAAGACATTACTCTTGATCTCCTGAGTGATGACCTTAGAGAGGCTGCTCTTACAGCCATTCGCGAGAATGAGCTTTTCGATGCACAGGATTATCTGGGTGCAACATCAGACAGTAAAAAAGCGATAAAAGAATATGAGGCATTTTTCAATGAGAATCCCGGACTCTATGTGGTAGAAGTTCCAGGTTCTGTATCCGAAACCCTTGAGAATGAGGCAGAAGCAGAACTTCGCATTTTCGTTCAGAAGGACGAGAAGATGCGTAAGGCTATGGACATAGCAAGTGCCAGTGAGCTCACAAGAGATGAAGCTGCATCTTCCAAGGATGTAGAGTTCCGTTACGGTACAGAGAAGGATATCATCCTTTACGAGCCTGCAACAGACGTTGATACATTGATAAACGGCGGAGAGGATGCTTACTATAAAGAGCCTGAACAGGACAGCGCTGATAATTCTGATTACGAGCTTACGGGCAAAGAGAAGATCACCTTCATGTTCGTGAACAATTCCGATAAGTCAGTTAATTTCACACTTAATGTTGATGACATTACCTATGACAAGCTTACAGTAAGCGGAAAGGACGCTGCTCTTAAAAAGGTTCTTGCTGAGGCAGGAAAGAAGAAGGCTGACGAAGAAGAAACAGAGAAAGCTTCTGAGACAGTAAAGACTTCGGAGGCAACAGAAGCTGTTGAGACAGCAAAGGTTGTTGAAACGACAAATACTGTGGCGGCAGCTGAAAGCGTTGCTGCAGAGACTGCAGCAGAAGAGACCACACCTGATGCTGAGACAGAAGAAACTGTAGCTGAGACAGTTCCGGGAACTACAGAAGAAACTGCTGAGGCAGTTGAGACAGCAGCGGAATCAACCGAGGCAGAGACGGAAGAGAGTATAACAGAGTCAAGAGAGACATCAGAGACAGAAACTGCTGAAGCTGAAACAGAAGAAACTTTGGAAGTATCGGAAGATACAGAATCAGGTATAAAGGTTGAAGTCACTGAGGCATCTTTAGAAACTACTGCAGAAGCAGATGAGACCGAAGATAAGACAGAGATTGAGAAGACCATTCCTGAGAAGATAGCAGATGCTTTCCGGGGATTTACAGATGATGTGACCGGATTGTTCAGCGGTGACAAGGAAGAAGCTGAAGAAACAGAAGCTGCTGAATCTGCAGAAGAAACAACTTCAGCAGTGACAGAAACCGCTGAGACTGAAACACCTGAAACTGAAGCTGCTGAGACAACAGGCGCAGAGAAAAAAGAAACCGCTGAAGTTAATAAGACAGATGATAAGAAATCATCTGACGGAAAGAAATCATCAAGCAAGAAATCATCAAGCAAAAAAGCATCAGCTTCTGAGATAGATGAGACCGAGTATGATGAATTCGCAGAGGAAAAGATAGCTGAAGCAAAAGAAGCTGTAAAGGAAGATAAGGATGCAGCCAAGGAGAACATCAAGGTAGCAAAGATCGCACAGTACACACTTGATGAACTTGGAAAGATTCATTATGAGACAGAAATCGACGGATTCAAAGTAGATGTATTTGCATCAAGAGATGCATTTGAGATTTCAGATCCGAAGCTTTCAGTAAAGAAGCTCTGTAAGCCTGAAGAAAAGGACGGCTCAAAGGATGTCCTTTCCGATGAAGAGATAGCAGAGCTTAAGAAAAACGATATCTATGACCATTCACAGTCACTGGATGTGAGCTTCACGGATTTCTGGGGCAAGGAGGTTGAGCCTCAAAAGCCTGTAAAGGTAAAGATAACAATTAGTGATGAAAGTCTTCTTGGACAGATCGATGCATCATCTCTTGAGGTTCACCACTTAAAAGAAACAGAAAGCACATTGAAAACTGAAAAGGTAGCAGCAACTGAGGACGTTAAGCTTCTTGATGAGAATGACGAGACAATCTCTGATTCTGACCTTGAGACAAATACAGAGGAAGATGCGGAGAATGATGACAACACAGTTAACGTAGCCAGTGCAGTTGCTGAGTTCGAGGTGGAGAGCTTCTCGGTATTTGCTATTACATGGAAGGCTGCTGATGGTATCAGAATTGCTGATATTAAAGTTCATTATGTGGATACAGAGGGCAACCCAATTATGATTAATGGGAAAGATGTGAATTCAAGAGGCTTGGAGTATGCGCTTTTCCATCGAGAGGGTTCTGGCTATAATTCATTTACTTATTATGATGATGTTAAGCTTTCTGATGTTCAGGGTGGAATAACGGGTTATGAGTATAAGGGTGCGCATCTTAATGGATATGATGGAAAGACTATAACAGATATAACAACAACTGTGGATTCTTCCAGGAACACAGTGAATTATAAAAATGACGCAGATGTGGTTGCTAGTAACACCTACGGCTTTAAAAAAGTAGATAAAGGTGAGTACGCTTCCAATGGTCAAAGATTGTATTATTACGACGGAGATTCTTCGAATTTATATACATATAAATCAAAGGGTAAAACCTATTATTATATGGTTGATTATAATTGGGGGATGAAACAAGTAGACGGTAACACAGGCGATGATAAGCAGTTATTCACGTACCAAGGAAGAGCAGAAGACTGGGACCATTATTACTATGACTTCTTACCTTATGAGAATGAAAGATATGATTATGTGTATGAAACAATAGAGGATGAGATTTATCTAGTCTATGAGAAGACCCCTTATTCTGATAGCACACTTCCGGATATCGGTGAATTAAATGCCATAGATAGCGATAAGAATCTTCAGGATAACGGTGACGGAACATATACGCTTACACTTAGTGTTACAGGACAAGCTAAGTCTGTAACAGCTGATGTAAATGCAGATGTTTTGATCCTTTTTGATCTGTCCAGCAGTATGGATGAAGAGTCAGGTAGTAAAGGATATGCATTTGCAGCAAATGGTGCTTACAAATATGTTGACGGAAAATATATAAAAATCAGAGGTAAAGAAAAATATACCGGTGAAAGATATGATGAGAAGAGTAATATTAAAAGACTTGATGCAGCTAAAGTATCTGTATGTCATCTGATCGATGAATTGTTCGCTAACAATACTGATGGTAAAAAGAAAGTTGAGATAGGACTTATTACATTTGGAGGTAAGGCTGATAAGCCTTCAGGAAAGTATAGCGATGCTGATACATTAAAAAAAGTAATTAAAAACTTGAATTCTAAGAGCAGTAAAACAGTAGAAGGAGGAACAAACTGGGAAGCTGCTTTGATAGAGGCAAATAAATATAACTTTGATGATTCTGATCCTGAGTATGTGGTTTTTGTATCAGATGGTAATCCGACATACAGAATTAATGCTGATGGTTACTATAGTGACCCTCAAATAGGTGAAGGTTATCGAGGTGGAGGAAATTATGATCCTAATGGTATGTGCCTGAAAGCAGCAGAAGCTGCAGCTGATGATCTCATAAATCATAATAAGCAGCTTTATGCCATCAATATTTTCGGTGATGCTGGAAATATGCAGAATCTGGTAAATAACAATGGAAGTTTTTACCGTACCGCTGCAGATCAGGATGCCATAAACAGTACATTTAAGGAAATAGTCAAAGTAATCAAGGGCAATCTGTCTTATGCAGAGGTTGATATCACTGATGGAATTACAAGCCTTACACATTCAGCACTTTCAACACAGGTTTCAGGTACAACGTCAGGTTTTACATACAGTGTTGTAGACAAGAATGGCAATACATTAGAGGAAGAGCTTGAAGCTATCAAAAAATGTCCTGCAACTTATGTGAAGTCAGATAATGGAACTTCTTCAGTTGACTGGCATATAGGAGGAGAAGGTAAAAATCATAAACTTCTGGAAGGAGCCACATACTCATTGAGTTTTTTGGTATGGCCGGATCAGAAGGTTTATGATGATTATGCTGAAGGAAAAGGCGCTTCAAAATATGCGACAAACACATACGCAAAGGTTAAGTATTCAAAACTTATAGAGGAGACTGGAAAGACCCCAAAGTTAGAGGAGCAAACACCGATTGATCTTAAATCCGGTGAGATCGATTTAACCACTGCGGATGTTCAGGTCGAAAAGATCTGGAAGATGACTGAAATAAAGACACAGGAGGCTTATATTGACAAGGAGCCGGTTGTTCTTACCTTGTATAAGGACGATTCAAAATATAAGACTATTAAAATTGCTTCATCTGAAAATGATGTTAAGGATGCGACAAACAACACCGTTACATGGAAGGGAGCCACAATCACTCTTGCACCCGGAACATTAGTCAGTGTTTATGATGCAAACGGCAAGGAGAAGCATCCGGAGCTGAAAGGTAATAAAACCATTAAAACCATTAAGGATAAAGCAAACAAGGAGTATTACTTATTAGGAGAAGGACATAAGTACACCTTCACCGAGAAGAGTCATAGCGATAAGTTTGAACTTTTGGAAAAGATTTATCATCCGATGCTTGTGGACGGTGAACTTACCAATGTAACCTTCACTTTCAGTGAAGACGGCAAGAACATCGAAGCCATCGAAGCCATGGAAAGCATGGTTGAGGATAATGCAGGAAAGCTTAAAGCTTATAATGAGCTTAAGTTTGAAACTCTGACAGTTTCCAATACCTACACAGGAAACATGGCGGTGGCTCAGGAAACAACATTTGATCTTTATCTTTTCAGGAATAAGGTTGATGAAATCACAAAGAAATCTGAGCTTGAAGCTTATACTGATGATGATATCGTAAGTCTTAACTTTGATGAAAATAAGAAATCAGGCATCAAATTGGTTCCTCAGAAGGATGGTGCATACAGATTCACTATAAAACCTGACTTCGTCGATCAGCCAAAGTCTGTTTCTATCAATTTACCGGCTGGTGTAAGCTATCAGATCGTTGAGGTAAAAGACGGAATGCCTTATGCGGAGTATGAGACTAAATGGGACGATGGAAGCAAGAGTCTTTTAAAGATGCTTAAAGGAAATGAAGCGACCAATATAACAGATGTGCTTGAGCTTAGCAGTGTCAACACGATCAATTTTGTAAATACGCTTAATGCTTTGATTCCTACCGGTTTTTATGACAACATGCTTCCATTCATCGCGATAGCGATTGCCGGAATCGGTGCTCTTGGTTTCCTTGCATTTGATTTCAGAAGACGTCGTATGTTTGAGGATTGATTAATAAGAGGCGGAAGAAAATGGCATCGAGAACATTTGAAGATATAGCTGACTTTATTGAAAAGATGAAGTTCCGGAAATCCCTCTTCGGAGGGGTTTCGGAGAACAGTGTCTGGAAAAAAATTGATGACCTGAACAACGAATACAAATCAGTATTTGATGCTCAGGAGGTTAAGTACCGGACGCTTCTCGAGGAACGTGATCAGGAAATAAAGGCATTGAAAGAAAAACTGAATACAGTAAACGGAGGACGGCTATGAGTGAAGTAAAAGGTGCTCATGGCGACAGTTCCCGGAAGTCAGCGGCCGCAGGAAAAAAGGGAACAGTTGTTGATGAAGCTATCAGGAGGAGACGTAAAAGACTCAGCCAGATAAATGACATCAGTTCCTTTTTCTCCAGACTTACAGTCATGATCATCATGATGTACATAATGTTCTTCGTGATCTTCGGACTAAAGCCTATGGCCAATGACGATATGAAACCAAGAATCAGTGCAGGAGACCTGATGCTTTTCTACAGACTTGAGACACGAATCAATTCCGATGATGTGGTGGTTTTTACCAAGGATGGAAAAACCTACACAGGAAGAGTTGTGGCAAAGGGCGGAGACAAAGTTGAAGTAACCGATGATTCAACACTTAAGATCAATGATAGTACCATGATCGAAAGTGATATCTTTTACAGCACTCCTAAATATGAGGATTATGTTGAATACCCGTTAAAGCTGCAGGAGGATGAATATTTCATCCTCTGCGATTACAGAAACGGTGCCAGGGACAGCCGTTATTTCGGTGCTGTAAAGAAAAATGAAATAGAGGGTAAGGTCATCACGATCATAAGAAGATCGAATCTGTAAGACCTGTATCCGGAATAATCTGATCAAATCAAGTATCTTGTGCGGGTGCTTATTTGAATATAAAAAAGGTAAAAGAGTAGTTTTTATTAAGAGAGGGCAATTAATTATGAGAAGGAATGTAAACAAACTTGCAACACTTGTTATGACAGGTATGCTTGCTGTATCAATGAGCTTCGGAGCTTTCGCTGACAATGAAGGAACAACTGGAACAACAGTAGAAACAGGAGCAGCAGAGCAGACAGTTTATGAAGGAGAGATAGCATTCAAGAAGATTCTTACAAAGACTGATTCAAATGCACCTACACCTACAGCAACAATTACATTTACAGCAGAAGCCGGCGCAGCAGTAGCAGCAACAGCTGACACACCTGAGATCAAAGCAGGTGTAGGTGTTGAAACATTAAGATTTACTTCTGCTGTATATGATACAAATGCTGCTTTAACACAGACAATTACAGGTACATTCGGAAATACACTTCCATTCACAGAGCCTGGTATCTACAGATACACAGTTACTGAGGCATCTGATAACACAGCAATCACAAATGATCCCAATACAATCACAAATGATAACAAGGCATCAAAGACTCTTGATGTATATGTAGAAAGAAATAGTCAGAACAAGTTGGAGATTAAGTATTCTGTTCTTTCAAACAGTACTGATGCACCTGCAAAGAACAGAGATAAAGCAACTTATACAGCTAAGACAACAGGTTTTAAGAACACCTACACAACTTATGATCTTACACTTGAGAAGCAGGTAACAGGTTCAATGGGTGAGCTTACCAAGGAGTTTGATTTCACTATTGCACTTACAGGTGGACCAAAGAGCGCAACAATAACTGCAAAGAAGAACAACACTGATGTTCCTGTTGAATTTGATGCTAATGGAGAGGCAAACATTACAGGTATCAAGCTTGCTGACGATGGTAAATTCGTAATTACAGGTCTTCCGGATACAACAGCTTATTCTATTACTGAGAGTCTTAATACTAATGATGGATACACAGTAAGCGCAAAGGTTAACGACGAAAACGCAACAGTTAATGCAATTTCTCAGGAAAACAGTACAATAACAAAAAATGTTGTATCAGGTGATCTTTCAGATAAAGTTGCTAATGAGGTGATTGAATTTACTAACAACCGTAATGCTGTAACTCCTACAGGTGTAGCTATGGACATCGCTCCTTATGCTCTTATGGTAGCTCTTGCAGGCGGTGCAGCATTTACATTCCTTCGCAAGAAAGAGTCTTTTGAGGACTAATCTGTAGCTTAGCGTATTACAGAAATTTAATTTGCAGTATTCGGTGAAGCATCCTATGATATGATGCCAAGGGCATTAGTGAGCGGCAAATATTTTTGACACTCACATCATAAGGGACATGCTTCACCGAAAAAATAATCTGTATATCAAAATTTCAGGGGAGGTCCGATGGAGAGAGCGGCAACATTGGCCAGGATCGGCAATCAGATACTTGGATTTATAGCTTCAATCATGATATTGTCGATGCTTGCGTATGGCGGTTATTC
Organism: Oribacterium sp. UBA3737; assembly: GCA_002371295.1. The sequence goes on along the minus strand of DFGZ01000294.1, from coordinate 2,931 downwards.
TCTTTGGGATGTTTATGTCACCTACAGCGGCGCATTCGTGTCAAGTGACCTTCTGAAGTTAAAACCGGGTATGGGTGGAGCTTCCAATGCTCCCACATTTGAAGAATTAAGAGCCATTAACAAAGATGTTAAGGCATGGTTAACCATAGACGATACTCATATCGACTATCCTGTACTTCAGGGGCAGGATGACATGGAGTATGTCAACAAGGACGTTTACGGTGAGTTCTCACTTTCCGGAGCGATCTTTGTATCGGCTTACAATAAGCCGGATTTCAGTGATCCTTATAATCTTGTATACGGACATCATATGGACAATGGCGGTATGTTTGGTGACGTCATGGAGTTCATTGCTGAGGATTACTTTGACAAACACCGGACCGGAAAGCTGTTCCTTCCGGATAGAACTTATGATATCGAGCTGTATGCTATAGTTGAGTGTGATGCATACCAGAGTTTCATCTACGATATCACAAAGAACAATTCGGATATGGGGGCATTTCAGGATTATGTGAAAGAAGCTGCTACACATTACAGGGATATAGGTGTGACAGCAGAGGATAGAATTATCAGTTTATCGACTTGTGTCGATGCAGCAACGAATGGTCGTGCGGTTGTTTTAGGCCGTATCGTTACAACAGAGCAAACTGGTTAGGAGGCTCGTGAAGATGAGTAGGGTATTTAGAAAAAGCTATATAGGAGCATTCCTTTTTTGGTTGTTTGCTTTGCTTCTTAACATTAGTGCATTTGCGGCAACAAATTATCAAACGGATGTAAAGATTCCCGTAAAGGTCACCATGGAGGGAGAGAAGGCTTCCTCGGAGGATGTTATCATAACGATGACACCGCTGGACGATGCTGAGGAGTTCGATCAGACATCGATCACAGTGAAGGCAAAAAAGGGTGAAACAGTTGAGGCTGAGTTCACGAAGACCTTTACAAAGCCTGCAGACTTCAGATATGAGATCAGACAGACAGCAGGAAGTACAGACGCTTATGTATACGATGAAACAGTGTATACTGCTGTTGTATTTGTAGAGAATGATGAAAACGGTGGTTTAAAGGCTTCCGTAGTCAAGGTTTATAAAGATGAAGATTCAACGAAGAAGCAGGAAGCTGCTGAGTTCGTTAATGTATATGCGCCGTGCTTTATTGATCCTCCTGTAAACAAGGTGGTCATCAATGATTCAGGCACAGCTCCGGATGATGTGAAGTTCCATTTCACCATGAGAGCAGATGACAGGACATTCCCGATGATGGAGGGAAGCTCTGATGGAAAGAAGACCATTGAGACCGGTGTAGGTTCCTATGAGTTCGGAAACATCTATTACGAGAAGGAAGGAACTTATACTTATACTGTTCTTGAGGAAAACGACGGAACAAAGGGCTTCACATACGATGATACGGTATTTACGGTAAAGGCAATAGTAGAGAAGATTGATGGAAAGCTTGTTGCTACAAGAATCATAACCAAGGGTTCAGAGAACCTTGATTCCATCACCTTTACGAATCACTATTCGGCGGGCACTTCAGGCTCAGGAAGCACATCCGGCGGCGGTTCATCCTCCGGTGGCGGCTCATCTGCCGGAGCATCAGGATATGATAATGCTTCAGATTCTTCTGAGGGCAGTGTTCTCGGTGCAGTAAGAGAGGCTATCGATAACAGTCCTGTCGGTGAAGTACTTGGTGCGACCCGTGAGATGATAAACAACTCCCCTGTCGGAGAGGTTCTTGGAGCTGCCAGAGGTGCGGTTCAGACCGGTGATAACAGTTTTATGATGGTTTCGGCACTTTGCTTCTTTGCTGCAATTGCAGTTCTTGCAGGATGGACCAGAGCATTCATAAGACGAAGAATGAACTGATTCTGATTGAAGAAGTGAACAGGTCCTGTACTATAAAAGTTTGGATATTAAAGCGAGCTGATCGCCTTTAACAGGGGCATTGCCATTCATTTAAGGATGTCGATGCTCCTTTAACATATCAGCCCATTGTAATGAATGAGTGCGGCAGCCCTTGCAGTTAGCTGCAGGAATGTTTGACAAGCACATCAAAGAGGAAATAATTTGGATACTATATCTTTTGTGGCAAGAGCAGGAAACAGAATATTGAATCTTATGGTTGCCATGTTCGTTGTGGTGGCTATGAGCTACAGCGGCTATGCGCTGTGGGACACCTACAATGTCTACAGAGGAGCATTTCCAAACGGTGAGCTGCTTAAGTTCAAGCCATCCGGGCAGCCGGGAGAGGACAATCCTACCCTTGAGGAGCTTATGGCCATAAATCAGGATGTTCTCGGCTGGCTGGTCATCGATGATACGCACATCGATTATCCTCTTCTCCAGGGTGAAAATGATATGGAATATGTGAATAAGGACCTGTATGGAGAATTTTCATTGTCCGGAGCCATATTCCTTGCAGCCCAGAACAAACGCGACTTCAGTGACAGATACAACCTGATCTACGGACATCATATGGATAACGGCGCCATGTTCGGGGATATCATGGAGTTCCTTAACGAAGGATATTTCGATGAGCACAGAACAGGAACACTGTATCTTCCTGACACGACCTGTAAGGTAGAGCTTTGGGCGTGTCTCGAGACGAATGCCTATGATGACCATATTTTTATTTTGGCGGATAAACAATCAGAAGCCGGTTTTTCCGAATTTATTGACTTTGTAAAGAATAATGCTCTCCATATCCATGAGGATATGGAGGTTACATCCGATGACAGAATCATCGCCATGTCCACCTGTGTGGATGCAAGCACCAACGGAAGGGCAGTTATGCTAGGACGTCTCGTGCCGTAGATTTTATATGGACAGTAATTAAGATGTGAGTTTCGATAGCATTTGCCATTTGACGATGACACCACCGCACACTCTCGTGGGCTATGTGCTTACATCATAAATAAAGCTCCCGCTTTATCAA
>DFGZ01000257.1 GCA_002371295.1 Oribacterium sp. UBA3737 | reverse complement strand
TGCATGTAGTCAGCGATGACTCCGTATCTCTTCTTTGCAGTCTCGTCTTTAGCGTTGAATGCGATTACCTTAGGCAGGTACATAGCGTTAGCGGCGCCATGAATGATATGAGCACCGTAATCAGCAAATGCGGCGCCTGTCTTGTGAGCCATAGAATGTACGATTCCAAGGAGTCCAGATGAAAATGCGATTCCGGCAAGGCACTGCGCAGTGTGCATATTATCCCTTGCATTCATGTCCTCGTTGTATGACGCTACAAGATCCTTCTGGATCATTTCGATCGCGTGGATAGCATCCGCATCCGTGAATTCGCTATTTGCAGTTGAAACATAAGCTTCAACAGCATGTGTAAGGGCGTCCATTCCTGTATGTGCAACAAGCTTCTTAGGCATGGTCTCTGCGAGTTCAGGGTCTACGATAGCTACATCAGGGGTGATTTCGAAATCAGCAATAGGGAACTTGATGCCTTTCTCATAATCAGTGATGATAGAGAACGCAGTTACCTCTGTTGCTGTTCCGGAAGTTGATGAAACCGCACAGAAGTGAGCTTTGGTTCTGAGTTTTGGAAGACCGAATATCTTGCACATATCCTCAAAAGTTGTTTCAGGATATTCATATTTGATCCACATTGCCTTAGCAGCATCGATCGGCGAACCTCCGCCGATAGCAACGATCCAGTCAGGCTCAAACTCCGACATGAACGCAGCGCCCTTCATTACAGTTTCAACAGACGGATCCGGTTCGATTCCCTCGAACACTCTTACCTCCATACCCGCTTCTTCGAGGTATGATTTAGCTTTGTCCAAAAAACCGAATCTCTTCATTGAACCGCCGCCAACACAGATTACAGCCTTTTTTCCTTCAAATGTTTTCAGTGCTTCAAGAGCACCCTTGCCATGATAAATGTCTCTAGGATTAGTAAATCTCTGCATAACTGTACCTCCTGATGAAAGTAAATATTAATAAGTGTGGTCCCTAACCAACTTTTTTCATAATTATTTAATAAATAAACAATATCGTTAAATAATTATCAGTATCTGTTAACATAATAACAATTTTCTCAACGATACGCAATAGTGAATATAAAAGAAACACAAAAAATGAACTGACCCCCAAAAGTTAGACCAAGAATCTAACTCGAGGAGGTCAGTTCAATTTTCAACAGTCGTTGTTGGCGGAGACGATATGCTTGCTGCATTCGTGCTTCCCCTTGATTTTACTTCGTTTTCGGCCTGTAGCTTTCCGAATTACCGACCAGAATAGCGACTAAAACGTATATCTGAGCGAGGTCTGTATAGGTATAAATGATATTTCGTTTTATGATCACTCTCCCCAATCTTTCCAGGATACATATTTCACTCCGTTCAGATCACAGGTAAGGTCTCCAAGATAGTAGACTTTGCCCTCTGAACCATCTGCCCGGAGGTCTACATACTTCCTCACATTAGATGACATTTTCTTCTCAGTATTGCTATTACTTTTTACTTCGATCGCAAAGGTGTGTTTCCAGTCAGCTATGGTATCTACCTCAAATCCATTTTTATCCCTGAAAAATGTCAGATTGGATTTTTTCCCTGAATTGAATCTTTTCTTGAGAAGTTCAGCTACCGCCATCGTCTCTACTGCTGCTCCTTTATGATCATTAAGCAGCAGTTCCTCTTTTGAATCAATACGCAGTAAATAGCACATCAGACCGGGGTCAACAAAGTATAGCTTCGGTGTTTTGACAACGCTCTTTCCTAGATTGTTTGAGTCCGGTTCAAGAAAATGGATAATGTATGAGGCCTCCAGAATTGAAAGCCATGATTTTATTGTTACTGCTGAAACCCCTATGCCGGATGAAAGCCCAATGTAGTTTACCATCTGCCCGCTTCTTGCCGCGCACAACTGGATCAGTTTGCGGAATGCATTCACGTTTGAAGGATTTATCTGATCTTTGACATCAAGATCCATGTAAGTATCTATATAGTTTTCAAACCAGTCATCTCTTAGATAATGCTTACTGCTGTCGTAAAGTGGAGGATAGAAGCCGTTAAACACATAATCATATGCGTCATCAGACAGCAGACCCTCCTTTTTCAGCTCATCTATTGAAAACGGAAGCAGTTTGATCAATCCGATGCGCCCGGCGAGGCTGTCAGATATGTTCTCTTTCAGACGAAACTGACTTGAGCCTGTCAGGATGTATTTGCCCGGACTGTACTCGCCGTTATCAACGATAAGTTTTATTGCATCAAACAGTTCAGGTACTTTCTGAGCTTCATCTATGATCGCTCCGTCAGGAAAAGCTCGCAAGAAGTCCCCAGGGTTGGATTTCGCAAGTTCTCTCATGTTCTTATCGTCGAATGATACATATCGCTTTTCCGGAAAAGCCATTCTGGCTAATGTTGTTTTGCCGCTCTGTCTTGGACCTGTAATAGCAACAACAGGGAATTGCCCCGCCAGCCTTATTAAAGCGTCGTATGCGTCTCTCTTGATCATGACACCACCTCACTCAGTATATTCTGAAGTGTATCACTAGGAAAATCCAAAGTCAACGATTAGGAAAATCTAAAGTTTCATTTGAATACACGCAGTTATTTTGCAATCGTATATCCGAACGAGGTCTGTATCGGTTTTGAGAGCCGGTCAATAAAAGAGCCTGAGACAATATGCATCTCAGGCACTAACATGGTGAAGGTGTCCGGAATCGAAACACCGTCAAAGCATTTCAGTAAAAGCATTTCCGAAAGACTTTAGGACTCATTTGCGGACTCCGCCGTAGGTCTGAGCATTGCTTCATATATGCTTTGCAGCTTTGATCCTTTCTGTCTATCTTTTTATGCCCGACACCTGATACATCTCGTCATCAGATACAACGCAGTCGACATCAAGCCAATCACTGAAAATCGCTGTCATGTATTCCGTATCCGGCAAATCAAGCGACACCCTCAGTGCCTCTCCGGAATGGTGCTTTGCAAGCTTGTCTCTGCTCATCCCATGCGCTACGGAAAGTCTTCCTCCCGTTCTGAGCATGTCCGAGAGACGCTGTATCAGAAGACGCGGCTCAGGAAAATGCGGGAATGCGTTATATACCATGATGCAGTCAAAGAGTTCGTCCGTCTGCATTTCTGTCACATCTGAACATAGAACACGTACCCTCGGGTCATCACACTTTCCGGCAGCTATCTTTGCCATCTCAGGCGAAATGTCAACACCCAGCACACTGCTCACATTTCTGGCGAGATAGTCCGGGAACAGCACCCCCGTTCCACAAGCCACATCAAGCACAGACACTCCCTTTTTTATGCCTCCGTTGTCGAGAATTTTCTTTATCACTTCTTCATTGCGGATCATGTTTGCATCCCATGACGGTGCGCATCTGTCAAAAAAATCTACAACTTCCTTTTTAGTCATTTTCTTTACCTGTTGTTCTACGGGTTTTGCCTTGCGATATCATGCCTTAAAACTGTTTTCCAGTATCCCAATGACATCGGTAACATATTTGGCGCATGTAGTCATCATGTCTCCTCTGAGATCGCGGCAAAGCAGACCGCCATTGATCTTTTCGAACTCATCATACAGGCATCCCGACATGTTCTTGGCATCCATCATCATTTTCATCTGCGCATCCGCAGGCAGGTCATCATATACCTTCTCGACCGGTATCCCTGCTTCAGCTGCCGTTTTCTCACGTACATATTTGTTTATACAGAAATCTCCTCCGCGCAGTGTTCCGCAAATCTGACCGCAGCTCTCACACATGTCAGCCAGTGCTTCAGGAGTACTTTCATCCCATCCGAGACCTTCGCCGAGTACCGCGCATATTATCTGCCCGCAGTTATATCCCTTTGAATGGAGCTCCATCAGTTTCTCTCGCATATCCATATTGCATTCTCCTTTCTATATATTTAACCTGTCATAATCTTTCCGGCAGTCCAGACATACCTTTTTTCCGTCAAGAATCCGGATCCAGTTCGCTCCTGTTTTTTCGCCGCAGCATTCACATGCATACGACTCGAAAATCTTTGCCTCTTCAGGTAATTCGATAGCAGTTTCCTTCACATCAAACATCTCCTCATTGCTGCAGGAGGAATAGAACAGAAACGCTTCATCCCTTGTTCGTTCATATTCGGAGTTTTTCTGTACAAGCCGGACTGACTTGCCTGTATTTCTGTTATAAAAC
>DFGZ01000230.1 GCA_002371295.1 Oribacterium sp. UBA3737 | reverse complement strand
CTTCCTTGAGGCGGCTGTACTGGCGCGTAACAATGAGAGGAATGTGAAGGGAATTGTGATCAATGCTTTCACTGAGCCGTTTGTGGTGCCAAGAGAGATGTTTGAGGTTATTGCAAATATGGAGTCCAGTATTCAGGTGGAGGGCGAAGACGATGAATAATATGAGTACAATCTGGGTGATTAAACGGGGACAACGATGATGTCATTGCTATCACTCGTTTTCTTTAAAGCTATGGCAAGGCGGAAATAGACTTTTATGATAGAATAAGCACCATGTCTTATAAATTAAGGAGGCGTGGTGCTTAATTGGCCGTTGGTTAAAGGCTATTATGTTACAACTTGCCACATTAATCAAATGCGTTGTGGAACTTAAGGCCCAGCGAGAAGAAAAGAATGAAAAGAATGAAGAGAGAAGGCTGTCATTGATAGGGCTTTCCCACTATGGTATCATTTTGGAATAGAAGTTGGCAGATCAATTGATATTAATAATAGAGGGAGCATAGAGCATGTTACAGCGTGAAGAACGTTCAGAGAGATTCAAATATGGGATAAGCACGTTGGATAATTATCTCTATTATAATGACAAGGAGAATTTTCACGACATACATATCGCTTCCGAGAACTTTTTTTGTGATCTCCTAAATATTTTGTTTGACTATTCGTTGGTGAATGCCAATAAAATCAGGAAGAATATCGCAGGATATGATCTGATGGACACGAAAAGCAAACTGCTTGTACAGGTATCAGCTTCGGCAAGGCCTGAAAAAATCAAGCATACCTTTGAAACTATCGGAAGCATACCGGAGCAAAAGGAGGAGGTCCGAAAAGAAATAGAAAAGCTGAAAAGAGCGGCCGTCCTGAGCCTTTCTGATAGTGAAAAACTGGAAAATCTTCAGAAAGAATATGATGCGTATATTGATTTTACTAATTATAGGGTCAAGTTTATGTTCCTCACAAGAGGAGACAAACTGGACAAGGTGAAGGCCTATAAGGGACGCAGTGGCGGAGGGTATCAGGTGCCGTCATACGTATCGTTTAATCAAGCAGAGGACATTATCTGCATGGATGACCTCGTCCATAAAGTTGATTATCTGTCAGAAGTCTATGATACAGGGGTAATTGATCGTCTGGATAAGTTTATGCGGAGGAACAGCAATCTATTTAACATGCGTTTTGACCCGCCGAAACCTGCTGATGCGGTTCAGGATATTATCCAGGAATACTATGATAATTTCACGAGACCTCTATTTCTTCATACATATTCTGCAAATAAAGAAAATGTAACTCTGCGAAACCTCTATGTAGATCCGAACTATATGACTGCGGGTACGGACATTTTCGGCATGGAAGGCAGCGGAGCCCAGATACAATCGGGTGATGAGGAACATGCTGTGGACATGCTTCCGGATACTGAATCTGAGACGGTCACGCTCCTTAGTGATTTTATCTGGGGACATGAAAAGGATCGGTTTCTGTTCATAGACGGGGATGCAGCGGTTGGAAAAACGAGTCTCGTTTCATGGCTGTGTTATCATTATAAAGAGCAGGATCGTGTCGGGAATGCAATTTTTTGTGATAGAAAGATGATCTGTATAAGACTCAGGGAGCTCACTCGGGATAATCTTGGCAATTCAGCTGAAAAATGCATTCTGGATCATCTCAGGATCAACGACAGAAAGAGATTTGATGAGGATTATAAAAATGCAGTGTTTGTGCTTGATGGTGCGGACGAAATTAACATGGTCGCAAGAGTCTCCGTACAGACTATTGAACAGTTCCTCCTGGATTTCAGGAAGGCTTTCAAAAACCATAAAATCATATGTACAAGTCGACCGAAATTTATCCATGTTAATATATTCGAGCAGAGTGAAATTGGATTTCAACATGTCATTATAGAGCACTTTGACAAAACCAGAAGAAAACGCTGGCTGACAAAGTATATTAATACCGGTGAGAAGGTTGCTGACGAGACTAAAAATTACATTCTGAACCTCAGCGGCCATGATGCAGGTGGTGTTGCCGATACACCTCTTGCCCTCTACTTGCTGGTTGCCTGTAAAATACGGGACGACATAAAGAAGAACCAATGGGCGCTCTTTCATGAAATATTTCATAATGCCATTATCCAGACAAGATACAATGAGAATCTCAGAGACGAAGTCGCTCATCCAATTCTGGGCTCTGAACATGGGGAGAAGATATATACGCTTGTGGGGGAGATTGCGTTTGCAATGTTCAGAAATTCCGAAGAGGAAAGGTATTATATCACGTCGCCTGAATTAGACAGAATCGTCGACAGGATCATATCCTCAAGTGATTCAGACCTTTTCCGAGCTTCAGAATACTTTGGAACTGAGAGAAATTCTCTTTCAGGTCATTCAAGAGAACTGATCCGAAACGCATGCGTTCTTTGTGCTTATTGGAAGAAAGATACTAAAGATGGAGCACTTGAATTTTATCATAATGATATCCGCGATTTCTTTTTCAGTGAATATATTTACAGGGAGCTTCAGAAAATCGATGTTTATGAGGGAGACGACTATGTAACCGCGTTCCTTGCGACAGCAAACCAGCTGCTGTATCACGGATATATTGCAGGTACGACATGGGAACAGACCTATCGTTTTCTGTACCTGAGACTTCAGTACTTTTGTGGTAAAGATACTGGGGAGAGAGGGCTCTCTGCTGAAAAAGTAAGGAAAAATTACGCAGATATTATTAGTGCGGCTGTCCATGGCGATTTTTCGACACAAGAAAATTATGATTTTTCCGGCAGAAGAGAAATGTTTACTTATGCCGCCGCAAAGCGTGCCTTTATCAATACAGCGCTGCTTCTTAAGGTTATACTGATTGGCTCAGGTATAACAGATGAGCCTGTGTTCTGGATCGACAATAAGGAGAAGGAGGAGTGGGAGCAGTCTGAGCTCCTGATTGACTGGGGTGAATTGTTTACGACGGGAATTCGGGGCATTAATCTGCCTCTGCGGGAAACAAAGCTCGGAACATCTGTTAATTCTAGAAGCGAGCTGACATTTTCATCGTTTTGCAACTGGAGCGGTTTTGATTTCAGGAATGCACGTGTGAGCAGAAGCATATTCTATACTGTCATGATGAACGATGTTTCATTTTCCCAAAACTATGTATTTGAGACATTCTTCGGAAACGCTGTTCTGCATAATGTGGATTTTACTCAATCGGATTTATCACAAGTTCTTTTTTCCAACTCTTTTCTGGAAAACTGCAATTTTACATGTGCAGAAATTGGTGAATGCGGACTAAAAATGGTCGAGATGAAAGGTGGCAAATTCCTAACTCCCAACTTTTTTGATGCTGAACATTCCTATTTTGAAAATATCATTCTTCCACCCAGAATAAAATTACATGATATGGAAGGATGTGTGTTCTTCCGTAGTGGGATGAACGAGGCGGATTTTAGAAGCTTGTCAATAAAAAACAGTTCTTTTGACCATTGCGAACTAAAAGCTGGAATGCTCAATGACGTGAAGGTAACACACTGTGATTTCTTTGAGTGCCATTTGGAGAAAAGCGTTATGAACCGGTCTGCGTATACAGACTGCAGGTTTATAAACTGCCACTTCAATGATGCGGACATCTTAAAAGGCAGTTTTCACTCGTGCACATTCGTACAATGTGACTTTAAGGATGCGTTCTTTTATGGAGCAAATATGACAGAATGTCAGCTGGACCAATCCTCTATGGAGAGCCTGCGAGATAGCAAGACCAAAAACTCTGATAAGATGAAGTGTAAGGTCAGAAATTCAGAAGAAGGCGAGATGCTTTATGTGGAGCGACATACATTTGCGTGAAAAAAGAGCGTAGAACCCGATAATACTCTGCAAGAAGTTTTTATTATTAGTTTTTGAGGTGGTTCATTTGTCGCCCGACAAACGACCACCTCCATTTTTGTATGCACTATACTTGAACTATCAAAAAGGAGGGTAAAGACAATGAGTAATATGAGAACGATCCGGGTGACCGGCAGAGGGCAGTTAAAGGTCCGCCCCGATATGACACGCATCATCATCACACTTGAAGGATTATATAAGGATTACAGCGAGGCACTGCGCCGCTCAAGCGAGGATACCGAACAACTTAGGGACCTCCTGTCCGCATTTGGATTTGAGCGGACAAATCTCAAAACGCTGAACTTCGGAGTCGATACCGAGTATGAAACCTACAAGGAAAAGGGTGAATACAAGCAGCGATTTGCGGGCTTTAAGTTCCGGCATCTCTTAAAGCTGGAATTTGAATCGGACAACAAGCGACTGGGAAAGATTCTCTACGCGCTCGCAGAATGCCCGCTTAACCCTGAATTCCGTATCGCCTATACGGTGAAGGACCCGGAAGCAGCGAAGAATACGCTTCTTGGCAAGGCAGTCAGAGACGCAATGGAAAAAGCTGAAGTGTTGGCAGGTGCGGCCGGAGTTGCGCTGAAAGATATACAGAGCATTGATTACTCCTGGGGAGAGATCAATTTTGAAGTCAGTCCGATGCGGAATGATCTGATGATGGAGGCGCGTATGGCACCGATGGCAGCAAAGGGCAGCTATGATATGGATATTGAACCGGATGATATAGAGGTGTCGGATACGGTGACGGTGGTGTGGGAGATTGGGTGATTGGAGAAAAATTCACATTACGGTCGATAATGGTGTAATACGTCAAAGAAAAAAGTGGGATGTCCGTACCTGCGGACATCCACTTTTGCATACTATAGGAAAATAAAAACAGGAGGTACTTCAAGGGGTCCTGTAAAAAGGACAACTCTTTTGCGCATCGGAGCAGGGAAAGAGTATGAAAAAGTGAGTTGCATAAAGTTAATTTTGCACATGGATTAACAAAATAAGGAGGGATTGATTATGAAGGCAAAATTATCGATTCTGTTGGCAGTTTTAATTGGGGCTGCTCTTGTTGGATGTGGATCTTCCTCTGGATCAGCAGCAAATGTAAGTTCTCAGAACACTTCTGCCGCAGAAACTACGTCTAAGGCAGAGAGCGTTTCCGATTCGGTCAAGGAAGAACCGCCAGCCGAGACGGAATCAGTTGAACCACTGGATTTGACCGGTCAATGGATCCAGGAAAACGCAGAAGCATCAAACTACATGGCTGCAACAATCAGGGAAGACGGGCGGATAGGTGTATTCTTTATTATGGAAAATTTTGATGGTCCGCAGATATATTGGGTAGGGACATATGAAGCGCCTCAGGATAACGTAGAAGAGTATTCGTGGGTCTCTGAGAATACTTTCGGTGGAAATGCTCTGCTGTCTTCCAGCGATGAGACGAAAGAGTTCAAGTACCAATCTGGAAAGATCACTTATCCGATTACTATTCAGGGTAAAAAAGGCACTGTCAGCCTTATCAGAGGTGACTGGGATGTCTCAAAGATTCCGGAATCTGCCTTCACATCCGTAAAAGCTTCACAGGTCGATTTTAAAGATTTAGAGGTCAAAGACTCCGGATGGTGTCTGAAAAATGGAAAGTGGCTGTATTATTATGTTGTTCTCCATAATCCCAATGAGGAGATTGCTGTGAACCTGCCGGGATTCAGAATTACAGCGCGTGATGCAAATGGTGGCCTGCTGGGAACGACAGAACAGTACCTCAGTGTTATTTATCCGGGTCAGGACTTTGTGTTCGGTACACAGGCATTTGAAGTTGGTTCAATGCCCGAAAATGTTGAATTTGAACCGCTTGCAGTGGAAGACTATAATCTCAAAAATGCTGGAGGGATGCAGGAGTATAAGCCGCTCGAAGTAGTAAATGCCAATCTTTCATCCGACAACATACTTGGTGAGATAAATAATCCTAATGATTATGATTTGGATCAGGTGACTTTAGTTGCAATCTGCAGAAACGCAGCTGGCGAACTTATCGGTGTTGAGAATACTTACGTATCGGATGTAAAGGCTAACAGTACGACACCATTCTCCACCTCTGCGTATATTGATGGAGAAGTAGCTAGTATTGAGTGCTATGCGAATCAGTGGTAAAGGAATAAGGAGGTCAACTGTAATCATGAAAAAAAGAATTATGACGGCTATTACTATCGGGATTTTAAGTTTTGCGTTATTCGCATGTGGTGGGTCTTCCATCTCGCCGGAAGAAAATAAAACAGCGAATACGGAAGCATCAGGTACAACAAGCGTTGTGGAGTCAAAGACGGATAGTTCTGATGATGCAGCATCGGAATCAGCTAAATCGATTGAATCGGTTGTAACCGAAAACAATGAAGAAGCAGCTGATATTGAACGTGATCTTCCGGAAGGTGACTACCAGGATACAGGTGATGGCAGATTCTTTATTCGTAACGCAAGTGGAACAAGTGAAAATGGCGATGAAATAGTAGTCTATCCGAGTATGGATTCATATCCGTTTGCCTATGTAGACTATGAACTTTGGGACATGGATGGAAGCATTCAGACTTTCGTCTATCTTGATGGATATGAGATGGACCGAGTTCAGGCAGGAGCAGGCTATCAGTCCTCATTAATGCTCGTGGAGCAATGGGAGGTCTCTGAAGGAATGCATAAAGTAGAGGCTGTCCAATATGCAGGGAGTGATCCGGCTAATGAGATGACGTTTTATAGGTCGGAGGAATTCAAGGTTGTAAATTAAGTAGGATCAATTTTTAGTTTGAACCCCTCCGGAAAGACTT
>DFGZ01000211.1 GCA_002371295.1 Oribacterium sp. UBA3737 | reverse complement strand
AAATCTTCTGTAACCTCTTCCTCGATTCTCTGGTTTATCACTTTATCCGGAGAATCATTGAGCTTGACGGGCATGCCGGCGATGAGCCCGAATTCAAAGGGTCTTGCCGCTGACCAGTCAAAGGGCTCCATCTCGTTCATCACCAGATTGTCAAACTGCTTCGAAGTATTGACTGCTGTTCCGTCAAGGTATCCGCCGCACTCATATCTTCTGTCATTTCCGTCCCTCAGAACTTCTGCGTAAACAGGTCCCTTTGCCACCCTGTAGGGAAGATATGATCCGTGGAACTGCCCCATGGATGAAACCACAGCCTTACCTTCAGGGGTGTTCGAATGTTTATGCCCCCAGTCCAGCATTCTCTTTTTTGCTTCCTCAGGCGTTATGACAAAAGGAATGATAAGGTTCGGCATCTGGGATGAATCCGTGAGTTCCGATCTCACAAGTTTACTGCTGCAGAAAATGCATTTCTCAGAAGCTTCCCCTTCACCAAATATGACTATGGCTCCACAGGCAGAACAGGTACACTTCTCTATTTTGTCACCGGAAGCCCGTATCTTTATACTGTTTTTATTTAGTTCTTTCCACTTATAAACCGAATCGTAGGCTTCTTCAATTCCTGTGGTCATCCCACAGTTCGGACATCTGTAGGTCTGGTTTACGATGTCGAAATTGGCCGGTGCCCCACAGCTTTTGCAATAAATCCTAAGTGGTGATCTGTTCTCATTCATACTTCCCTTCGGCTCCCCTGATTACTGAAATTTACTCTTCAACATCTTTTGTATCTTGACATTATTATATATGACTTTAGATCAGGTGAGCATCTTGAGCCTTTCCAAAATCTCCGGGAAGGTTTTGATCTGATCAGTCAAAGCCTCTTCAGGGATGGACATATTTATCTGTTTTTCCTGCGGCACAAACCATAAGGCTCTCATCCCTGCATCCTTTGCGCCGCAATAATCATTTTTATAGCTGTCTCCGATAAATAAACATTCGTCCGGTTCAGCTTCTGCTTTCTTTATGCAGAGTTCAAACAATTTCCGATCCGGCTTTTCCGCACATGCTTCTTCGCTTGTAACGATAAAGTCAACGTATCTGAGAAGATCCAATCTTTCCAGCTTCAGATATTGAACCAGAGCTGTCATATTTGAACCTATACCGATTCTTATTCCCAGCCGTTTAAGCTCATGAAATGTCTTATCTATGTCAGGGAAAGGTTTAAGCGAATCAAGAAGGGTTCCCCAATACAGTTTATACATATTCATTGCATGAGGAAAAAGAGGCATCCGGTGCTCCTCCAGAATATTCTGATAACGGATCAGCCGGTTATGAGTAGCTGCCACATCACCCATACCATGATGGAGTTTTAACATCATACGCCGGTTCTCTTCCTGAAAAGTCCGTTGATCCCAGCCGAAATTTTCAGACATATATTCAGAAAGTGCCTTCACGGCTATTTCATTTGCTATATCATAATCGTACAGCGTTCCGTCAATGTCAAAAATTGCTGCTTTTGTTCTCACTTTTCTTTTATTCCTTTCAAACATGCAGCTGATGCCATATTCTGACAGGATCCCCCTTAGTCTCTCACAAAACCCATGCTTTTCACTGTTTATTCTGACATACAGACGCAAATCTAATTGGCTATGGAAGCATTACATTTAAAGGTTTTCCCAGTCAATCTTCTCATCTTTATAGAAATATTCCTTATCACGATCAGATGGTTTCAGCCGGTTAAACTCCCAAAGCTTATCCTGGAATATGACCTGTTCCCTGATACTGTTTTTATCTACAAGAATCTGCTTATAGCTTTATCGACGGTTGTTTCACGCCAGTCATAGGGTTGGAAAGTCAAAAATCTCATGTTGAAACCTGATATAAAATAAAGATTTACAGGTTTAATATAGATTGATTTGACAGTCTTTATAAATGGGTTTGAACCGAATCCGGTAACAATATTCCATAAAAGTGCTTAAGATGGATCATATGATCCGGCATGTACACCATAAATTGTCTGGCGCTGAATTGTAACATTAAAATCATTACCGGATACCGTCATCTCTTGCCCTTGTCATATATCTCTCCGAGGGCTCTGGGACTGACTGTCTTTTTGCTGAAGAATACCAGCAGGATAAGTGTGAGCAGATAAGGCAGTATCCTTACCAGGTCATTGTACGAGGAGGGCATCCCCAGCTTTTGTATGATTACTTGACCCGCGCTTCTGGCAAAGCCAAATAACAGACATGCACTGAAGGTAGGAAGGATTGACCAGTTACCGAAAATGAGCGCTGCGATAGCCAGATAGCCATAGCCAAGATAAATACTCGGGGAAAATCTCGCCGAAATGGAATAAGCATAACTCATGCCGCCGATGGCTGACAGACCTCCAGAAATCATTATAGCTATGATACGCACACGGTCGACATCAATCCCGGCCGCATCGGCCGCATGGGGATTGTCGCCGCAGGCTCTCAAATGCATTCCGTAGGGTGTCTTATAGAGTACATACCAGGAAATGGCTGCAACTATGACGATCAGCACCTCAAAAGGATACATATTGGTAAATACAGCTCCGAGTACCGGAATCCGGGATAATCCCGGAACCGTAAATCTGAGGCTTGTTTCAAGAACAAAACTGTCTGACTTCTGCATGAACAGAACCTCGTTTATCCTCTTTGTAAGAAAACTCGTCAGCGCAGTGGCCATGATATTTACCACGACACCGCTGATTATCTGATTAGCCTTGAACCTGACGCATAGCAGAACATGTACCAGCGAATAGAGCATGCCTCCGATAAAAGCCATCAGGAAGGATATATGGTACGGAGCACCTGTCCCGGCGAGAGCACTTGATGCGAGCAGCACAGCTACAAGGGATCCCACAAAGGCACCAAAACCCTGAAGTCCTTCAAGAGCCAGATTTGTTATTCCGCTTTTTTCACTGAAAATGCCGCCCACCGCCATGATGAACATGGGCAGGGCAAACGCCAGTCCGTCTATTATTATCGTATCTATCACGCTTCACTCTCCTTTTCGACCAGCTCCATCTCAGCCGATGCCTTTGCCACATATCTCCTGATTAATTCGCCGCATGAGGCAAAAATAAGGATCACGGCAGTAATGAGATCCGCAATCTCTATATCAACACCCTGCTGGCTGGAAAGATAGATTGATCCCTTTGATATCACAGTAATGAGGAAGGATGCAAAAATACATCCTATGGCATCGCTGTTTCCGAGAAGCGCTACCGCTATCGCATTAAAGCCCATACCCGGCACGACCCCGGGCCTGATAGAGCCAGTGTATCCGCAAAAATACGAAACTCCTGCAAGACCTGCAAGTGCACCAGATATCATCAGAGTCTTTATCATACTGCTCCGCACACTGATACCGGCGTATTCCGCTGCCTTGCGGCTCATGCCTACAGCCCTAATCTCATAGCCCATCGTAGTCCTGTCCACAAAGAACTTAATAAATACACCTGTAACGATTGCCAGAGGAAAGGCGAGAGGGATATCCATTTTGAGTGTCTCTGTCCTTACCCCTACAAGTGTAAGACGGGATGCCTCACTTATCAGCTTACTCTGTCTCGACGTCGGATCGACAAAGAAGGTATTGATAAAGAAAGTGGTGATATACATGAGTATATAATTCAGCATTATGGACGAAACCACTTCATTTATATTGAATCTGTACTTAAGCCAGCCGATAAATCCTCCTATGACTCCACCGGCAACAATCCCGATGATTATGACAAACGGTTTCGCAACGGGTGCAGGCATATCCGACATACCTACGATAACGCTCGCCAGAAAGCCTGCAGCAAGCATCATTCCCGATACACAGATATTGAAAAGACCGCATTTCATGGCCACGGCAACTGACAGCGACGCAAAGATCATCGGTGTCAGTGCGTCCAGAAAGCTCATGAGGTCAGTGAACATATTCTGACGTCCGGCATAATTCCCCTTGGGGAGAAAGCCCGACCCCTGAAAAAAGTTCGCATATGCCATAAAAGGATTCTTTCCGATCAGGATCAGGATCACGGCGCCGACGATAAAACTCATCAGTACAGCAAACAAAGATATCCTGAACATCTGCAGCTTCTCTTTTCCGAGGAGCTTAACCATTATTTTTTTCATCACGCTCTGCCTTTCCGACTCCTGCCATGTACTCTCCTACTTCGTTCATTGAAAGCTCAGATGACTTGGCAATCCGGGTTATTGAGCCATCGAATATGACACCGATGGTATCCGCCAGATTCATGACCTCATCCAGCTCAAGGGATACGAGAAGTACAGCCGCACCCCTGTCTCGCTCCGCAACTATCTGTTTGTGTATATTTGATATTGCTCCCACATCAAGACCTCTGGTTGGCTGCATGAAGATGATTAGCTTTCCTTTCATCTCTATTTCCCGGGCGATGATGGCTTTCTGCTGATTTCCTCCGGACATGGAGCTTACAATGGTAGTATTGCCCCTGCTGCTCCTTATGTCATATTTTTCGATGAGTCTGGAGCCGTTATCAATAAGGGCACTTTCGTTTATTATTCCCCTTTGGGAAAAAACTTCATCATAGTAATTTTTTAATACCAGATTGTCCTTCAACATAAAGCCCAGAACCAGCCCCACATTATGACGATCCTCCGGGATATATGCTATGCCTTCCTCGATACGCCGGCGGATTGAATGATCCGTGATATCAACGTCATTAAGGATTATCCTGCCTTCTGAGCATTTCACAAGTCCGGCTATTGCATCCACAAGTTCATTCTGTCCGTTGCCGGATACCCCCGCCACTGCAAATATCTCTCCCGAATGCACCTCAAAGGATACATTCTTTACTGTATCGTATCCGGCTTTGTTCCTCACGGTGAGATTGTCCACCTTCAGCACAACATCTCCGAAAACGGGTTCTTTTTTGTCAACCGTAAAAGAAACCTCATGTCCCACCATGAGACGCGCCATCTCGGAGGCTGTCGTTTCGGCGACATTCCTGATGTCGATAAGCCTGCCTCTGTTGAGAATCGCGCATCTGTCGGCGATGGCCTTTATCTCTTCAAGCTTGTGTGTGATGATTATCACTGTCTTGCCGCCCTCTCTCAGCTTTCTGATGATATCAAGAAGATATTCTATCTCCTGGGGAGTGAGTACTGCCGTGGGCTCATCAAAGATAAGGATCTCGGCATCTCTGTAGAGCATCTTGAGTATTTCAACGCGCTGCTGGGTCGAAACATTCAGATCGCTTATCACGGACTGCGGATCTACTTTAAGACCATATTTCCGAGAAAGCCCGGCAATATCCGCATCAGCCTTATTGATGTCCACTCGTGGGATGAAGCCTCCCAGCTTATTCTGGGGTTCTGAGCCGAGTATGATGTTTTCGGTCACAGTATAATTTGATACGAGCTTAAAGTGCTGATGCACCATTCCGATACCGAGCTGTGTGGCGTGGCGCGGAGACTTGATGCTGACCTTTTTCCCTTTGATAAAAATCTCACCCTCGTCCGGTTCATACATTCCGAACAGTACGCTCATTATCGTCGATTTTCCGGCTCCGTTCTCGCCTAAAAGAGCAAATATCTCACCCTTCCTTATGCTCAGTGAAACATCATTGTTGGCAATGATGCCCGGAAATCGCTTGGTGATATGTTTCATTTCGACAATGAATCCGGAATCCTCCATACTGATTTCCTTTTCCTCCTATCTCCGTACAAGCAATAGAAAAAAAGGCGGCGGCCTAAAACCGTCCGCCTTGTATTTCATGACATCACTCCGCATCTATACCGGTAAAGTTATCCGGTGTAAGGTTATTGAAGGCAGCAGCGGGAACTATGGTTCCATTTTTGATAAGATCATACGCCTTATCTATTTTGGTGATCGCATCCTCACTGAGCTGGCAGCTCGAAGGATCGCTCACATAACTTATGGAATCCGAATCGACTCCAAGTACATAATTGCCGCCCTTGAAGGATCCGTCAAGAACAGTCTTCAGAACCCTCTTGTCATTTTCACCCATGATCTTGAGACATGAGGTAAGGACAATATTATCGCTTCCATTGGCACCGTCCTTGTACTGATCAGTATCACAGCCGATCACATAAACCTTTTCAGGGCTTTCCTTAGCAGCGGTGAAAACTCCGTGACCGGAAGCTCCGGCAGCCACGAAGATGATATCGCAGCCCTCCTTGATAAGGGCATCGCCTACGACCTTGCCATTGGCGGGATCATCAAAAGAACCCACATAATTGCCGCCTACATCGGCTCCGGTAACATCGGTACCGGCATAGGAGGGAAGCTCGACTATTTCGACACCTGTACCGTAATGCCTATTGCAGTAGTTTACTCCGGACATAAAGCCATACTGATAGCTGACGTTAGTAGGGAAAGCTATACCATTCACAACCGCAACTTTTTTTGTAGTAGAGGAAAGGGCTGCTGCCATACCGGAGAGGAAACCTCCTTCCTGCTCTTTGAAGGTCATGGAATATATATTGTCCTTTTCTATTTCGTTGCCGTCCGCATCCGTTGGGACCGTATCCACCAGAATGAACTTTTTTTCAGGATTGTCCTCTGCCACCTCTGCGATACCGGCAAACTGGAAGCCGTCACATACAAATACATCATAATCTGCGACCACATTCTCAAGAGCCTTAATACAGGCAGCAGCATCTCCCGTATTCTCACGTACGTTCGTTACCTCGGAACCGGGATTCTCTTCTATGAAGCTGAGTATCCCATTGTAATTGTCCTCGTTGAAGGAGCCGTCATCAACTCCGGAAAGTGAAGTAAGTATGGCAATCTTAAGGCTCTTCTTATCTGAGACTGCTCCCACTACGGTGTCGGCGCCTCCGCTTGCCGGGGCGCTGCCTCCCGCACCACCGCAGCCTGCCATTGACAAAACCAGTGCCATACATGCAATAGCCGAGATGATACATTTTTTTATTTTCATGGTCTTAACCTCCGCAATATGCTGTTTTCATTATTCTTACGGCTAACCTTTTTTCAATATCTATGCTGTATATTACCACATTTTGTCATTCAGGTCTACTTAACACCCATTTCATCAAAATAGTGCATCATATTACTCATAGCAAGGTCAAAGGCTCTAGTATCTATGCGCTTCCGATTTTTGTTCAGTCTTTTTTGTATAC
>DFGZ01000065.1 GCA_002371295.1 Oribacterium sp. UBA3737 | reverse complement strand
ACTGTCAAACATTCCGTATCCTGCATCCTGCATGATATTTATAAATCTGTCCATGGTTATGATGTAGTAAGTATCCGGACCATAACCAAAAAGCTTCATAAGGAGTGTTGCATCATTCCGCCAGTACTCCATCCCCAGTCTCCAGTTAAGGCCTCGTCCGGTACCCCAGTAATCATCAAATATCAGGAAGTTTCTATAGGGTGCCCACAGCTCTGCATTCCATCCCTTGTTGGCAAGTATCAGTATAATGATCACCGAAAGGATACCCATGCATAAAAAAGCTGTCCAGATTCTTTTAAAGATGAGAATTCTATTGCTTTTCGATAATTTCTCCCTAAAAGCTATTATTACAAATACCAGTGTCAGTACCACTGCTGCTGTAATTATATAGATAAAAAAGTCTTTTCCTGCCAAAGTTATCTGAGGGCTCGGATCCAGGTCATTCATAGTGTGTATACCTTTTTTTGTTATGACAGATGTTATCTTCATGATGCCAAGATACAATGAAAGTGCCGTGAAGTGCTTAGCCACCTGCCTGTAATTCTCACAAAGCACAAGAGGGGCTATAGCAAAAACTATCCCTGCAGAAAGCACTGTATTATCGCTTATTCCCATTATTTGGGCGAAACTCACTATTATCACAGCCAAAAGCGAAAGAAGCTCTGGTATAAAGCCTTTACTTCTTATGAACATTCCTACTGCAACACCGCAGAATATCCCCGTAAAGTTCGTATAGGTGTTTATGTTTCCTATTGAAGAAACAAAGGTGTACATGTGGATGTTATCTGCATTCTCAAACATACCAAAGGTCTTTAAAAAGAAATTACAGATTCCCCATAAACACACCGCTGAGGCAAAACTCATGTATGCCCATATATGCCACTTTTTAAATTTATAGAATCTTGTTATGAGCCAGTAGGCTGCAAAAAACATAAGCCATATCAAAAGCCCCTGGTATCTCCCTCTGTCACCCCAGAAAGCTTCATAAGGGTACTCTGCAAGGGCAGTGGAAAGAGAAAATATCATCAGCATCAGTATAATGGCATAATCTGTTCCTCTTAAATTCAAAGCCTTGAGTAAACTATGGTTTTCTTTAGTTTTCTCAAAAAAGCGTTTTCTTATTCCTCCACCATTGTAAAGGGCATCACACATAAGATACAGGAATCCCAAAAAGACAAAAATCACTATGTATGCCAGTGTAGGTTTCCAGAAAAGTTCAAATCTAAAGCTCAGAATGTCAAAGTACTTATCACGCATGCTTAATGGAAAAATGCAAAGATAAAACAATACATATAACTCCATGAGACAACTGCTGATTTTTCTGAATAGTTTATTTATTCGGGTTTCACTTTTTAAGTTTCCCTGATTTATGCTTTTGTTTTCTGTAGTCTTGTATTTTCCCATACCTCGTAATCCCGGTTCCTTCAAAGTTTTCTACTATTATATAACCCTACCAGCTTATTTTTCTATTGTTTTCACAATTATTTAACACTAAAAAAAGACTCGAGGTTTCCCTCGAGTCTTTTGGCATTCACTTAGGCAGTGATTACTTGTTGCCAAGCTTTTCATTTTTAGCTTTTGCAACCAGTTTATCAAGCTGTGCTGTTGTTGTGCACTTAAGCATAGTTGAGTTGATGCTGATCTTCTTTGTGCTTTCGTTCTTATCTGTGTACTCAACGTAGGTGTTGTAATCATCTTCGTTAGGGAAGTACTTAAGAATTACACCATCCTTGTTTACGATGTAGTAACCATCGTTAGTGTCCTTAAGCTTAGCCTTGTTCTTAACTACAGAACCTGACTTGTTTACGAGAATTGCAGCCTCACCAGATTTAGCCTTAGGAATATCCTCACCGAACACAAGAGCGTTCTGAAGATTCTGCTGCTTGCTCTTGATTCCCTTACTTGGATCAATAACTACACCGGCATAGTTAGACTCATCATCAACTGTTGGAGCAAGAACCATACCGTTGAAGCAATACTTGCTGATCTTTGATACGTAACCGTTCTCAGCAACACCTGAACCTGTGTTGAAGTAGAACTGAGCTGTTGTATCTTCCATAGCAAGAGTCTGATAGCCCTTCTTCATAGAGCCATCCTTCTCCTCATCATTTGAGAAGAAGTAGATTTCATAGTTAGGAACATCCTCGCCAGCAGAATTCTTCTTGTATGCAAGCTCTGCGCCGAAATCTCCATCTGCAAGCTGCCATGTACCTGCAAGATACTTATCTCTCTCGTAGTCGCTTGGTTTCTTAAGATCTACGATTGTACCATACTCATTGCTAGACTTACCCTTATTCTTAGCCACGAAACCATAGAGCATACGGCCATACTTATCGAATGCATACTTCCTACCATTAACAGTCTTGATGTCGTCAGCGGCAAGCTTTCCACTATTATCGAAGTACCACCATGAATACTCGTCATCATCGTAATCCTTCTTAAGAGCATCACCGTCTAAAAGCTTATCTGAGTGCTCGTCCGGAATTGCCCATACCCACTTTTTCCTTCTCTCAGAACCGTCGCCGTTAAGGTATTTTACCTCAGAAGCTGATGCATCTGTAGAATTCTCAACAGACCGTGTACCTACAGCCCAATCCTCAAGCATATGACCGTCAGCAGCGAAGTGATAGTATACACCATTGATCTTCTTCTTCGCTTTACCAGCCTTGTCTGAATCCTTATTGTAGCCTACCTTCTTACCGTCTGAACCGAAGTTGAACCAGTAAGTCTTTGTATCGTCATCATCCTCAACAGTCATCTGGAGCCAGCCTGTCTGCATATGACCGTCGTTCCAGCCATTGAAGAAGTAAAGTGAATCCTTCCAAGCCTCTTCATCGTTGTCGTTCTGATCCTGGCTGTCTTCCTTAATCCATCCGTAAAGCATATGACCTTCTTCATCGAATGCGTACTTCTTGCCATCGATAGTCTTGATCTTGCTTGTTGTGAGGTCTCCCTCGTTCTTTGTTGTGTAAGCCTTTCCGTCTGAACCGAAATAGTACCACCAGTACTCAGCCTCGATATCATCATCTCCGTCGTCTCTAGCAACAGCCTTCCATGTGTTCTTAACCATAGCGCCGTACTGGTCAACGTAGTAGTATCTTGTTGTTGAGTTATTGTTGTCCTCGATGAGCTGGTTTGTAGCCATAACACCATCAGAACCAAGATAGAACCAATTTCCGTTTGCTGACTTCCAAGCATCAGTTACCTCTGTACCATCGTTGTTAAGGTATCTCCACTCACCAGTTGAGTTATCCCAACCAGCAGCCATAGATACAGCTGAAACGCCGATAGTAAGAAGTGCTGCAGCTGAAAGAGTTGAAAATAACTTTGTCTGCTTCTTCATAATAAATGCACTCTCCTTTTTTGTTTAGAGCTTTGATAAGCTCAATTACGATGGGATTATACCCCTGACTCTACGATTATTCAAGTCTTTTCTCAAATAACCCCAAGGGAATGTACGAATAATGAAAAATCCCATTTCGATTACAGTCAATATATTACAATAGCCTCACTTCTAAGTACATAACTAAAAGATTTCAGATTCTTACGCATTTATTAAGAAACCCCCTTTCAAAAAATAAGAATTTCCTAAGAACTTCCCATTCTTTTTCTTAATAAATTAAAAAGCGGTCACCCACAGATGTTTTTCATCTTTTGAGTGATCGCTTTTTACTAACCCTTATGAAGGTCCCACAACAGGTCCGACTTCAATTTCCGTCGTATCTGTAGTTACAGATCCGGGTCCCGCTGAATCAGAGGTTGATGTATTGCCTCCGCTTGGGCCGGCTCCCGCATCATCATCGTCATCTATAAGTCCCGGTTCAACCACAGCTCCTGAAGTTTCTTCTGCGGAGGACTTTTTGGTCTCATCTGTTGAAGCTGTAGTTTCCTTATCCGATGACTTTGTCTCCTTATCAGAGGACTTAGTTTCCTTATTATCCTTATCCGCGATGGTTTCCTCAGCGGCAGGACCATGCTCTGTTGTTGATTCCTTTGTGGATTTGGATGTCTCTATGACATTGCCGTCCTCATCGGTCTCTGCCTCGGTTTCCTCTGTATCCTCATCCTCGTCAGTCTCATCACCTTCCTCGGTTTCGGACTTTTCGGATTTTGTCTTATTCTTATCGGAAGACTTCACCTTGTTTCCGTCTGCATCGGTCTGATAGATGGTGTTTCCGTCCTCGTCTGTACCGGCAATTACGTAACCATCCTTATCAGTTTCCTTTACAGTCTTCTTGCTGCCGTCTGACTCTGAGTCATCCGACTCCTCCGTCTCCTCTTCTGTATACTTTTCCTTCTTTGAGCTTGAGGTCTCATCCTTATGGCTCGCATAGTAGCCTGAATCATCAGAAATCTTCTGAGAGTAGGTCTCTACTGCATTTGATACCTTATAGTCCTCATCATCGAAGAGCACGCTGTGAAGCCACTTTACATTGGAAACAAGGGTTACAGGGATTACGCAGTCTCCCTTCTTGCCCATCATCTGATCCTTGATATCCTTCGGGAAACCTGCGGACTCCTTGATGTTGTATCTCGAGATTCCCTTCGCAAGCTCTACTATATCTCCTGCATCGATGTTGAATGCCACCTGAGGAAGCACTGCATCTATGATGGACGTGAGCGTTGCCAGGTCAGCCTTCTTGGCATTGTCAAGGCACTGGGAAATGACTTCTCTCTGACGTCTGGTTCTTTCGAAGTCACTGTCCATGTATCTGAGTCTTGCATAGGCAACGGCCTGAACACCCGTAAGGTGCTGAGGACCCGCCTTCTTTATATAGTTGGCAGCCGGGTTCTTCTCGTTGATACCGGCCTTCACTGAAGTCTCGTGGATGTAGGCATTCATATAGTAGAATTCCTTATCCGTGATATCGATGTCAACTCCACCCAGCATGTCGATGGTATCCGCCACTGCCTTCCAGTTGAAGGTCACATAGTTTTCGATGTTAAGGTCCAGATTGCTGTTAAGGGCAGCAACAGCCTGCTCAGGTCCGCCTATGGCATAGGCTTCGTTGATCTTCGCATATCTGTTGCTGGATCCGGTCTTAAGGTAGGTATCTCTGTATACCGATACCAGTTTTACGTCGCCTGTGGCCATATCCACGTTGCAGATGATCTGAACGTCAGCATTGGCACCTCTTCCGACTCCTCCGTCACGGGAGTCTACGCCGAATACCGCAACTGTCCAGTAGCCTGACATCTTCTGCTTCTGGGTTATGTCAATGTTGTTGTTCTGTACCTTTGATACGTCGAATTCAACAGCCTGGGTCATGTTCATGTATCTGTAAACTGATCCGAAGCCGAAGATACAGATAAGTGTCAGTATTTCCACAACCGCCATGAGCAGGTACTTGGTGCGGACAGCTTTCTTTTTCTTGTCACGCATCTTTTTGGCGAATTCGATGTCATGTTCAACTTCCGATGTGTCATTGAGTGTTATCACCGAAGGTTTCGCCTTACGAACAGGTTCTCTGTTTACGTTTCCTTTTCCGGAGGAAGCTTCAGAAGCAGCTCTTCTGCCGGGCGTCCCTTCGGAAGAGAGCCTTTCAGACGAAGCCGGTTTTGAAGTTGTCCTATCGGAAGATATTCTATCGGAGGACGGTTTTTCGGGAGCATGTCCCCTGACCGGCTCAGCACTAAGCTCCGGGTCATTTATCATCCTCTGAGGTCTCACAGCATTCGCCATGAGCTTATCCCCCATGTCCTTATCATTAACTATCCTGTCTTCAAGTTCCCTTTGACGTCTGGTGTCCGTATCCTCTTGGGAGTGGGGACGTCTGGTCTCCTTGCCATTATCTAATGCCATCTATCAATCCTCATTATCTGCGGGGTTCCGGCAGGAACTCCGGGGTTCTGGTAATTCCACATTTTCTTGCACAGAAAAATGTCTTTAGCTTACAAAACATCGGCATTTTATCACATATATACCGATTCGGCAAACAATATCTGCTGAAGCCCGGAATCAGTAAGCATTTTTATTAACAAATCCTTTAAATATGGTCAAAAACATGATTTTTATGTCCAGCTCCATACTCCAGTTCTCTATATACCAGATGTCGTATCTGACACGCTCATGGATGGAGGTGTCGCCTCTCAGACCGTTTATCTGAGCCCAGCCTGTCATGCCGGGTCTTACCTGGTGCTTTATCATGTAGCGGGGTATCTCTTCCCTGAACATCTCCACGAACTGGGTGCGCTCCGGTCTCGGTCCTACCAGAGACATGCTTCCCATAAATACATTGAAGAACTGGGGAAATTCATCTATGGATGTTTTTCTTATGAATTTACCTATCTTGGTGACTCTCGGGTCTCCCGGTGTGGTCCAGCCCTTCTTCTCGTCCTCAGGCTTCTGCTCTACCATGGAGCGGAATTTATACATCATAAAGGGCTTGTTGTGAAGTCCCACTCTTTCCTGTTTGAATATGATGGGTCCCGGGGATGAAAGCTTGATGAGTACCGCCACCGTAAGCATGATGGGGCTGAAGATGATGATGCCGAAGAGTGAGCCTATGATGTCTATGGTTCTCTTGGCTGCTGCCTTCACAGGATCCGTGAGGGGAACGTTTCTTATATTTATGACCGGAAGTCCGTCCATATCTTCCGTCACCGGACGTGACGGTATGATGTTGTTGTAATCGGGAATAAACTTTGTGTGTACTCCGGATTTCTCGCAGACCGCCACTATGCCTCCCAGCTTTTCGTAGGCCGCAAGGGGAAGTGTGATGGCTATCTCATCTATGGTGTTGCCTGCCAGTATCTCTTCCAGATCCCTGATCTTTCCCACTACCTTTACGCCTTTGCAGGAAGCGCCGGTCTCTGCAATGTCATCAACTATTCCGTAGATTTTATAACCCCAGTCGGGGTTTCTGCGGCAGGCGTCTATGAACAGGTCGGAAACATCCGAAAAGCCCACGAGCATGATGTGTTTCTGGTTAAAGCCCTTTCTTCTCATCCTGGTAAGGATAAATCTGATACCGAATCTCTCTACTGTGGTGGCAATGATGTTGAATACACAGAAGGCTGTGATCATCCTGGTGGAGAAGTTAGCAAAATAGCCCGAACGTCTGAAAGCGAAAAGTACGGACGCAAAAATCATGAGGCCAACAACATTAGCCTCAACTATATTTATGAACTCTTTTCTTTTTGTCCTGGTCCGTTTGGGTTCGTACAGATGAAACACCCAATACAGGATCATATATCCCGGAACCACCGGAATGAGAGCCCTGAAATATACATCCGGCGGGAGTACACCGTGTCCCTCCGGGAAAATGGGCGATGCTATGAGCAGGTACCATGCCAAAGCATAGGCTGCGGCGATGACCACCGCATCAAGAACCACATGAAAGTGGTTTAAAAATTGTTGGTTATCTTTAATCATAATGGAAGTATACTCCCGTTTTTAAAAATTTCCATAAAAATGATATTAGAATTTTCTTAATAGGCCAAAAAAGAGGATGCTTTTTCAGCATCCTCTTCTAGTAATTCAGACTATATCCTTCAGAATATCCATCCTGAAGGGTTCTCCTACCTTTTCCTTGTCAAGATTCTTCAGTGTGAAGTTTGACTTCATGAAGGTAAGGGCCGGATTGTAATAAGGGTCTCCGTACCTCAGGCATTCAGGCCAGCGCTTTGCGAATTTCACTATTTCGCTGTTGAATCTGGCCACCTTTTCCGGTGTATCCTCCAGGCCTCTGGACTTTGATTCGTAGTGATAGAACTTTGCGTAGGGGTTATAGACCACCAGCTTTCCGAGAGCTCTTATCTTCATGCAGAAATCAACGTCATTGAAAGCAACAGCAAGCTCTTCCGTATAGCCTCCCACCTCATCAAAGAGCTTTCTCTTTGTGAGAAGGCAGGCTGCGGTCACACATGAATAGTCCTGAACGCACTTGGCTCTGTGCATATAGGAAAGTTCCGCATCATGGGTACGTACAAATGCCGCACCGGCGATGCCTCCCATCCCCATGATGACTCCCGCATGCTGGATATCTTCATCCGGATAGAGGAGTCTGGCTCCGCAGATACCCACATCCTCCCGCTGCACATAGCCTATCATCTCGTCTATGGAATCCGGCTCTATAAGCTCGATGTCGTTGTTCAGGAAGAGGATATACTCTCCTCTTGAGAACTTCACGCCGAAGTTGTTGATGGCTGAATAGTTGAATGGACCCTGCCACTTCACAACCCGTACTGTAGGTTTGGCAAGGTGGATGTCAGTGGCAGCAGTCGCAGCAGATTCCGGCAGCTCTGTCTGTCCTGCCTTCTTTATCTCTTCTCCTGTTTCCCCGATGTAACTGTCAACAGGGTACTGTTTCTGTATATCAGCATAGTACTTCCAGGTCTCTTCCTGATCAGAATTGTTCTCAACCACTATGAACTCTAGGTTCTTATAGCCGGATCCCGCAAGAGACTGAATTGCCTTATCAAGGTCCGCCGTATGATCCTTGTTCGGGATGATGACGGATATGAGAGGCTGAGTGTTTTCATAAACCGTATGATAGAAGCCGTAGGTAATGCCCTTCTCCACCTTCTTTACCGGAAGCCCCAGTCTCTTACAGTGATCGTAGACCGCTCTTGCTCCCGCATCGAAGGCATAAAGCTTTGCCTCCGGATGCTGTGCAGTGGAGGCCTGATGTGATCTCCAATGATAGAGTGACTTCTGAATATGACAGATGTTGGAGCTTGTGAATCGGCCCTCTCTGAGAAGCTTTCTGTCTTCTTCCGAAAGCTTTTCGGGGTCTCCCCCGGTCTTCACCTTTTCCATCTCCTGAGCTTTTTCCACCGCTCTCAAAATAAGGTCGTGGTCCTGAGCTCCGTCATAAGCCTTTCTCTCGTAGATTTTGTTTCCGTCCTCGTCTGTCTCGGCTATGGCATCGAGAAGTTCTCTTTTAAGTACCAGAAGGTGGCACACATAATTGACCGAGCGAAGGAGGTCCGGATTGAAATCACTCTTGAAGTGAGGTTCAAAGTAGTAAGTGTCCTCAAAATCTATCTTATCCTCATCGGAATAGATCATCTCGGCGTCGGGATGCTCATTTACAGTCCTTGCACATTCGAAGAGCGCATCAGTCTCCAGCTCATCATCATGGTCTGCGAATACGATGAAGTCCCCCTCTGCCATATTGATGGCGGCATTGGTATTGTCAGAAATACCGAGATTCTGATCCAGTACCTTGAATCTGAATCTTGGATCCTTATCCTTGAATTCCTGAAGAACCTCCTTAGGGAGCTTTCCCGCAGCCTCAGCCTTTGTGTACTTTTCGTAGGGTGTGGCATCCGCCACGCAGACTTCAAAATTCCTGTAGGTCTGATTCGCGATGGATAAGAGCATCTTCCTCAGGAACTTTTCGGGAGTTGCGTATACAGGGATAACTATGGAGAACTTCGGCTGAACCGGGAGAATGGTGTTACGCTGCTTCTCCAGCTCTTCCTCCGTTACCTTTACCTTTTTATACCACTCATTATAATCGTAATCTTCCTGTATGCCCTTCAGACGGTGAAGACTCTTCTTCCAGAGAGCCCTGAAGCCGTGGTCCTTAAAATAGTCCCACGCCACTTCCACCGTCTCCCAGTGGAACAAAGCCATGAGCTTCTCTCTTTTTTTGTGGGCAACGGAATTGAAGGCCTCAAGTATACCGTCGTCAAACTTTACTTTTTTGGTCTTTCCGTCCACCTCGATAACGAGATATCTGGTCTCTCCCTTCTGATAGGGGGTGTTAATGTCAAAGCCCAGTTCCCTGTTTATGGGTCCGTGCTCCTTTTCATAGTCCTTGAAAAAGGCTTCCACAACCTCGTCCCGTCTCACGGACTCAACCACGGTTCCTTCCACCGGTTTTCCATTCCCGTCTAAAACACTGTACTTCACCGGTGTTTCCGGATCTTTACCGAATGCCCAGCCAAGGAAGGTTATCTTTCCTTCTCTATGTACTGCAACATCTACTTTATAACGCATCATTCTTTCCTTCCGACTTTCTCCATGTCCTTTACACCACGGTATTTCGGTTCATCCCCAAAGTTGAGCCTTTCTTCTTCAACCACCAGCGGTCTCTTCATGACTCTCTGGTTGATGGAAAGGATGTACTCTCCCAAAAGTCCGATGAAGAAGATCTGAATGGAGCCCAGGAACAGCATGCCGATAAGCATGGGCGCCATACCTGCCGGGAATCTGTCCCACCAGATGAGCTTCATGATGAGATAGATAACCGCTATAGCCATACTGATGGCGCTGCAGATTCCTCCGAAGAATACCGCCACTCTGAGGCCCACCTTGGTGTAGCTGGTGAAGCTCAGCATGGCTGCATCATAAAGGGAGTACCAGTTGTTGTGGGTTATGCCTGCCCGGCGGCGCGGCTGGGTGTATGGTATTTCCTTCCGGCGGAACCCAAGCTCTGCCACGATTCCGCGGAGGAAAGGCGTAGGGTCGTTGAGATTTCGCATGACATTGATAAATGCCTTGTCATAGAGGCCGAAGCCTGTGAACTGGGCAATCTGATCAACGGATGACATCTTCTTTATGACTTTGTAGTAGATGCCCCTCACCCAGTACATGAGCGGGTTTTCCTGTGAGCGTGTCTTTACGCCGATGGCTATTTTATAGCCTTCTTCCCAGGCCTTCACAAACTCGGGGATCATCTCCACCGGGTCCTGGAAGTCTGCCGCCATAAGCATGGTGGCGTCTCCCGTTGACTGGAGCATGCCGTAGTAAGGGCTGTTGAACTGTCCGAAGTTTTTTGCATTGAAGATGGCCTTTACGTCTTTGTCTTCGGTGCAGAGTCCTCTCACCAGTTCTCTGGTTCTGTCCTTTGAATCATTGTCTATATATATGATTTCATATTTGTACTGAGGCAGTTTTTCCTCGAACATGGCTCTGATGGCCCTGTAAAGAGGCACCACGTTCTCTTCCTCGTTGTAGCATGGTACTACTATGCTGATTGTTTTCAAAATGTTTTCCTCTGTTCTTCTACTTATGTTTTAACCCTCAAGGATTGTCAGCTCATCGTCAATTGCTCTTGATACAAACTGATTTATAGTTATCCCTTCACTTGCAGCTCGTAACGCAACTTTCCTATGCTGTTCAGGTCGTATCCGTACATTAACGTATGGTATCATACTCTGCTTCTTAAACAAATGACATTATACAAAAATATCAGTTCATCTCAACTGCTATCTTTATAGCTTTTCTGTCCTTCATGTCATATATGGCCTGTTCGATCTTTTCGATTCCCATGTATCTTTCGGTTATGAATTCTGACGGATGGAGATGATTTTCCTGAACAAGTTTCATTACACGTTCAAGATTATCCCGTCCGCCTTTACTGAGAGAAAATTTCAGGGTCTTTCCCGCCATACCGCGCCCCATGGAGAATTTGGGGATCAGAATAGAGTCGATTACCGTATTCATCTTTCTTTCCGTTTTTATACTATTCTGATCTTCCGGTATGCCTTCTTCAGAACTTGTCTCCTTTATCAGATTTCTGTATTCCTCATCCTGAACTTCAGTGTCTGCGCCGAAGTACATAACATTGGAAACAACTCCCGTACCGTATTTCACCATGTCGATGGCCTGAGGGAGGGTGTAGTCATTGCCGCCGCATATAAGGACCTTATCTGCACCCTTCGTAGCGGTTTCAGAAAGCACATAGTTCACAACAGCTGAACCTGTAGAGTTCGCAAGGGGATACATGCCCTCAGGGAGCGAACAGCTTAGCGTTTTGTAATTCAGCACTTCTACCCGGCAGTTTGCATCGCTCATGGCTTCCGCTATGCGGACATTGTCTTCTCTGGAACCTACCGCAAAGATCCTGGAAGCCCCCGAAAGCTTACTGCCCATGATCGCAGCCAGTCCTATGGCGCCGATTCCCATGACAACCACTGTATCTCCTGCTTTAACACCTGCTTCCTCAACTGCAGTGAATCCGGTCTGTACCACGTCAACACACATAAGTGCATCCTCAAGGCTCATGCCTTCAGGTATATGGGCAAGATTCTTATCCGCATAGGGTAGATAAAAAATATTCTGGAAGGCTCCGTCTATGGATTTCCCTATCATGTGGGCGCTGAAATTGTGTCCTGCGTGGGCATAATTCACTTCCACATCGGGCTGACTCCAGTCCGGGGTTATGGCTGAAACTGCCACTATCTCACCCGGCAAGAAGTCCTTCACCTCTCTTCCCACCTCTTTCACCCTTGCTATGACCTCATGACCAAGTGTAAGATCTGCCCTTTTCGGACTTCCCTGCCAGATGGTATGGACGTCGGAAGTACAGGGAGAGACCAGCACAGGCTCGAGAAGAACCCCATGTTCATCCAAAAGAACCGGTGTCACCTTTTCAATATATTCTATTTTTCCTTTTCCTTTTAAAACCAGCGCTTTCATTTCGTCTCCATATAAATATTTCCCGGTAGTATCAGAAAGTTATATTATGTTCCTTCCAGATACCGGAATTTTCAGCCTCATTCGGAATCAGCCGATATATATTCCTCTATCCTGTCAGTTTTAAGAACAAGTATATTTACTTTATTTCCGAATCTTTCCCGGATGATCGATGCGATCTCATCAGTATATCCCGGTGCCACTATCAAAATCTCATCCACGGGCTCATCATGGAAATGCTCCGGTGAAACTATAGGTATATGGGAAGCCGGTGAGTACCTTCCCTGCTTGAACTTTGCAGAGTCAATGATGTACTTTACCTTGCCGCCAAGCTCTGTGGTCGCCGCGAGAGTAAAGCCCTGATGGCTGGCTCCCCAGATAGCGATAGTCTTTCCGGTGCTGGTGAGATGTGCGATATGAGCATTGACCTCCTCATCCAGTCTCTCAAAGCTGGATTTCAGCGCTGAAACATCTATGAGAGCGCCGTTATATCTCAGACTTGTGAGTTCATCAGGCTCTGCCTTTTTTACGATTATCTCGATGGTATCTCTGTTCACTATCCTCATATCAAGGACCTCAAAGCCGTTATCCTGAAACAGCTTTTGCAGAGTGAACTCTGTATAGTTTGCGATATGGTCACGAAGGAGCTCGTAATAACCATTATATTTTAGTATGTATTCAAAGCTTGGAACAGTGACGAGGCCAAGTGCCTTTGGCTTCAGGTTATCTCGGATATTGCGGAGCATATCCCTGGGATTCGGCTGATGCTCCAGAAAATTGAACTGTACAAAGGCATCGAAGGGACCGTTTGGATACTTGTAATTGCCTTCCGCAAAGCCTTCGATAACCTGATAGCTGACTTTATCCGAATTCCCAACGCAGCCGGCTCGTTCAGGCAAAGCCGTTCCTGAGCCCGGTTCCCTTGAATCATTCACCGTGTTTTCTGTATACGGGACATTTTCTTCCTCTGCCTGAATTCTATTCGCCTCTTCCACCAGTTCCCGCTTGTGCTCGATTCCGGTAAGTCTCAATACTGCTGCCTTAGGCTGTCCCGACAGAGGATCCTTTTCCCTGTCCTTTTCAAGTGCTGCTGCACCTTCTTCCGATTCAGAAAGATTCTGCCACATCCTGAGGAACTCGCCTCTCCCCGAGCCCACTTCAACGATATTTCTGCCTTTTATGCCATACTCCTGCATGTAGCCGAGGAGCCTTGCGTACTCCTCGTGACGGAGTCTCGTCATGGTTCTGGTTCCGCCGCCGGCACGTATAACATCTTTATAGTAGTCAACAGGTTCACAGTCAAACTGCACGAGACCGCACTCTGGGCACTGACAGAGGTCAAGTGTTATAGGGTGATCGTCCTTCAGTTCCGACTCATCCGGTATATTCTGCGCTGAAGCCGGCATATCGGAAAAAGTCATGAGCTTCTTTATTTCATGCCCGCAGGCGATACATTTTTTATTCATATAGTTATGGTCCTCAATTCCATAGTTTTCAAAAAAGAATTATACATTCATGGTTCTTCTATAAAATATCACACATTCATGATTCTTCTATAAAATATTACACATTCATGATTCTTCTATAAAATATTACACATTCATGATTCTTCTTTTATTCAATAGATTTCACAATTGTATCATTCTTTTCTGTACATCACAAATAAGCTGCCACAGTACCGATATGAGCAGCTTATCTTAATCCATATATCATTTCATTTTACTCTTTACACATAGGAAATCATGACGCCCTCTTCATTGAAGGCGAAAGTACCTCCGTTCATCTCTACGGTGCCTGTATAAAAGTAACCCTGTGGATTTATATAATGTGCATGCATCTGTCCGTCTATTCCCAGCTGCATGACCGCAGGGGCTCCGTCAAATGTCAGGGGATTACCTGTTTCGGGGTCAAGGAAGCATCCTATGGTTGCCCCATTAACATCTGTGATGATGCACATAATAGCATTCGTTACCGGATAAACAGTACCATCCGGGGCCGTGAGTGTGCGTCCGTCTTCCGATACTATCCCCGCACCCATAAAAGCAAGACCGGACAGGTCGCCCACCACTGTATACATACGCTGCAGCGAGCCGTTTTTAAGCGGTGTAATTTTATCTTCAGCCGTCAGAGTCTTTCCTGAAAGAGTTATGCTTGCGGTAATGATCCTTACACCGTTTCCTAAATAAGCTGTATTGGTAGTCACTGTTGCACCGCTCGGTGAAAGGAAGGTTCCGCCATTAGCTGCAGCTGCTCCAAATCCGCTTGAGGAGCCTCCTCCACCGCCGCCCCCTCCGCCGCCGGAGGAACCACCTGAGGAACTGCCTGAGCTTTTCTGTTCGCTCTTAACAGTTACCTTCATTGTTGCTTTATAGGGCTGTTCTTCGTAAATTGTTGCGGGAACGGCATTGCTGGCGGAGGCTTTACAGATTTCACTGGTGGAAGCATTGACATACCCCTCATAGCTGGTGCTGTTCTCTGCTGTGGCAACTACCGTGGCACTTCCTTCGCCGACCACCTTCATGGCACCGCCTTCGTCAACTTCTATGACCCCGGCCCCATCTTCGCAGGAATAGACCACAAATTCAGCGCCCACGCCATTCACGAGATACCTGTCCAGGGAGTACTCCCCGCTATTGTTTTCCAATGTCAATTCCCTGACATCAAATTTGAAATCGGATGAATTTGTCTTATATTCTTTGTTAACATACTTGTCCAATGCAAATGCCGTCATAGGGATCTGCGCCAAAGAAAAGATCACCGTCATGATCAGGCACAAAAGTCTTCTGCTTATCTTCATAAATAAAATCCTTTCGGTTTCGTAGGCGGAAACCCACTGCCCTTGGGCGGTGGGAGGAGCCTTGTAAATTCGTAGCCATTAACCCTGGCTTTCTATGTACTTTTGTATAGTGGCTGATGATACTTCGCCAATACTGCAAGCAAAATATCCATCTGACCAAAATAGCTTATGTTTCCAATAACACTTGGA
>DFGZ01000109.1:2292-4052 GCA_002371295.1 Oribacterium sp. UBA3737 | reverse complement strand
GTGCAGATTAATGAGGATATGCTTACCGAAGAGGAAAAGGCGATTGTTAATGATTTTGCTTCCAAGATCGATATTTCCGATTCAAATATGGTTATGACTTATGGTTCTGCAGCACAGCAGCACATTGCTTCTTTCTCGGAATCGGCACTTAACAGTGTTAAGACCAAGGATCTCGGTCAGATAGGCGAGACACTTTCTTCACTGGTAGTACAGCTGAAAACTCTGGATGAGCCCGAAAAGAAAGGCATCGCAGGATGGTTCCAGAAGAAAAAGCGTGATTTGGCTGCAATGAAGGCTAATTATACCAAGGCTGAGGCCAATGTAGATAAGATCGTTGAAATGCTTGAGCAGCATCAGGTAACACTTATGAAGGACATAGCCCTTTTTGATCAGATGTACGATCTTAATCTTAAGTATTATAAAGAGCTTACAATGTATATCATTGCCGGCAAGAAGAGACTTGCCGAGGTACGTGCAAATGAACTTCAGGAACTCCGTAAGAAGGCAGAGGAGACAGGAGCACAGGAAGATGCACAGGCATATAATGATTTCTCCAATCTTTGCGACCGTTTTGAGAAAAAGCTGCATGATCTTGAGCTTACCCGTATGATCTCTATCCAGATGGGTCCTCAGACCAGAATGCTTCAGAACAATGATACCTTAATGGTAGAGAAGATACAGTCATCTATAGTTAATACGATACCTCTGTGGAAATCGCAGATGGTGCTTGCTCTCGGTATCGAGCACGGACGTCAGGCTACAGCTGCTCAGTCAGCCGTTACCAATATGACAAACGAACTCTTAAAGAAGAATGCAGAGACCTTGAAGATGGCCACTATCGAGACTGCAAAGGAAGCAGAGAGATCTGTAGTCGATATTGAGACATTAAAGACTACAAATGAGAACCTGATAAGCACACTGGACGAAGTAATGAAGATCCAGACAGAAGGCAAGGCTAAGCGTGCTGCAGCTGAGCAGGAACTCGGAAGGATCGAAGGCGAGTTAAAGCAGAAGCTTATGGAGCTTAAGAGCTGAAGAATCTGTTACGTCTGCCGCCTAACGAATGTGAGGTGGCAATACATATAATATAGGATGGTTAGTAAGTGGGAAAGATAAAAAGATTCTTCCAGAAGACGGGTGTTGCACTTGCGATACTTGCCTGTACCATAATCGGTACCGTCAATCTTGCCCCGGCACTCACGGATGCTACTATGTTTGAACATGCGATGACTGTTGCAGCCGGATTGGTCGGAGCCGGAGCTTTAATGATAGGCTGCGGTATCGGGAAAGCAGTACAGTCTTCAAAAGAAAAAAAACTTTTAGAACAATATAACGGGCCTCAGATAGAAAATCCGAAGCAGACAGCACGGGGTATCAATAACGGTGTTAACTCCGCTGCAGGCAGTTTCAGCCAGAAGATGAGCCAGACTGCTGAAAAGATCAGTGAAAAGGTGGGTCAGGGAGCCAATAAGCTCGGTATTGAGATGGAAAAACTGTTCAACAGCAACAGACCCAATACCTCAGCCAATCCCTACAGTTCCACGATAAATCACGGGGCCAATCCTTACAGCTCAACGGACAGGATGAGTGCAGGATACGGCGGAAGGTATAATGGACAGAATTATAATGCCAGTATGACCGGAGATGTAAGGGACGCTTCACGTACAGGCCAGCAGGGCGGTTACTACAGCGGCCAGAACCGGCAGTATAATTACGGTAATCAGAACAACCGCCAGTACAACAATCAATACAACAATCAA
>DFGZ01000109.1:0-2225 GCA_002371295.1 Oribacterium sp. UBA3737 | reverse complement strand
ACAATCAATACAACAATCAATATAACAACGGTCAGTATAACAATGCCCGTCAGAATAATAATCAGAGACGTTATGAAAATGTACAGGGGCAGGGCGGACGTCCCGGACAGAACGGTTATAACGGCTATGCACCGAACAACGGAAGCTATAACCAGAATGTACAATATGGCGGCGGGAACAATCAGAATTACAGACCGAATAACAATATGAACAACCAGAATGTTCAGTACGGTAATTATCAGAACCAGAGTTCAAGACCTGCTCCTGATACCAGCGGTCTTGAGGAAAGTGCAAAGAGCAACTACTTTGAGAATGAGCCCGGAAGCTCATCCTACAGAAGCGGTCCTTTGAAAAAAGAAAGATAGGATTTTTCTTTCATACGGGAAGAGCCTTTAAAGTTCTTCCCGTTTGTTGTGTAAAATATTAACCCGTAAAAGTGAGGGATCGATATGAAATTTATATCATGGAATGTAAACGGACTCAGAGCCTGCATGCAAAAAGGCTTTATGGATTTCTTTAATGAAACGGATGCAGACATATTCTGCCTTCAGGAGACGAAGCTTTCCGAAGGACAGCTAAAACTACAGCTGGACGGCTATCATCAATACTGGAACTATGCGGAGAAAAAAGGATATTCCGGTACAGCCCTGTTTACAAAAAAAGAGCCTTTAAGTGTTTCCTACGGGATAAATGCGGAAGAGCATGATCATGAAGGCAGAGTCATAACAGCAGAGTATAAGGATTTCTATTTTGTGGCAGTATATGTTCCCAATTCCCAGCGTGAGCTTGCCCGTATTGATTACCGTATGGAATGGGAAAAAGCTTTTCTTTCCTATATAAAAGGACTTGAGAAGAAAAAGCCTGTGATATACTGCGGAGACCTTAATGTGGCTCACAAAGAGATAGACCTTAAAAATCCGGATTCAAACCACATGAATGCAGGATTTACTGACAGGGAAAGAGAATGTTTCACGAAGGTGCTTGAAAGCGGATATATTGATTCTTTCAGGTTCTTTTATCCTGATAAAAAGGATGCTTATTCCTGGTGGTCATATATGTTTAAGTCAAGAGAGAGGAACACAGGCTGGCGTATAGACTATTTTGTAGTGTCGGAGAAATTAAAAGACAGAATGAAGGATGCGGCGATCCTTTCCGATATTTTAGGTTCCGATCATTGTCCTGTAGAACTTGACATTGATTTTGACTGATTTATTTCAAAAACTGCTTGACATATATGTGGTTTTGAGGTAATATATCTAATGTCGTTGCGAAACGAATGTGTGTGTAGCTCAGCTGGATAGAGCGTCTGGCTACGGACCAGAAGGTCGCGAGTTCGAATCTTGTCACACACATAGGCCTCAAACATTTTGTTTGGGGCTTTTTATTTTTATTTGTCATTCCGGGCACAGCGGAGAATCCTAATGTGCAGCGAAGAATCTTAAAAGGCAGGGAGTAAGAAATGTTAACAATAAAACGTACGGGAAGGATCATGGTACTTCTTCTGATCATGACATTTTCGGTCATGATAATGACCGCATGCGGTAGTAAAGCTGATGAAAAAGCCGGTAACACTGCAGTATCCGAAGGTAGTGCAGGGACTGAAAATACGGCAGTATCAGAACAGTCAGAAGAAGAGGTAAACGACTCATTTGCAGGTAAGCTTGCAGGAAAGCTTTCGGGACTTCCCGACGAGCTGGTATGTTTCATTATCTCCATGGTACCCGTCATAGAACTCAGAGGCGGACTTATCATAGCAGCCATAAAAGGCATACCGCTTTTTAAGGCGATAGGTATATGTATTGCAGGCAATATCGTACCTGTACCCTTTATTCTGCTTCTTATTACGCCTATATTTACCTGGCTTAAGAAGACCAAGTTCTTTAAACCCATAGTTGAAAAACTGGAAAACAAATCGATGGGCAAGAGTGAGAAGATAAAAAAATATGAATTTATCGGGCTTGTCCTGTTTGTCGGTATCCCGCTTCCGGGTACCGGAGCATGGACCGGTTCGCTTATAGCTTCTCTGCTAAATATTAAGTTTAAAAAGGCATTTCCGGCTGTTATACTGGGACTGATCATGGCAACGGTTATCATGTGCCTGCTCTCTTATGGTATACCGTGGATCATAGCAAATGTATTCTGACAGAAAAATGGTCCTGTATCTTAAAACGGGGGTCAAAGCTATAAAAGGCAGATACAGAGGCAATGCATATTATACAAGGAGT
>DFGZ01000208.1 GCA_002371295.1 Oribacterium sp. UBA3737 | reverse complement strand
CCCTTCATCGGTTGGGAGCTCTACGGAAAAGTAAAGACCACCATCTGCGGCGGTGAGATAGTTTTCAGGGATTAAAAAACACCACAGGGGACGGTTCTCGCCGGCGAGAACCGTCCCCTGTGGTGTTTTGGATGGTGAGTTTTCATTATAAAACTCACCCTATAGCCAAATCTATCAACGTTGTTTTTGAGTCTTGATTTCTGTCATACATATACAATTCTATTTGAATATGTATGACTATTCACAGATTTTACTATAGCACGTCGGTCGTCTGTCCCTGAATAAGCCCCAGGACAGGCGGTCTTTTCTTATTCTGTCAAAATCGAATTCGGATATAAGGATCTCATCCTTGTCACGGCCGGCCTGCTGAAGTATTGCTCCGGTTTCATCCGTGATGAAGCTGCTGCCGTAGAAGGTAAGAGAAGAGGACTGACCTCCGTTTTCCTCACAGGGTTCAACCTTCTCGAGACCGTAACGGTTTGCGGCCATTACCGGAACGATGTTGGCAGCTGCATGTCCCTGCATGGTTCTCTGCCAATGTCCCGAACTGTCAACCTCAAGTATGGGTTCGCTTCCTATTGCGGTAGGATAAAGCAGTATATCCGCCCCCATCAGAGCCATGCATCTTGCGGTCTCTGGAAACCACTGATCCCAGCATATCCCGACGCCAACATTACCATATCTGGTATTCCAGACCTTAAAGCCTGTATCCCCCGGGGTGAAATAAAACTTCTCCTGATAGTAGTGGTCATCCGGAATGTGAGTCTTTCTGTATACTCCCATAAGAGATCCCGAATCAAGCATTGCGATGGAATTGTAAAGAACGTTTCCGGCTTTTTCGTAAAAGCTCACAGGCATTGCCAGAGAAAGCTCCTCCGTAAGCTTACTGAAATGCTTAACCGCGGAATTCTCTTCCGTGGGAAGAGCATAGTCATAGTACTCGTACCTTCGCTCCTGACAAAAATAAGGTCTCTCAAAAAGCTCAGGAAGCAGTATAATCCTTGCCCCCAACTCATAAGCCTTTCTTACAAGCTCCTCAGCATGAGCTATATTATCCTCGGGTCTTTCAGTGCAGCTCATCTGAATGGCTGCTGCTTTAACAGAACTCATAAAATAATCCTCTCTGAATCTTCTCTACAATAAGATCCGGCATCTGATGTTCTTACTCTCAATTACGGCATGAAGGTCATCCCATTTAAAACCACTTAACAAAATCCGGCACTGCATACCGGATCCACCGGACATGCAGCAACTCCTCATTCCAAAGCTCACGCCATCGGCACCTGCTGCGTTATGCAGTGAATGTTCCCGCCACCCAGCAGTATGTCCATGGAATATATCCCCACAACCTCTCTGTCAGGGCAGAGCTCTCTGAAAAGCTTAAGAGCCCTTTCATCGCTTTCAGCGTTTTCTCCTCTGAACTGAGGCACCAGCACGGTTTTATTTCCGAAATAGAAATTCACATAGCTTGCCGCAAGCCTTTCCCCTTCGGTGCGAATGTCTTCGCCCTCCTCAAACTCATACTTATCTACGTCTTCATCACCGATAAGTATGGGGTGCTCCGGCACAGGAAGCTTATGAAGGATGAGCTTCCTTCCCTTTGCATCCGTAACTCCGGAAAGGTAGTCATAGTCAGCCTTTGACATGGCAAACTGTGGATCCGCTTCGTCATCGGTCCAGGCAAGCACCACTTCCCCGGGACGTATAAAGGCACAGACATTATCCACGTGTTCGTTGGTTTCATCATTGTAAATGCCATATGGCAGCCATAAAACCTTTTTAACCCCCAGGGCATCACGCAACCTTTTTTCTATTTCCTCTTTACTGAGCTCCGGATTTCTTCCCTTACTGAGAAGACAGGTTTCCGTTACAAGAAGTGTTCCTTCTCCGTCAGTATGGATGGAACCGCCTTCCAGAACGAAGTCCCCGAAGTCATAGATATCTTTATTCAGTGCCTTGCAGAAGCCGACTGCGGCAGCATTATCCTTATCCCAGTGGGCATAGAGACCATCGTAATCCCCGCCCCAGGCGTTGAATTTCCAGTTAATGCCTCTTATCTCTTTACCGTCAGTAACAAAGGTAGGTCCCACATCCCTTGCCCAGGCATCATCCGTAGGTATCTCCAGGATCTCAGCACAGTCTGAGAGAGCAGCCGAGGCTTCTTCTTTATGCTCGCTGTCACAAAGGAACCATACCTTTTCATTACGGGACAGTACCCTTGCGATCTCGCAAAAGGCCGCCTGAGCCTTTGACGGGTCCACACCCCAGCTTCCGGGTCTCGTTGGCCAGATGAGAAGAGTGCCTTCATGCTCCTTAAACTCAGCCGGCATATAAAATCCGTCCTCTGACGGGATTCTGTCTTTGATCAGCATAAACTTTTCTCCTATAAACGTCCGGTTTCAATCTTTTTCTCCGAAACACAGATGAAGAGCCAATAAGCTCCTCATCTATAAATGCATGTTTTCCGCCGTTTATTTCTGACACACAGATGTCAATCTAATCGGCTATATATATTTCGATCTTTTTCTGTCATATGTAATAATCAAACAGGAAAACCATATGTATTACGAAAGCCGGCATTTAAAATCCTCATATCCGAAGCTCTTCACGATCTCACAGGAACCATCCTCATGCAGGAGTCCGATATCAGGAAGAGGCATACCGTTAAAGGTATTGTTCTTCACCATGGAATAGATGGCCATGTCCTCAAAAACCAGGGTGTCTCCGATTTCCGGCATTCTGTCAAAGCTGTAATCCCCGATGACATCCCCTGCGAGACAGGTTCTTGAGGAAAGTCTGCAGGTAAAAGACTTTTCCCCGGGCATACCGCCGTCACGAAGAGGCGGACGGTAAGGCATCTCCAGCACATCAGGCATATGGCAGGCAGCGGAGGCATCCAGAATGAGGATGGGGAGAGTATTATCAACTATATCCATTACCCTCGTGTAAAGATAACCTGCATCAAGGGCGATAGCCTCCCCCGGCTCCAGATAAACCTGAACATCATAGGTATCCCTGAGATGACATATGGTCTTTTCCAGAAGCGGAAGATTGTATCCCGGCTTAGTAATATGGTGCCCGCCCCCGAGGTTCACCCATTTTGCTTCCCTGAGATATGT
>DFGZ01000059.1 GCA_002371295.1 Oribacterium sp. UBA3737 | reverse complement strand
TGTCTTCCATATATATCAACATTTCGCTTGTAAAGCCATATCATCAGTCCGCATAACATAAGTATCGTAAAACCCATGCACCACCATCTGTCCGAGTCATAAGATAATTTCATCAGATTCCAGATACCCGGATAGTCCATAGAGATCTCTCTGTATCTTTTTATTTGTCGTAGATATACAGCTATCAGATCGGTAACAGGTCTGCCGGCAAGTATATTCGGTGCCGCAGTCCATATCACAGTCACAGGCACCATCGCAAG
This sequence comes from Oribacterium sp. UBA3737, assembly GCA_002371295.1. The sequence goes on along the minus strand of DFGZ01000059.1, from coordinate 3,693 downwards.
ATGAAACAGCTGCAGCCTTGGCTGTTTCTTTAAAAGCCCATAGCCGTAAACAAAAATAAAAAACGGAAGCATAAAGGCTGCCTCTGCTTTAAAGGCCAGTGCCGTACCGAGCAGAATAACCGATCCTGTTGTTTTTTCGCTGTACAGAAACAATAATGACATCACTAAAAGAGAAGCATAAATACTGTCACATTGCCCCCATGCAGCTGAATTGAGCCATACTGTAGGCAGGAAAAGTGTTGCAGCGTACAACAGGACTGCTTTCAGGGAATCCGCAGTTTTTTTTACAAAAAAATAAAGCGAAAAGGCCAGAATAAAATCAAAAATGCAGGAAATCAACTTGTATTTTAATAAGGGTTCCCCGGGAAAAAATGTCAGAATATACATGAGCAATTGATTTAGCATACTGTATTTTCCCACCTGAACCCGTAATGCGTCCCGAAAGCTCAACTTAGAAAGCTCCTGATACCACGGCACCAGATTGGCCCTCATATCATCGCTCATAACGTCTATGAACATGTATCTCAAAAATATCGCCGCAATGCTTACCAGCAGCATCCATATATACTCTTTTTTAACTGTCTTTCTCTGTTTCATACTTACCCTTTTTTTAAAAACAGCACCCTTCCGGGTATATCATCCATTGAGCTTTATATTTCAGGATTTACATACCATTCAGGATGCTCTTTCTTTTATATTTTATCTTCTGCTTTTCCGGACTGAAGCTTTATTACATCAGACGCTCTTCTACGATAAATCTGGGGCGTTTCTTGGTCTCCAGGTATATCTTCCCCACATATTCCCCGATTATCCCGAGGCACAGCATCTGACACCCCGATACAAAGCATATGATGCAGGTCATACTGGCCCATCCGCTGACAGTCTGCCCCCTGAAAGCCTGAACAATGGCCCACATAACTCCGAGGAAACTGATAAATGAAATGACAAATCCCAAGACCGCCACCAGTCGTATAGGCCTGATTGAAAGACTGGTTATCCCGTCAAAGGCAAGACCCAGCATCTTTCCGATCCCATAATGGCTTTCTCCGGCAATTCGTTCTCTTCGTTCATAAAACACTGTGGCACTGGGAAAACCCACCATAGGCACCATACCCCTTAAAAACAGATTCACTTCCTCAAATCTTGAAAGCTCCTCAAGTGCACGACGGGATATAAGCCTGTAGTCAGCATGATTGGATACTATTTTCGCTCCCATCATGGTCATCAGACGATAAAAAGCATCTGCGGTGGTTTTCTTAAATACCCCGTCTTTATCTCTCTTGCTCCTTACTCCATATACCACCTCATATCCTGTTTTATACAGGTCTACCATCTCATCTATGGCATCAATGTCATCCTGTCCGTCACAGTCAAGAGAAATGGTTATATCGCAGCTGTTTTTTGCTTCCATAAGCCCGGCAAACAGTGCATTCTGATGTCCGTAATTTCTGCTCAGGGACACAGCTTTAAAATGCTCATCCCTTTCAGTCAGCTCTCTTATTATTTTCCATGTATCATCACTGCTTCCGTCATTGACAAACAGTATCCTGCTTTCGTCACTGATTACCCCTTTCTGAGTAAGAGAATATACCTTTTCCAAAAGCATCCCACCGGTTATGGGAAGAACTTCCTGCTCATTGTAAGAAGGAATAACAATCCACAGTATCGGTTTTGCCACCATAAAAATCTCCAAGAATCCTTCTGATTTAAGAAATTAACGAGAATAGTTTCTCACCTTAATGTAACCTTAGTCAATGAATATTTTTCGGCTTTGATAGTAAGAACATATATTGTGCACTATTCATAGTTAATGTACTTTCCTATAAGCAAAAAAGCGCCGGAGAATCCTCTCCGGCACAATACACTATATATCAGATTTCCACTGTCTCTCCGCAAGCCTCGGCATACGCCTTGAGGGCTTCCTTCTGCTTCTTATTGAGTGAAGAAGGAATGTTGACCACGATAGTAACATAGTGGTCTCCGCGAACGTTAGGATTGTTAAGGCTCGGAACACCCTTGCCTCTCAGTCTTGTCTTCGTATCGGACTGTGTGCCGGGCTTGATGGCAAGCTCAACATTTCCGTCCACTGTACGGATAACCTTCTTACCGCCGAGGGCTGCTGTTGCAAAGCTGATCTCCTCAGTTGAGTAGATGTTTGTTCCCTGACGCTTAAAGAAAGGATGCTGTGATACAGCGATATCTACAAGAAGATCTCCTCTCGGGCCGCCATTGGTTCCCGGATCTCCGCCGCCTGAACGACGAAGGGTCTGTCCGTCATCGATACCTGCAGGGATGGTGATTTCAATGTTTTTCTGGGTTGCGATATAACCCTCACCACGGCAATCAGGACACTTCTCCTTAACGATCTTTCCGCTTCCCTGACAGTCAGGACATGTGGTTACCTGCTGAATGGTTCCGAACATGCTCTGGCGCTGCATAACCACCTGGCCGCGGCCTCCGCATCTTGAACATGTCTCAGGCTGTGTTCCGGGCTTTGCACCTGTACCGTTACACTTTGTACATTCGTCCTTATAACGGATTTTGACCGTTTTCTTACAGCCCTTGATAGCCTCGTCAAAGGTGATACGTACTCCGGTACGGATCGACTGACCACGAGTTGCCTGATTTGCCGCACCGCCGTAAGAAGAGAAACCACCTCTTCCGCCACCGAAGCCAAAGATATCTCCGAAGATATCAGAGAAGTCCATACCTCCGAAATCGAAACCACCGAAACCACTGCTCTGTCCGGCAGCAGAGTTAGGATCGAAAGCAGCATGTCCGTAAGTATCATAAGCCTTACGCTTCTGCTCATCTGAAAGCACAGCGTAAGCTTCATTAGCCTCTCTGAACTTTTCTGCCGCTGCATTATCTCCCGGATTTGCATCCGGATGATACTTTTTGGCAAGCTTACGGAAAGCTCTCTTTATGGTTGCATCATCAGCATTTTTATCTACGCCGAGAACCTCATAGTAGTCTCGCTTCTGTTCTGCCATGTTTTACTCCTATAAACCAAAATAACCTGCATCTCAAATAATCTCTGTTAATGCAGCGCCTGCTCTTACTGTCCAAGTATGAAAGCATCCAAGAGCCGGCTTATCCTATAATCGACATATTGCCTCCGGTGCATGGCACCGGAGGCTTTATGAATGATACCCTACACTTTAAACCGTGTAAAGTCTTAATTAAACTTCCTTGAAATCACCGTCAACTACGTTGTCGTCTGAAGGATTTCCATTCTGCTGTGCACCCTGTGATGCATCTCCCTGAGGAGCTGCGCCCTGAGCTGCCTGAGCCTGCTCGTAAACCTTTGAGAAGAGAGCCTGTGAAGACTTCATAAGTGTCTCCTGAGCTGCCTTGATCTTCTCTGCGCCATCCTTTGTGATGGACTCAAGAGGGTTAGCTGCAAGAACATCCTCAAGTGCCTTAAGGTCAGCTTCAACCTGAGCCTTGTCAGATCCTGAGATCTTGTCGCCTACATCCTCAAGTGCCTTCTTTGTCTGGAATACGATAGAGTCAGCACCGTTTCTTGTCTCGATTGCTTCCTTCTTCTCCTTATCGGCAGCCTCGTACTGAGCAGCTTCCTTAACAGCCTTATCTATATCATCCTTACTCATGTTTGATCCTGATGTGATGGTGATATGCTGCTCCTTACCTGTTCCCTGATCCTTCGCAGAAACATTAACGATACCGTTT
>DFGZ01000173.1 GCA_002371295.1 Oribacterium sp. UBA3737 | reverse complement strand
GCCGAACTCTTTTTCATGAAGATCTGATATAAAAACAAATCTGTGTTCTTTTTTAATCTTCTTAGAAAATAAATTATATTCAAATATTTTAAGTTTATTTCTTTCCCATTCTGATATAGTTATGGTGATAACGCTACATAACACTATAAAAATTATTAAAAATATTGCTATAGATAACATTTTATTTATGCCTTTATAATAACCAACGTGCATCATTCGATTTAATCTGATAAACCGAAGATATGACCTAGAGGGGAACATGGCGTCATTGAACAATCATCTGTAATTCCGTATTCAGGAATTATAATCAAGTGATGTGGGTATCAAAAGGATTTGAAACTCAGTTATGATGCATACCGCAGCCCTATGATATCGGTGGTCGATCACTCCCGGTATCTTAACACTTTGAGTTTTTCCTTCTGAAAAACTTGTCCATTTATTAAAGGATATAATTATGGATTTCAATTTTTTCGAACAGACATCTTATGACGACATGATCTCTTATGCACCCTTTTGGCGTACTCTGAAAAAGAAGAAAATCTCCCAATACGATCTGGTCAACAAAATGGAGATCTCTTCAAGCATGGTACAAAAGCTCCGTACTGACAAACCACTTACACTGAAATCAATTGCCATGTTGTGTGCAAGACTGGGTGTCCCGCCAACAGACGTCTTTGAGTTCTGCATAAACGGAGAAAAACATGCTTAATTATAGCATATATGATTCATATTTGTGACTACTGTCATGTAAATGATCCTAGTCACAAACTTCCTGATTCTCTTGAACAGATTCTTATATGTCTTAACTGATTATCTTCAAAAAATAAAAGTGCCAGGATTCTGTATATCCTGACACTTAATATTATGTTCAAAGTTTTTTAATTCTCTGAATTCCCGCTGTTCTCTGCCTGCTCAGTCACTTCCTGGGCCGCATACATAGCCCTCACTTCTTCAAAAGGTGTCTTCCCACCCTCTGACTTAGTGCCGGCTGAATCAGATGAACCATCCGTTATGCTTTCGGCATCAGATGAAACATAAACGCCTGTAGAATCAGCTTCGACATGGCTTTCTTCGGTCTCTGCCGATGCATACTTCTCAGGATGAAGCTTCATATCTTCTTCCTTCTGAACATCATGAAGTATATGAAGGAACTCTTTACCGGTAATGGTTTCTCTCTCAATAAGATATTCTGCTATACGGTCAAGAGCAAATCTGTTCCTGCTGAGAATATCCTTTGCCTCTTCGTAACATTCCTTGAGTATGCGCATTACCTCGATATCAACCTGAGTAGCTGTATCGTCTCCGCAATTCATAACTGAACGTCCGGTATTGAGATACAAAGATTCCTGAGTTGCAAGTCCCATAAGTCCGAACTTCTCGGTCATACCATACTGTGTGACCATGGCTCTTGCAAGCTTTGTTGCCTTCTCGATATCATTGGAAGCACCTGTTGTGACTGTATCAAAAACGATCTCCTCTGCGGCCCTTCCACCGAGATATCCAACAAGCATGGCGTGAAGCTCAGCCTTTGTATTTAGATATTTTTCCTCTTCGGGAACCTGCATTACATATCCAAGTGCACCCATGGTTCTCGGAACGATAGTGATCTTCTGTACCGGTTCTGCATCCTTCTGAATAGCGGATACCAGGGCATGTCCGACCTCGTGATAGGATACGATACGTCTCTCCTCCTGAGAAAGGATACGGTCTTTCTTTTCCTTACCAACAAGTACTACTTCTACAGCCTCAAAAAGATCCGCCTGGGATACCTTCTTGCGTCCATGCTTAACTGCTGTTATGGCAGCCTCGTTCATCATGTTGGCAAGATCTGCACCAACCGCTCCGGATGTGGCAAGTGCGATTTCATTGAAATCAACAGTGTCATCCAGCTGAACATCCTTGGCATGAACCTTCAGGATATTGACACGTCCCTTGAGATCCGGCTTTTCAACAACGATACGTCTGTCGAAACGTCCGGGTCTTAAAAGAGCCGGATCAAGAATCTCAGGTCTGTTGGTAGCACCCATGACCATGATTCCCTTGGAGGCATCAAAACCATCCATTTCCGAAAGCAGCTGATTGAGAGTCTGCTCACGCTCATCATTACCGCCGTAACGTGTATCTCTGGTCTTACCGATGGCATCGATCTCATCTATGAAAATGATACATGGTGCAGACTGTGTTGCATTTTTAAAAAGGTCTCTTACACGGCTGGCACCTACACCTACGAACATCTCTACAAAGTCCGAACCGGAAAGACTGTAGAAAGGAACCTGTGCCTCTCCGGCAACTGCCTTTGCAAGAAGTGTCTTACCTGTTCCGGGAGGTCCTACGAGAAGGGCACCCTTGGGAAGCTTGGCGCCGATAGCTGTGTACTTGGTTGGATTATGAAGGAAGTCTACGATCTCCACGAGAGACTCCTTGGCTTCATCCTCTCCTGCCACATCCTTAAAGGTAACACCTGTTTCCTTCTGCATGTACATCTTGGCAGTAGACTTTCCGACTCCCATGATTCCACCGCCGCCGCTTCCCATACGTCGCATGGTCATATTCATGATAATGAATATAAGTACGAAGGGAATAACGATGCTTATCATCGCTTCCATGATATATCCCGAATTGTCAGGCTTAGACTTGTATATCTCGATGTCGTGCCTTAACATACGATCAACCAGATTTTCGGCATCAGCATTGATCGGAACAACAAAATACCTGATGTTCATCTGATTAATGTACTGACTGTACTGATCCATGCCTGATGAATCGCCTATACTTGATTTGTCCACAGTTGACTTGGGAAAAATCGTGATATCAGAATCTCTCCACTCTACTCGGGAAATCTGATTTCCGTCGATCATGGAAATAAATTCTGTATAGCTCACCTCCTGTGTAACACCGGATACAAAAAATCCTCTTATCAATGTGTATACAAAGAAAGTAATAACCGCCGCGATGATCAAAATGATAAATGTCTGGCTGGAATGATTAAATCTCTTCCCGTCATTACCCTTGCTGTTATTGTTATCCATCTGATTCTCCATCCCCTGATATGAAGTTATACTTACTGCTTTTAACAGTTATTATAATTATAAAGAAGGCAGGAGTTAAAATCAAGGCGGCGGAGTGAAGCATAGCTTCACAAAAACTGATATTTTTTGCTAATATTATTAAAATTCATGTATGAATATACCTGAACGAAGCTTGGGCTCGAACCAGGTGGACTTCGGCGGCATGAGAAGCTGATGATCCGCAACATTGATAAGCTCATCAATTCCTGTCGGATGCATAACGAAGGCAACAGCAGGTCCGGTTTCCTCGATAGTTCCGTCCATGACGTGACCGTAGGTATACTGGCTCACCTTCTTTTCAAGCTCCTTTATGCCCCTGATCCCTCCCACAAACTCTATACGCTTGTCGGTTCTCGGATCCTTTATTCCGAGGAGCGGTGAAAGCACAAGCTCCTGAAGTATGGAAACATCAAGAGACCTTACAGGATCATCCTTACGTTCCTCTACTACCTGTTCTTTGGCCCTGAGAAGGAACCATTCCCCGGAAATATACATCAGCATCTCTCCCTTCACCTTGGGAACAAACGCTTCCTTAACATTAAATACAATGAAATTCTCCTCGATGCTGAGCATAAGATCTTCAGGTGAAAGCCCCCTTATATCCTTAACTATACGGTTATAATCCATGATCTTCAGCTCATTATCCGGGAACAGCACGGAAAGGAAGAAATTGAACTCCTCTTCACCTGTATAACCCGGATGCTCCTTCCGACGCTTGAGTCCTACCTTTACAGCACTGGCTGCACGATGATGTCCGTCTGCTATATAGGTGGCAGGCACCACTTCGAACTCCTTTAAAAGTGCAGAAACCGTTTCTGCATCATCTATCCTCCATACTCTGTGGCGAATAATATCCTCGGAAACAAAATCATACAGAGCTTCCTTTTGCTTTTCTGCATTGACTATGTCTGTGATTTCCTTTCTTTCACGATATGCAAGGAATATAGGTCCGGTCTGACAGGAGCATGTGTCCACATGTCTTATACGGTCCTGCTCCTTTTCTTCCACGGTATTCTCATGCTTTTTGCAGACATTGTTGAGATAATCATCTATGGAGCTTAAGGCAGCGATACCTGTCTGGGTACGTCCGTCCATAGTAAGTTCATATATGTAGTAACAGGCTGTATCCTCTTTCAAAAAGATTCCGTCCGAAATCTCTTTGTTAAGGAGATCTGCTGCTTTATTGTAAGCCTCATCACTGTACATATCGAAATCCTCAGGAAACTGTGTTTCCGGCCTGTCTATATTTAAAAAAGACAGAGGATGCCCCTTAACTTTCTCTCTTGCCTCCTGTCTCGAATAAACATCATAGGGAAGTGAAGCCACCTCACTGACTACTTCTTTATTTGGACGTATAGCTTTAAATGGTTTTACAATTGCCATGATTCACCTGTTCCTTTCATTGATTGCTTATGTAAGATAAAAACAGCCGGAGGAACTCCTCCGACTGAATATTGTATATCCTAAGTATGAACTTATCAATTTGTTAATCTCACAGTAATCCGCCTATTGAAAGGAACAGAGGTGCAAAAACAAGCGAAATCACAGTCATGAGTTTAATAAGTATATTAATGGATGGCCCCGAAGTATCCTTGAAGGGATCACCTACAGTATCTCCCACAACAGCTGCCTTATGTGCCTCTGAGCCCTTTCCGCCGTTATTTCCATCCTCTATATACTTCTTTGCATTATCCCAGGCGCCGCCGGAATTCGACATGAATATGGCCAGCATGACACCAGACACAAGGGCACCCGCCAGAAGTCCCCCCAGTGCATCCACGCCAAGCAAAAGACCTGTGAGGAGTGGTGCTGCCACTGCAAGAACACCCGGAATTATCATCTCACGAAGTGCGGCTGTGGTCGAAATGCTCACACAGGACTTATAATCAGGACGTGAGGTTCCTTCCATGATTCCCGGATCTGCATGGAACTGCCTGCGGACCTCCTCAATCATGGAATAAGCCGCTCTGGACACCGAATTCATGGTGAAGGCGCTGAAAATAAACGGAAGCATACCTCCTATAAGAAGTCCGATGGTCACTCTCGTTTCAAGAATGTTTATGCTGTCCAGTTTGACAGAATCCGCATAAGAAACGAAAAGTGCCAATGCTGTAAGGGCCGCTGAACCTATGGCAAATCCCTTACCCATGGCTGCTGTAGTATTACCGACAGCATCCAGTTTATCGGTTATGTTCCTTACAGACTCATCAAGACCTGACATCTCTGCGATTCCGCCGGCATTGTCAGCAATAGGACCATAAGCATCAACAGC
>DFGZ01000008.1:1797-2512 GCA_002371295.1 Oribacterium sp. UBA3737 | reverse complement strand
TACCACAGTCTGCTGAGGAAGATAACCTATCTCGTTTTTCTGTAATCCGTCTCCTGTCAGTATCTGCCCGCTTACCGGCTCCTGAAGATGCAGAAGTGTCTTCATCAGGGTGCTTTTTCCGGATCCGTTTTCTCCAACTATGCAGAGATAATCCCCTGTATTTACCGAGAAGCTGAGATGCTCGAGAATTGCACGGGAATCATACCCAAGAGCCAGATCCCGAACTGTAATTAATGCCATATAAACTCCTTGTTTCTGACTTCGGGCACCTGGATTTTTCGGGCACCCGGAGATACTGTTTTTTCTGATTTGACTGGTGGCAGATTCCGTAGGAATCTGCCATATAGTCTAAGACTTCGCGAAACGAACTAAATGTGCTGGTGTTCCCAGAGAGCACGAAAGGACGATTTATCGGCCTGAGAGTGCGGAACGGCACAGCACACGAATGTCTATGAGCTCTTACTGCAGTGCTTCCTTTAAGACTGAGAGATTTTTCTCCATGATAGAGAGATATGAGGTACCGTTCTCTGCATCCTCACCCGTTGTAGCCTGCATAGAATCCATAGTAAGTATCTTACTGTTCTTATCCTTTGCGTTCTGAACTATGGTTTCAGCTATACGGTGATCCGGACCCTCGATGGTCAGTACTGCGGGAAGCGAAAGCTCATCCACCTTTCCGGAAAGGAAGGAAATAGTCTCAAAGCTTGCCTCTGTC
>DFGZ01000008.1:0-1729 GCA_002371295.1 Oribacterium sp. UBA3737 | reverse complement strand
GAACAGCCTACAAAAGCTGCATAGTAGGAAAGTCCGTAATCGTCCACCAGATAACGGAATGGAAATCTGTCTCCGAAAAGGAGTGTCTTTACAGAAGCCTCCTCTACGGTTTTCCTGTACTCCCCGTCCAGATTGTTAAGCTTATCAATATACATTTCAGTATTTTTCCTGTAGGTTTCTGCATTTGCCGGATCAAGTGACTGAATCCCTTCAGAGATCTTTTCAGCTAGAACCTCTGCGTTTCGAAGTGAAAGCCATACATGCTCATCGTATTCTGTCTCATCCTCTTCATCGTGGTGATCATGCTCCTCTTCCTGCATGCCTTCCACCAGTTCTTCCTCCTTAACGGAATCACCTAGAGCCTCCAAAAGATTTATGACCACCATATCCTTGTTTACAGCTTCCTTCAGAACATCATCAACCCATTCATCGGATTCTCCGCCAACATAAATGAACACATCTGCAGTTGATATCTTCATGATATCCTCTGCCGTTGGCTGGAAACTGTGGAGATCGACTCCATTATCAAGAAGCATAGTGACTTCCGCATCAGCCGGATTATCTCCCAGTACATTCTTTACCCAGTCATACTCAGGGAAAATTGTGGTAACTATTTGAATCTTGTCATGACCTGATACTGATCCAGCATCAACAGAACTAAAACCACACGCAGAAACAGAGACTGTCAGCATGGCTGCAGCCGTAATAAGAGAAAAAAACTTTTTCATCTTCTATATCCTCCATATATGAAGCAGGCACGTTACACTGAAATCCGTGCGTGCCGCGTATCACAAGCTTGCGGCAAAAGCATTGCCGCTCACACTGTATTTTAGAATAACGGATACAGTTCCATTCACTTCACAACAGAAAGCAAAATGGGACTGTATGCAGATACAGGAGGTATATTTAATTATTTAAACGGATTTTTCTTGAGACAGGGGTTTCAGCTGTCAATGAGACTGAGGCAGAAACCGCTGTAATAAGGATAAAAAAGACAGGAAGAATAAACTCTGCCTGAAGATCCACTCCACCGCCTACCTGACGAAGAGTACTCTCGCACTGATTGATACATGCACAGATGGGACACTCCTCGCCGGTACAGTCATGACCGGATTCCACAGCTACATAGGAAGCTGAAATAAGCACCACGACAAGCATCATGATGCCCATGATGACTGCAATGATCTTATTTGAATTAACTCTTCTCAGCATTCCCACTGCTATCTCCTCCTTCATAGTTTTATTTGTGTCAATGCTATGCTGCCGCGATCATACGCAACATACCCTTATATGTTCACTGTCCTACTGACATTCTTCACACAGTCCGTAAAATACCGTGCGTTTGGGATCCATCCTGAAGCCGTGTTCAGATGTCAGATGTCCCATGAGTGCTTCGATTTCATGGCAGTGCAGATGAATCAGCCTGCCGCACTTTTCGCATTTACAGTGAACACATTCCCCTTCATGAGAGTGACTTTCTTCACTCACATACTCAAAACAGGCGGGACTGTTCACATCTATAATATATTTGTTGATGATTCCTTCATTCACCAGACTTTCAAGCTGGCGATATATGGTGGATTTACCGATTTCTATCCCCTGCTTACTGAAATGCTCGCACACATCTCCGGCAGTGATATGACCTCCGGATACAGACTTTAAATAGTCTATCAGTATCTCTCTTTGCTTTGTTTTATACTTTGTCCTTGAGTTCACCGGCTTCCTCCCT
>DFGZ01000224.1 GCA_002371295.1 Oribacterium sp. UBA3737 | reverse complement strand
TTGCCGTATTATTCTAACAAAAGCATCTTTACTTGTAAAGACTTTTTTTAGCTAATGTAAGAATGCTTTATACAGCTTTATTTGTCTCTCCAGATGATTCTGCCCTTTGAAAGGTCATACGGTGAAAGTTCAATCGTCACCTTGTCACCCGGAAGAATTCTAATGTAATTCATACGAAGCTTTCCGGAAATATGTGCAAGCACCTGATGGCCGTTCTCAAGCTCAACCTGAAACATTGCATTCGGAAGTTTTTCGATCACTTTACCAGTAATCTCAATTACATCTGACTTTGACATTCAGTTCTCCTCTTCATTATTTTAATCATTATCTTCTTATTTACTTAATCAGAGTAAGGATCTCAGGTCCGTTCTCTGTAATAAGAATCGTATTCTCATAGTGGCATGATAAGCTGCCATCGTCGGGGATAACCGCCCATCCGTCAGCACCTGTGTGCACATCCGGTGAACCTAATGTGATCATCGGCTCAACCGCAAGAACCATGCCTGCACAAAGTTTCGGTCCCTTTCTGCGAAGGTCGTAGTTTGGAACCTCGGGATCCATGTGAATCTCTGATCCGATTCCGTGACCACAATAGTCTGTGATAACGCCACAGCCCTGAGACTCTACATAATTTCCGATTGTGGCACAGATATCATTTAAATGATTTCCTTCCACTGCCTGCTCGGCACCTTTCCAGAATGCATCGTAGCAGACCTTCATGATCTTCTTTGCATCATCGGAAACATTACCCACAGCCCATGTTCTGGTCGCATCTGCATTGTAGCCATGATAGCTTGTGCAGGTATCTACGGAAACGATGTCTCCGTCCTTTAATATACGATGGCGATCCGGTATGCCATGGATAACTACTTCATTTAATGATATACAGCAGCATCCGGGGAAATCATAAAGTCCCTTCATACTCGGAAAACCGCCGAGCTTGCGCATAGTCTTTTCAGCAAACTCATCAAGCTCTCCGGTACTGATGCCCGGAGCGATCTTCTCGCCCACTCTTTCATGCATCTCGGCAAGAATCTTTCCTGCCTCACGCATCAATTCGATTTCTCGCTTTGATTTGATTTCTATCATTTATAACTTCTTTCCGACTCAAAAACTTAGGAAAAAGGATATATAACCCAGTCCTTAACCGAGTAAGGACCGACTCATATTCCAAAAGTGTTACATTTATTTATTCTCAAGAATCTTAACCACATCATTAAATACTTCCTGAAGCTCCTTTGTACCATCGACCTCGCGAAGTACATCGGCGCTCTTATAATAAGAAATAAGTGGTTCTGTCTGCTTATGATAAACATTGAGACGATCCTGAACTGTCTCAGGCTTATCGTCGGAACGAATGATCAGTTCTGAACCGCACTTGTCACAGACATTCTCTGTCTTAGGAGCAGCATAAACGATATGATATGTAGCTCCGCACTTAGGGCATGCTCTTCTGCCTGACATACGCTTTACGATAGCCTCATCAGGAACTTCGATGTCCATAGCGCAATCAATCTTATCACCTTTATCAGCAAGTGCCTTTGTAAGGCTCTCTGCCTGAGGGATAGTACGTGGGAAACCATCAAGTACATATCCGTCCTTGCAATCATCCTGAGCAATTCTGTCAAGAAGCATACCAATGGTTACTTCATCAGGAACAAGCTCACCCTTATCCATGTAAGACTTTGCCTTCATTCCCAGCTCAGTACCGCCCTTGATGTTCGCTCTGAAAATATCTCCGGTTGAGATATGAGGAATACCGTACTTATCTGCAATCTTTATTGCCTGTGTGCCTTTTCCTGCACCAGGTGCTCCCAACATAACGATCTTCATTTAAGGCCTCCAAATTATGTCCGATAAATAAACACTTATAGCCTCCCCGAAATAATGTTCTGAGGAGGCTTTGTTAAATCAGTCGTTTAAAAATCCCTTATAGTTTCTTACTACCATCTGTGACTCAATAGCCTTCAATGTCTCAAGTACTACACCGATTATGATGATCAGTGAAGTTCCTGCGAAAGAAATTCTTCCAACGTTGAACACTCCTGATACAAAGATAGGAATGATGGCAACGATGGCGAGGCCTGTAGCACCGATAAAAATAATATATGTAAGAATACTGTCAAGGTAATCGCTGGTTGGCTTTCCAGGACGGATGCCCGGGATGAAACCACCCTGCTTTTTCATATTATTTGCAACTTCAAGCGGATTAAAAGAAATCGATGTATAGAAGTATGCAAAGAAGTACAGAAGCAGTATGTAAAGGATGAGTCCGATGCTGTAGATAGGAGCATCCGGATCACACCATGAACCGGAGTTGAGACCTCTTAAGATCTGTCCGGCAACTGTTCCGTAATTAACATTGAGAACCTGTCCAATTACGACCGGCATAGTCATAAGTGAACTTGCAAAGATAACAGGCATAACACTAGCTGTATTGACTTTGAGAGGAATTGATGAAGACTGTCCTCCAACAAGACCCCTGCCCTGTACTCTACGGCTATACTGTACCGGTATCTTGCGTTCTGCGTCAGTCAAAACGACTGTAAATGCAACAAGAGCTATGAGACATGCCGCAATGATAATTGCAGCAACGACCATTGTTGCAACATTCTTACCCTGTATGAATCTGACATACAGAGTCTGGAAATCACTGGGAACCGATGAAAGAATATTGAAAAGAAGCACCAG
>DFGZ01000358.1 GCA_002371295.1 Oribacterium sp. UBA3737 | reverse complement strand
GATTATGACATTGAAGATAATGACATCAAAAAGGCTCGAGAGATGATTGATAAAGGCCAACTGAAACTCATTTCAGCAAGGACCATGTATCTCAAGTCAACATCAGGAGAAACCAATTTTGCTCTAAATGCCTTAGGCGAATGCACTTCCGGACGATATGACTCTTTTAGCGTGAGAGTCATGTTCACAAAGGAAGAGCTGCTGATAAGTGACTGTCCTATTGATGGCAATACTTATTACAGATATTTTTCTTATCAGACTATGTGTACCCATTCTTTGGCACTCTTGCTTTTAGTGGACGATTATATCGCCAAGTACAATCCCGGCGACGATACCGATCTACAGGGTGATAATGTCTTAAAGGCTTATCGCAAGATGATGAGTAATCAGATCATCGAAGAAACAGTTCAGAAGAAAAATGTTGTAAAGATTGAGCCAAAGCTCTCTTTCGGAAGAAATGCAGACAGTGACCTGGCACTATCTTTCAAGATAGGCATCGATAAACTATATAAATTAAAGAGCATTACCAATCTTGTTGATACAAGAGATCAAAATGGGGCACTAAAACTTGGAACAAAAAACATGATATCCTTCATGGACTGTGATTTCGATGAAGAATCAAAAAAGTACTATGAAATCATAGAAAAGGCCAAAAGAGAAGTGGAATATATCTCACAGAAGATCAATAACCTCAGATACTACTATGGCGATGATATCAGCTTAAAGGATAAAGTAGATTTAACTCCTGAGATTCTTGATATGTTTTATGAAGCTACAAAAGGTAAAACCATAGATATCGACGGAAGTCCTTTTACAAAAAGTATAAAGGTAACGGATGGTAAGTTAAAGGGAACAGTTGAGATAAACCAATTAGAAGATACAGATAAAAAATTTGCCGGACTTTCAGTATCGGTAGACATACCATACATCATGAAAGGCAAAAACAACAGCTACATCCTGGATGAGGGAAAGGGGATATTCTATAAAATAGATGAATTGTCACCTATGGCAAAGATGCTTATAGAAAGTGTCAAGGATACACCTGATATGTCCTTTACCATAGGAAAGAAAAAACTTTCAGAGTTCTATTACAGATTTCTGCCGAAGCTTCTCGAATGTCCGGAGATGGAGGTGGTGGAAAATGGCAGGACTCAGCTCCAAAAGCTTCTTCCACCTGAGTGCGAGATAAATTTCTATATGGATGCCAATGAGGATTTCATAACAGGAAAAGTGCAGGCAAAGTATGGCGATGAAGAATTTTATCTTCACAAGCTGACGGATGCAGATTTTCCTTTTCCGGAATCCAGAGATATGGAGTATGAGCAGAATGCCGTAAACACTTTGATGAAGTATCTTCCTGACGCGGGTGCTGACGACGAGACATTTACCTGCGAAAAAACAGGTGAAAATACCTTTGATATATTAAACGAAGGTATGAAGGACATGATGGCCATAGGAGAAATTCATGCCAGCAAAGATTTTGAGAAACTCAAAATACGTAAAGCGCCGGTAACGAGAGTTGGAGTATCTGTAGAAAGCGGTATTCTGAATCTGGAGATATCCACTGATGATATGTCGGAACAGGAGCTTCTGGAACTGCTTGAGAGTTACAGAAAAAAGAAAAAGTTTTTCAAGCTTAAAAATGGCGATTTCATAAGACTCGAGCAGAATGACACCATAGAAGAGTTGATGACTACCATGCAGGCCATGGGTGTAGATGCGAGAGATTTCACTAAAGGTAAACTGCATTTGCCTCTGTATCGTGCCATATTTGTCAACAATCTGCTTGAAGAACATGATGAAATTGCGGCTGACAGAGACAGGAATTTCAAGTCACTTATCAGGAATTTCAACACCATTAAAGAAAGTGACATTGAGGTTCCGGAAAATCTCAGCAAGGTTCTCAGGGGTTATCAGATATATGGATTTAAGTGGTTAAGTATGCTGTCAGAGCTTGGGTTTGGTGGTATCCTTGCCGACGATATGGGGCTTGGTAAAACGATTCAGGTCATAGCTCTTTTGCAAAGCAGAAAAAATCTGTTGGAGAAGGAAGGTAAAAAGCTAACTACCCTTATAGTATGTCCTGCATCACTGGTTTACAACTGGGAGGAAGAGTTCAGGCGATTTGCACCGTCTTTGGATGTCAGGGCCGTTGCAGGTACATTGGCTGAGAGAAAGACTATACTGTCTCAGGATAGTATGCCTGAGGTGCTGGTCACATCCTATGACCTTTTGAAACGTGATATCGGTTTATATGAGGGAAAGAAGTTTGATTATGAGATCATTGATGAGGCACAGTTTATAAAAAATCCTAAAGCTGCTGTGTCAAAGTCGGTGAAGGTAATAAATGCAGAGCATAGATTTGCACTGACAGGTACACCTATTGAAAATAGATTAAGTGAGCTTTGGAGTATCTTTGACTATCTCATGCCGGGCTTCCTCTATACTTATGACCGGTTCAGAAGTGATTTTGAAAATGCTATAACTAAACATAAGGATGAGGAAATCACAAAACAGCTTAAGAACATGGTAGGTCCTTTCATCTTGAGGAGACTGAAGGAAAATGTCCTGAAAGATCTTCCTGATAAGATGGAAGAAATCCGTTTCTCAAAGTTTGATGCTGCCCAGAGAAAGCTCTATGATGCTCAGGTCACTCATATGAAGAAGCTTCTTGAAAGCGAAGACTATAAATCCGGTAAAGACAAACTCAAAGTGCTATCAGAACTCACAAAGATCAGACAGATATGTTGCGACCCAGAGCTTATCACAGCTGGTTACACCGGCGAGTCTGCCAAGAGATCATCCTGTCTTGAACTGATTGAAAGTGCTATAGACGGAGGGCACAAGATACTGCTTTTTTCTCAGTTCACTTCCATGTTTGAACTTTTGGAGCGAGATCTCAAGGAACGCGACATAGAGTTTTATAAGATCACAGGTGAAACAAAGAAAGAAGAGAGGATCAAGCTGGTTCATGCATTTAATGAAAATGAAGTTCCGCTGTTTCTCATTTCTCTAAAGGCAGGTGGCACAGGCCTCAATCTGACAGGTGCTGATGTTGTCATCCACTATGATCCATGGTGGAATCTTGCAGCTCAGAATCAGGCAACGGATCGTGCTCACAGAATAGGTCAGACCAGAAAAGTTTCTGTATTTAAACTGATTGTCAAAGGCACCATAGAAGAGAAGATAGTGGAGATGCAGAATCTAAAAAAGGATCTGGCTGATGCTATATTGAGTGGTGAAAATGAGTCACTGATGAATATGAGCAAGGAGCAACTGATGGAGCTTCTGGGATAAAACTGCTGAGATGTCTCAAATCCCTCACCACCGACTCTAAAAACAGCAGAAAATCAAGGATTTCCGAGTTTTTCGGAAATCCTTTTTTAATTTATCCAGAAGATGATAATTATACAAAAAAAAGAACCTCGAATCCATGAAGCACTCGCCATGTCATCTACCGTTCCTTTTCAATCACGAATCGTTTTGGATCTGTGAAGCACTCGCCACATCTCTTTAACTTGTTTATATTGTATCGATTTTTATACAATCAGTCAACATGAAAATTATTTTTATTTTGCATTAAATTCAACGCTGCAACCTTATCTTTATAAAGATTTACAAGAAAATCTTTTCGCATCGGACTTAATGAACTGCTTTTATCCAACTCAGCTCTGATTTCTTCGCAACCCGGTAATTTTGCCAAATCAACACAGTTCAAATCCAAAACATGATCCAAACAATCTTTTTCAGTAGGATACAGACCATTAACTCTTGTATGTTCTGTATCTATAGGAAGCTCATATTCCATATTTTCACTGCTTCCGGAATCATAAACAGGAGCAATACTTACAATCTGTAATGTATCCGGATTTCTCAGAAATCCGATATTTCCCTGATGTCTGTCACGATTGGTGATAAGATAATCCACGATAGTCTGAATATCGAGATATCTATGTACAAGCCTGCCGGATACTCCGTATTTTGCTGCCAAATCAGCGAGTATACTGTATAAGTCATCCTGCTGAGTCATATTATATTCCTCGAGTAGGTCATACGCCGTAATAAGCTCAAGTTCTTCTGTTGTAAATGCCTTGCAGAAACACCCTACAATTTGTTTTTCTGAATTCAAAACATACTGATACTTACAATAATTGTCGTACCCAATACTCTCATAGATTATATCAGCCATCATCTCTCTGATTATTAGCACATCTTCGGAAGGAGAGACTTTCTTACAAATATTCAGGGTCACACCTATATCTGTTTTTTCACAAAACCAGTATTTCTCCAATTCACCACCAAGAGTAGAGTTGGCACCGTTTCTGTATTTTGTTTTTTCTGCAAGCTTTTCCTGTGTAAGAACATCGACCTGATCATAACCGTAGAGATTTACTTCTTCCCACGTCATGTGCTCATCTCTGCTTCTAATCCAATAACAGTCATCAAGGGAACAGGCATGATTATCCAACATCCACGTCAAAGCATTCTTTGGAAAATCAGCATACTTTTGTCTGTTTTTCCTGTTTGCAGGAATAGTTCTATAATTCAGCCATATATCAACAAGCAAACACCCTTCCTCATTGAGAATCAGCTGAGAGTCTTGCACATCCCGTACAAACTCAGTTTGATAATGAACAATCCTTTTCAAGGGGAGTGGAAGATGGTCAGCTGTTTTAAGATTGATAACTCCGGAAACCACCTCTGTTTCCAATTCAAAAACGCAAACCGGAATATCTTTATGCAGAAGAATATATATCATATCTACCCCCAAATATCCTGTGCTGTATTAATCAAATCATCCTGTCTATACTTCACATTTTTATTCTGTTCATCAAGAATAAGAGAGACCATCTTATCTTCAATGTCCCGTAGTATAGTCAGCTCCAGCAATCTTAAAGCATACGCCGGTGGAGTTCTATATGCCTTACTTTCTTTTGAGGCTTCCCATTGTTTTACAGTTTGTAATGGAATATGGTATATCTCTGCAAATTTGGCCTGTGTAAGTCCTGTCATTCCCCTTAATTCTTTTATGCTCAGCATATAATCGCCCCTATTTAGTATACAATGTATACTTTGATACTAATATTTCTTGCAACGATAATCAAGTAATTTATTATGATATAACCGCTTATCAATGTTTCTGCGTCAATCGTGTAATAAACTAATTTGTTATGTCGATATACCTTTTTAGGTATAGTTTATATAAGTATTGTCATATTAAATGCCTATAAAATTGTAAAAATATAATAAAGTCATTCACTTGGACTGGGCGCTTTGCCGGATAAAGAAGATGCTTATAACAAACTATAAGAATATTCTTTTTTACATTCTTCCTCATGAAAAATAAAATTATAGCAAAACTATAGAGGAGGCAACAAAATGGCAGAGTACAAATTATGGAATGCATTAAATGCAGCCAAGAATTACAAATGGGTAGAGCTTTCACATTCATTGAACAATGACAGTCCATACTGGGCAGGAATTCCGGACGGATCTGTGGAACTAGCCAAAACAGTTTGGGACTGGGGAAAGCCTGAGCTTGAATGTCTGATCCAGACATTTAAATTTCCCGGACAGTTTGGAACTCATATAGACTTCCCCGGTCATTTTGCAAAAGGAAAGGACCTCTCAGAAAAATATGATGTTCAGAGTCTGATATTCCCCCTTGTAGTAATAGATATTTCAGAAAAGGCTAAAGATAACCCGAGATATGCGGTCACAGCAGAAGATATCAAAGAATTTGAGCAGAAATACGGGCAGATTCCGGATGGAGCATTTGTGGCCCTTAGAAGTGACTGGTATAAAAAGTGGCCCGACATCGATGCCATATCAGGTATAGACGAAGAAGGAAAAGAGAATGCACCGGGATGGTCATTGGAAGCATTGGAATACATCTACAAAACAAGAAATGCAGCAGCCAATGGTCACGAGACACTGGATACTGATTCCTCACAGGTTGCCGAAGACCATCAGGATCTTATTTGTGAAAGATATGTTCTGGAAAACGAGAAAATTCAGGTAGAACTGCTCGCTAATCTGGACAAGGTCACCCCTGCAGGGGCGGTCATACTTGTTTCTTATCCGAGAATTGAAGGGGCCACCGGACTTCCGGCAAGAGTCTGGGCTATTACCGAGTGATTTTCATAAAATATCCGTAGATATCCCCTTTCCCCTTGGATAAGCAAAATTGATACTGAGCGATTCATTGAAGAATTCACTGCAAAGAATCAGGAAGAGCCGGATCCGTTGGTGACACTTATGCTTACAGAACCCTATATTGATACTGATAGTCTGAAAATTATTGCGATTCCGGTTTTGGTAACGGCTGGTGAAAAAGATCTTATTCTTCGTTCGGAAACTGAACTCATTGCCGAGAAACTGCCTGAATCTACCATGGTAATTCTTCAGGGGCAGGATCATGGCAGTTACATCGCAAACAGTGAGATCATGGGAGGCATACTTATAGATTTTCTCAACAAGAAATATAGTACCTTGAAATAGATATTTATATGGAATTTAAATATATCAGTGTGGTTCGCATTACAGAGACAAGTGAACATATACGACACAAAAAAAGTGAGTGCACGATCATGGCGTCTGTAGTGAACCATCCGGGTTTCTGGTCTGTGTCCAGATGGTAACCGGATGCCTGCACATATACTTTGCAGCAGACCTTTCATCAATTTCGATTCCAAGTCCCGGCTTTTCGTTAGCATAAACATAGCCATCATTTCCATATTCCGGCATACCCGAAAAAACTTCATTGATCGCTTCATAAGCAGTCATGTCAGAATCAATGATGTCTGACCCTTGCTGAAGAAATTTATAGGATTTGATCGCACTCCACTCCTGAAGTCCGAAATTCGGTATTGCAAGATCTATATTAATTATTGCACTTGCTGCAACAGGAGACATATCCGGTGGACAGTGCCAGCAGGTACGCACCCCAAAAGGAGCTGCAAATGCAGCCATCCTGAGTGCCGGGGTTATGCCGCCGATATCGGAAAGATGAGCTCTTAAATAATCAACCGAATTATCCATTACTGCATTTTTCCAATCGTTCGGATTTGAATATAATTCTCCATGACTTAGTGGAGTAGTGCAATAATTATGAATCTCTCTTAACCACGATACATTTTCCGGGGAGACCACATCTTCAAGGAAAAACAAATGGTACTTATCCATTTCCTGACAGAAATATCTTGCATCAATAGGATTTATGCGCTCATGAACATCATGTACAAATTCCATATTATCACCAAAATGGCATCGTAATCTGTCAAACATCTTCAGGGTATCTCTCATATATTTTCTGGAATCTATATATGTTCCCAGGGAAGGCTGTTTTGATGCACCGGCACATGCCTTGCCATATTCAGTACCTCCGTATATCCCCATCTGACATCTTATATACTGTAGGCCGATACTTTTGAAGCCTTCGATTTCTTCGATCAACTCCTCTATAGTTGCGCCATCGGCATGGCGATATACAGGAACAGCATCCCGGACCTTTCCTCCAAGCAACTGATACAAGGGCATATTGGCCATCTTGCCCTTTATGTCCCATAATGCCATATCTATTCCTGAAATAGCGTTGTTTTCAATAGGTCCTGACCTCCAGTAGGCGTTCTGATGCATAAGCTGCCAGAGATCAGAAATCCTGTCAACATCTCTGCCTATGAGAAGAGGAGAAAGATAGTTTTCAATAAGGTTTTTGATGGTAGCGGTACGGTAGGCCAATGTCGCACAACCTAAACCGTATAAGCCGGCTTCAGTTGTTTCTACCTTTACCACAAGGAAGTTGATACCTGCAGGGGCAGTTTCAATAACTTTTATATTCTGTATTTTGGGAATCATAACTTTATCTCCTTTTTTACATGAGTGTATCCCGAATAGATATACTTGTATTACAACTGTTGGTGTTTTATATCATCGTGCAAAATCTCAGCTGTAGTAAATATAAATATACTTTAAACACTTAGAAAGTAAAAGGTGTCAGTTTTACACAATTATTTGTGGCTAGTATTGTGCAATCCGACGTTTAAACTATATCGGTATGCATGCTATTGACATAATAGTGCACAAAATATATAATCTCAAGCAGTTGTAATACAAGTTCATAACTTGTATCTTAAGAATTGGCGAAGTCAAAAGGAGAAAAACATGAAAAAGAAAATCGCGATGCTTACTGCAATGTCTTTACTAACGATGACTATGACAGGATGTCTGAACAACGCTGCAGCATCTTCACCATCAACCGGTGGAGCAACAGAAGCAACAGAAGCAACAGAAGCAGCAAAAACCACAGAAGCAACAAGTGCTGCCGAAAAGGCTGATGATTCATCTAAAGATACGACCTATGAGTACAATCTTGATAATGTAGGTGAGCATACTTTTACATTATCAACAACAGCAAGCAGCGGATCTGCTTTGTCAGATGTTACAAACAATTTTGCAAAAAAGGTAAACGAGCTGTCCGGCGGAAAGATGACAGTTGATGTATTTGAAGGCTCTTCACTTGGCTCAGAAGCCCAGAATCTTGAAGCATTAACTGCCGGAACTCTGGATATGGCGGTAATCGCGGTTGAGTTCTATGTAAATTCCATCCCTCAGCTTGGAGCATTGATCCTTCCATATGTTTATGAAGACTATGATCAGGTACAGAAGGTACTTGAGTCCGAAGCCGGTCAGTATGCCAACGAGCAGCTGTTAAATGTCGCAAAGGTAAAGAACCTTGGTTACTACGTTATGGCTTTCCGTAACATGTACACCACAAAGGAGCTGAAAACAGTTGATGATCTCGCAGGTTTAAAGATGCGTGTTCCTGAGTCATCACTTTATGTTGATACCTTTAAGATGCTTGGTGCAGCACCTACACCGCTTGCATCATCGGAAGTATATACAGCTCTTGATACCGGAGTGGTTGAAGGATTTGAGAATACAGCCGATTCATGTCTCCATATGTCAATCTATGAAGTTGCACCTTACTTCAACCAGACCAATCATCTAAATGCTCCTACAACTTTCTCGATGTCAGCCAAAGTGTTCGATGAGCTTAATGCCGATGAGCAGAATCTGCTTCTCGAGGCAGGACTTGAAGCATCTCACTACGGACTTCAGAGCACAAAGGACTCTGATGAAGCAAACCGTGCTGAGCTCAAGGAAAAAGGCATGACATTTGTTGAAACTGATGTTGAGTCTATGAGAAACAAGATCGACTATACTTCCTATGAGTTTATGAAGTCTGATGAGGCTAAGAAACTGTTCGAGCTTGTAAATGCGAACAAGTAAGTTTTAACTGCTGTAAAGAAATAAAAGATAACCGGACGGCCGGATCCGTGTTCGTTCGGTTATCACGTTCAGAAAGGGGCCGGGGCACTATGAAATCCTTGGAGAAAATACATGATGCGCTGATAAAGATTGTTACGATATCCATCATCATCCTGTTTCTTTTGATGTTTGGTATCACAAATTTAAATGTCATCATGCGCTACTTTTTTAATAAGCCTATTACATTTGCTGTTGAAATGGGAAGGTATTGTTTCGTTTCCATAATCTTTCTCGGAGCCATCATTACCACAAAGGAAGACAGACATATCCAGGTTGATTTCATCACAGGTATGCTTCCTTTAAAAGTGAGATTTATCATCGAGCAGGTAGGCCGTGTGTGTATGACGGCATTCTTTGCCATGCTGAGTTTCCATACCTTCAGAATGGCTCTTGCCAATGTTGCGGTTAAGTCATCAGCGATGCAGATCCCTATGGCTGTTCCGTATTTCGTGATGGGAATCGGTTGCATCGGTATATGCCTTGAATCACTGCTGAACGTGTACCTGTATCAGACCGGAAAGAAGATAAAAAAACACAGCAAAGAAAGTGAGGACCTCGCATCATGACATTACTGCTTACAGCATTTTTCGCAATGCTTCTCATCGGGATACCTGTGGCTGCCGTAATGGGCATTTCTTCGACCTTGTATCTCATGATCGTGAAAGGCGCCGATCTCATAACAGTGCCTCAGCGAATGTTTGCGGGAGCTGATAACTTTACTCTTATGGCTATCCCGCTGTACATCTTCGCCGGAGAGATCATGAACCGCTGCGGAATCACCCGAAGGATCTTCAATTTTGCGTCTGAGATAGTCGGATTTCTTCCGGGAGGTCTTGCTCTTGTTAATGTCCTGGCCTCTACTATGTTCGCAGGAATTTCCGGTTCCACCTCTGCAGACGTTGCATCTCTCGGTGTTATGGAGATCTCCGGAATGACAGAAGCAGGATATTCAAGGCCATACTCAACAGCCATAACCTGTGCATCGGCTACAATCGGCTCAATCATTCCGCCTTCGATTCTGATGGTTCTGTATTCCTCAATTACAGGAATCTCATGTGGTAAACTTTTTGTTGCCGGAATGATACCCGGACTGCTTGTATCTCTTTCACAGATGGGTTTTTGTCTCTACAAAGCAAAAACCGATCCTGAAAACTGTGATGGCAACTATCGTCCCAGCTTCAATTTAAAACGTCTCGGTCACGCCGCAGCAGATGCCATACCTGCCATGATCATGCCGGGTATCATCATCGGTGGAACACTTTCCGGTGTCTTCACAGCAACGGAAGCAGGCGCAGTTGCCGGACTCTACGGAATCATCATCGGCGTTTTTTATTACCGTGAGTTTCATCTCAAGGACCTGTATGAAACTCTTAAATCAACTGCATTTACTGTAGGACAGAGTTCACTTATCTTTGCTGCAACTTCTGTTTTCAGCTACTGTATCGCAATTCTGAAACTTCCACAGGCAATGAGTATCTGGATTTCAGGCCTTACAAACAATGTTTACATCATCCTTCTTCTCATGATATTTGCCATGATGATCATCGGTTGTTTCATGGATACAACACCGGCAGCCATCATTATGGTTCCTATTTTCCAGCCACTGGCTGCAAGCTTTGGATTTGACTCCATTCATTTCGGAATGGTGATGGTACTGACCTTCATCTTTGGCGGTATAACACCACCTGTAGGAGCAACTCTGTTTATTGCAAGTTCCGTAGGTGACATACCACTGTCAAAGCTTGTCAAGAATATGTGGCCGCTGATTCTGCTGTTCTTCATCGTGATGATGCTGGTGGCTTATATACCTCAGTTGTCCACCACATTACCGGCACTTGTAGCATAACATGTTTTGAAAATGCCTATATCAGCGCTATACTTGTAAACGAAATTAACTGTCGTTCCCATACCAGGAACGCAAGCATTTACTCGTTATATCCTGAATATAGTGGAAAGAATTTCCTTTAAAGAGTATATATAAAAAGAGTGCAGTATCAGACATGATATGCTGAATTACGGTATAGTTTACAGAAATGAAGCAAAGCAGGAGTGGCTATGTCAAAAGATAACAATGTTACAGAATATGTAATGCAGTACATAAAAGATAAAATCGAAAGCGGAGCATGGCCGCTTAACAGTAAAATCCCTTCTGAAAACGAGCTCACCATAGAGCTGAAATGCAGTCGCACAAGCATCCGCAGTGCGCTTCAGCGTTACAATGTTCTCGGCATACTGGAGAGTCAGCACGGCAGGGGATCCTTTGTGAAATCTACAGAGATATTTATACCGGGAGACAATGATACTGTTCCATCCAGAAAACACAGTCATCTGATCGAAACAGACGAAAATGCACATTCATACTGGGAGTGGAGACAGGCCAGAAATATACTGGAGCCTGCAATAGCTGCGAGAGTAGCCGAAAAAGCTACCGCCGAATTCATTGAAAAGATAAACAGAATCAACAAAGAGCAGAGGGCTCTGGTTGGGGATCAGGAAAAATTTATCGAAAAGGACAAGGAATTTCATATGGCATTTGCGGAATTCCTTGGTAACCGAATCATCATAAAGCAGATGCAGGAACTTATGAACTATAAAGAGATGCATGTTCTCGGAAATGATGAATTCGGATATATGGGTGGTGTGTATTTTCACGCCCTTATAGCAGATGCTGTTGCTCATCATGACAAGGAAAGAGCAAGACAGCTGATGTATGAACACGGAAAAAATCAGGAGGCTGTAAGGAGAATGATGGGAGAACTGGACTCATCAGATAAAGATCAGCGTCCTTAAAGCAGAAACGAGATGTGTAATCTCGCAGGAGATAAAAAATCAATGGAAGAATTAAATAGTCAAAAGGCACGAAAACTGGCACCTGAGATGGACCCCCTTCGCATAGGAAGCGGATGGAAGCCTGATGATCTCGGGAAACCGCAGGTCATCATCGAGAGCACTTATGGAGACAGCCATCCGGGATCAGCTCATCTCAACAAACTTGTTGAAGCTGCCAGAAAAGGAATATTTGATGCCGGAGGATATGGAGCAAGATATTTTGCAACAGATATATGTGACGGTGAGAGTCAGGGAATGGACGGAATCAATTTCAGTCTGGCAAGCCGGGAAATGATAGCCAACATGATCGAGATACATGGCAACGCCACACCTTTTGATGCCGGTGTATATATCTCAAGCTGCGATAAAGGTATGCCGGGCAATCTCATCGGCATGGCCCGTCTCAATATACCGGGCATCATGGTTACAGGCGGAACCATGTCAGCAGGGCCGGATCTTTTAACTCTTGAACAGCTGGGCATGTACAGCGCAAGATATGAACGCGGTGAGATAGATGAAGCAAAGTTAAAGTGGGCAAAGCATAATGCCTGCCCAAGCTGCGGAGCCTGCAGCTTTATCGGAACTGCATCCACTATGCAGATAATGTCAGAGGCCTTAGGTCTAGCATTACCGGGTTCTGCCCTGCTGCCTGCCACATCCCCGGATCTTACCGAATATGCTTATAATGCAGGTAAGCTGTCAGTTGAACTGGCAAGAAAAAAGATAAGACCCGGTGATATAGTTACACTCGAAAGTTTTGAAAATGCAATACTTGTTCATGCTGCTATTTCAGGCAGCACCAATGCACTTCTTCATATCCCTGCCATTGCCCATGAGTATGGTATAGAGATTACAGGAGAGACCTTCGACAGACTGCATCGCGGAGCAAAGTATCTGCTTGATGTACGTCCTGCAGGGAAGTGGCCGGCTGAATTTTTCTATTATGCAGGCGGTGTTCCGTCCATAATGGAAGAAATAAAGGATGTACTCCATCTTGATGCAAAGACCGTAACAGGGAAGACTCTGGGAGAGAATCTTTCGGATCTCAGAGCAAATGGCTTTTATGAGCGCTGTCAAAAGTGGCTTGATGATGCTAATGCTAAATACGGAATCCACGTAACAAAAGAAGACATCATAAGACCGGCAGAAAAAGCAATAGGAAGCAATGGCTCAATAGCTGTCTTAAAAGGCAATCTGGCTCCGGAAGGCGCTGTTATAAAGCACACGGCATGCCCTAAGGAAATGTTTAAAGCTGTCTTAACTGCACGTCCTTTTGATTCTGAGGAAGAGTGTCTCGATGCCGTGCTTCATCATAAAGTACAGAAAGGTGATGCTGTCTTCATAAGATACGAGGGACCAAAGGGTTCAGGTATGCCGGAAATGTTCTATACCTCAGAGGCCATAAGTTCCGACCAGGAACTGGGACGCAGCATCGCACTGATCACAGACGGACGTTTTTCAGGGGCTTCAACGGGACCGGTCATCGGACACTGCAGTCCAGAAGCCCAGGACGGAGGACCTATAGCCCTTGTCAAGGAAGGAGATCTCATCGAACTTGATGTCATGGAACGCAAATTGAACATAATCGGCGTAGATGGCGAGAGAAAAACTCCTGATGAAATCGAAAAGATTTTAGAAGAAAGAAGAAAACATTGGATACCCAAGCCCAGAAAATATAAAGGCGGCGTGCTCCGACTGTTTTCAGAACTGGCTGCAAGCCCGATGAAAGGCGCTTATCTGGAATATAAGAATTAGTTTTCCGGAACAATCATCAAATTCACATAAGACATAACAGTAATTTTGAGACGGATAGATATGAATCTGTATGTCATAGATTACCGGCAAAAAAGCCTATACAGATGAGAGGCAAAACCGAAGAAGAGTGCACTGATCAAGGAAAGTTTGATTTGTGCACTCTTAATTTTTACAAAAAAGGCACACTTGATCCTTAGAGCATATATAACGTTATTAATTATCCAATTTCGCCGATTATTATTTCATGTTTAAAAGAATAAAGCCTAAAACTAAAAGGCCACACGGAAGAAAGCAGGTGTTGAAACGTGAAATTACTGCAGACGACATTTGATATAGAATTTGAAAATACTGTAAAATCATGGGCAGAGACAGTCAGTAAAAATGATTATTCCGCTTTGATTCATGTATATATTCCGTATGCCTCCGAAAATAGAATTGACGATCTTGGAAAGATAAGACATATATTAAAAAAACATCTTCCATCAGTTCCTGTTGTTGGCTGCAGTTCCATCGGTAATATCATTGAAGGTCAGCTAACTGATGATGAATCCATCATATCCATTATGCTGTTTGAATACGCATCTACCGAAGTCACAGTAGTACCCTTATATGCAGAAAACAATCAAGGTCCCTACAGCATTTCGGAATATATTCAAAGTCTCTCAGATCTTAAGGGAATAGAGGTAATAACTGCAGCGTCTTACCAGCTGCTTGAAGTTTCCGGCAGTGTAGTAGATACCCTTCCTGAAGAAATTGATATTTTCGGAGGTGTCGCTGTAGGTGATGATAAGCATCCTTCTTTTGTCTTTGCCGGTGACTGTCCCGAGTCTTTTGAAAGTACAGTACTTGTTTACTACTGCGGACCTGAACTTCACCTCCTTACAAATCGTATGTTTGGCTGGAAACCCATAGGTTATCCTTTAAAAATCACAAAATCCGACGGCCCTCTGATTTATGAAATCGACAACAAACCGGCCTATTATGTTTACACCCATTATCTTAATATCGTTAATGATGACAATTTCTTCTATGACGCTTTGGATTTCCCATGGCAGGTCCAGGTAGATGAAGAAACAAAATATTTAAGGCACGCCAAATCCGTCAATCCTGACGGATCTATCCTTATGTCATCTACCATTCCCCAGGGAAGCGAAATCTATCTTACTTATGGAGATCCAAGAAGAATCATGTCACACACCAAACAGACAGCTCTTAAGATAATGGAATTTGCGCCGGAAGTTCTGAATGTCTTTAATTGCTTTGGACGAAAAATCTATTGGTCAGACAAAGAGAATACAGAAATTTCTGTACTGTCCAAACTGGGCGATACAACAGGGTTCAGCGCTCTTGGAGAAATCATGCGCTACAAGGGCATCACCATCTTGAACAATCTGACCATGGTGACCGCAGCCATGAGGGAAGGTCCAAAGAAGGCTATTCCCGAGGTCGATTTTGCACTTTTTGAGCATAATGCCGGCACCTCGGTTACAGCACGTCTTGCACTGTTTATCAACACCATCAGCGAAGAACTTATGGAAAAGAACAAAGAGCTGAATAAAATGCTTTATAAAGCATCCCACGATGCTCTCACAGGTATTCTCAACCGCGGAGCCATAGAACGCTCTATCTATGAATACTCTGAAGGTGGTGGTACGGATTGGTGTCTTGTTATGCTGGATCTTGATGATTTCAAAAAAATAAATGACAATTTTGGACATATCGAAGGTGATGCTATTCTTAAATACCTGTCTCAAATACTGTCCGATTACGTAAAAGCTATCCCTAATGCCTCTGTAGGTCGCTGGGGAGGCGAAGAGTTTATGATATTTATAAGCGGATGCAGAGAGGATGAAATCATCGAAATTGCCGAAACATTACGAAAGAAGATAAAAGATGAATCCAATCATCGATACCCCGTTACAGTAAGTATCGGTGTCACAGGTCACAGACAGGGCGAATCGGTTCTTGCCACGATTTCACGCACCGATGAGCTTATGTATCAGGCCAAGCATAGTGGTAAAGATCGTGTTTGCAGCAACTGACAAATAAAACATATACAACGATATTTGGAGAAAGCTATGTGGCAGGTCCTTTGGACCTGCCACATACCACACCATCATAAGTCACACTATATTTTTGCCCTTATGACATTGTTGCTTGCGGTTATGAATTTTTGAAGATCTGAGTACAGCTTATTGATTTCAACATCAGGATTACCGGAATTAAAGAAATAGTAGTCACTGCATATCTGGGAATATGTATCATAGCTCTTTGTTCCGTTTGAATTATAGAAATCCTTCAGTGCAAAATAATAGGCATAGTAATAAGGGAAATTGTTCTGGTAACAATTAGATACATCCGTACCAAATAACCACTCGTAACGGTTTCCTATGTTAGTGCTGAGCACCAGCATTTCGCTGGTGGGACTTTGAATCTTATATTGCGCCCATTGACCCAGCATCATGGCTTCCGACTTCGTATCATGAGCAATCTGCGGGTTGAACCAGTTATCTTTTCTGAAAGGAGTCAGGATATCATCTGCAACCAGGCCCTTTAAAGGATCCGCACTGCTGTATGCTGAGCCAGTACTGCCGGAATTTGATACAGCAGTTTTATTTATCCCATGCAGACTGCGGATAATATCATGCACCTTGGTAATCAGCGGCTGAATACCAAAATAGATTTCTTTTTCCTTGTTTGTCCGGTTTTTTTCAGCCTTTTCCTTTATCGTATAATAGGTCACATACAAAGACACAAACTGATCTCTTTCGGAACTACCGTCGCCATACATGGCAGTCAGATTATTGCGGTAATACCTGTACCCATCATTAACTGCCTGCTGCATATCGTAAGACCATTCCGAACGTGTTTTATAATATGCCCAATCAGCTACCAATGCTGTCCACGCGGGAAAATCACCATCCAGATAGTTATCGGGAACCTCCATTACGCCGTTAAAAGCATCATATTTATAGGAAGGTGCTCCGATAAAAGCCGACACTTCTTCATTGAAAACATTCAGTATGTCCAGTGAGATAAGATCATTATTCATAGGATGAAGACGCCTGTAGGAATCATAATTCGCCTGATTGTTATAGGATGACCATGAAGATGACTTGCTTCCTGCTTCGGCATTGATCAGATAATCATCTATATATGTTTTTTCGTTTATCTCAGTATCCTTTTCAGACCCAGACTCATTTACATCTTCTTTTATCTTTGTCTCAGTGCCACTGCCGGTAAGTTTCGGCTTTGCCAGAGTCTCTGTTACGGTCCCGGTCACAACAGGAACGGTCCCGGTCACAACAGGCTGTGATTTATCAGACGATCCACATGCATTAGTCATGCAGATTACAGCCAGCGATGCCCAAACAACGATAAGTTTCCCAACTCTCATAAGTACCTCCTATTCATGTAATGATTTGAGTGTCAAAAATATATGCCACTCACTTATAGCACCACCGCACACATCCGTGTGTAATGAGCAGGAATCCTTACGGATTCCTTTGAAGCGCTCAAAGCCGCGTGGCTCCTTCGATTAAAAATCGAAGGCAGTTGTGCTGCATCATTCTATAACAAAAAAAGAACCTCGAATCCATGAAGCACCCGCCATGTCATCTACCGTTCTTTTTCAATCACGAATCGTTTCAGATCTGTGAAGCACTCGCCACATCTCTTTAACTTGTTTTTATTGTATCGATTTTTATACAATCAGTCAACATGAAAATTATTTTTATTTTCATGACCATATCAGCGGATGACAAACATATCCACTGAATTGTATAATGAAAATCCCGATATATACCCATATACGGAGTCGACGGATTGGAGATTGATATGAAAATATACGTAGATTTTGATGACTGTCTCTGCGAAACAGCGAGACATTTTTCCGGCTTTGTGAAAGAGCTTTTCGATAAAGATGTCCCATACGAAGACATCAAATACTTTGATCTTCAAAAGTCCTTCTCACTGGAAAAAGACCAGTACGAGTACATGATGATCGAGGCCCACAAGCCCGAGATCCTTTTGTCTTATGAAGAGACCCCCGGTGCGTCGGAGACCATCAACAGCTTAATTGATGAAGGTCACGAGGTATCCATAATAACCGGAAGACCCGCCAGTGCTTATGAAGCTTCACGCACATGGCTGGACAGACATAATCTTGATCGAGTCAGGCTGTACTGCCTTAACAAGTATGGCCGTGACAGTTTTATAAAGAACAGTAATTTCAGCCTGGAGCTAGAGGATTACTATAAGATGCATTTCGATTATGCCATCGAAGATTCACCTAAGGCTTTTAAATTTTTTGATCATCTGCCGGAACTCAGGGTTATGGTATTCGATCGCCCATGGAACCATGATTCAGAGCTTCCCGGAAAGAATTATCACCGCTGCACTGACTGGAAGACCATCAGTACATTGATTAAAAACGCATAATGTTTAACTCTGTTTAGTAAGTGAGTCTCCGGACCCCGGGCCGGAGACTGCACAATTTTTTTCTTTATCAGTTCATTCCGTAGGTCACTGTGATGTCCGCTTCAATATCGGATTCTCCCGGCATGATAACTGCATCCGCAGCCTCATTGGAATTCTTTAAAGCCTCTGCATCTAAATAACGATACTCAAGATCGGTGTTCTGATATCCCTCAACGATGGTAACCACATCACCGAGCTTCTTTCCTGAAGCTTCAGCCAGAACTTCAGCCTTTTCGGATGCACCCTTTACTGCTTTTGCCAATGCTTCTTTATAGGCTTCATCATAACCGGAGCAGGAATAGCTTATTCCGTTCATGCTGTTTATTCCTGCTTTGACACACTGGGAGATGATGTGTCCTGCATCCTCAACCTTGATATCGCTTACTGTAAGCATGGTGCTGACTGTATATCCTGAAACCCTGCTTTCACCGTCATCGTCATAATCGTACTGTGTGTAAATATCGTAGCCGGAAGTCTTTATGCTTTTCTCATCAACACCCAGATCCTTTAATTTTTCAATAACCTTTTCTGTTTCCCTGATGTTCTTTTCCTGAGCATATTCTACATCTGTATCTTCCGTATCGACTCCGAAGGTGAGCTCAGCCATATCAGGAATGACCGTGATCTTACCTATGGAAGAAACCATTACAGTGCTGTCGGACTTAGTGGAAGAGGACACCTCCACAGTACCTTCTGTCTGTATGGCACCGGCAGGCACCGAAGTGGTTCCGCAGCCTGAAAGCATAGACGCTGTGATGATGGTTGCTGCTGTAAGTCCTGCAATGACAACTGATTTTCTGTTCTTTCTCATGATTTATTCTCCTTCATTTTTAAATGATAATTCCGGCTTCCTGCTTATCATCCAAGCCGGTAATGCATCAGACTAAGAGTTTTACCTGATGCTTTGTTTTATTCGTCTCTATCTATACAGACAGAATTCAAGCACAGAAGGTCACACATAATTTAAAAAAATTTATTATCCGGAGAAAGATAAACCTATTTGAGCGGAAAATATGAACACTCCCATGAAGACATGCCCGGACAAATACATTATAAAAATAATACGTTATTAACTTATTCCTTTCCCGTAACCCGCCGAAATTTTTCTAAGAATCAATCATCCAATATGGAAGGAGTATTATTACTATGAAAATCACAGGTTTTTGCCCATTAATCGTAACCAAGGATCCTGAAGCAGTAATGAAAGTTTTCGAAGAACTCGGCTTTGAAAGACGCCACACAAAGAAAGATATCGAAGGCGGTACTGTTACAAATTACTCCATGAAGGATGCCAATGGCTTCCGCATCAATATAGCTGCATCGGAAAACATGGAAAAAGACCTTACATCCATGAGTATGAATGTAGATAATTTCCAGGAGGCTTATGATTTTCTTATTTCAAAGGGTTTCGTTAATCCCCGCGGAGATAAGGTCACAGATACAAGCTCTTCAAGAGCAACTATGCTTATTTCTCCTTCAGGCTTCCCGATTACGATTTCCGAGCACATAAAGAAGGATAAAGAGTAATCTGACATAGTGAAACGCTTTAATCGACATTTCACTGACCGGGTTTTCGCTGCGAAGCAACAATTTCCTTTGATGATCTGTGCCATCCGACGGAGGCTCTTAGGAACTTCATACCACCTGCCGGTGGTCAAAAAGTCCCTGTACGGTACCATGTGATAAACAGGTACGGTACAGGGACTTTTATAATTCACTATGGATTTCCGACTATGATATCATACGGGACCGGAAGAAAGTGTCACAGTATATACATTTTGAAATATATATCAAGTACAAATAACGAGACAAAAAATCCCCCTTACCATATAATAAAATTAATTATGCTCTTTACTGAACTTATCGTCCCTAATTAAAGGAGGTCCTGATGCGACAGCTTCCCAAAAAAGGAAATATGAATGAACGTATAGATACGGTACTTCATAAATTCCGTTCAAGGATGACATCTTATCCACCGGGTATGTGCCCGCTTACCCTGTACCGTTCACTTCTTCATATCTCCATGAATCAGTCCTGCGGAAAGTGTATCCCCTGCAGGGACGGTCTCCATGAGGTGGACCGGCTTCTTAAAAGAATCATAAACGGTGAGGCCACGCAGGATACCCTCAGTGAACTCGAAAAAAAGTGCCGGATGATAGAAGAGACATCTGATTGTGCTGTGGGAGCTTCCGGTGCGAAGCTTATACTTGACTCCCTGAAGGATTTTCCGGATGAGTACGAAAGTCATATAAATAATAAGCGCTGCATAGAAAATACAGTTCAGACCATTCCCTGTATCACACTCTGTCCGGCCCATGTGGATGTGCCGGGCTATATAGCACACATAAAAGAGGGACATCCCGAAGACGCCATAAAGGTAATACGGGACAGAAATCCATTTCCGACAGCCTGTGCCTACATCTGCGAACACCCCTGTGAAAATAAATGCAGAAGATCCCTGATAGATGCCCCCATAAATATAAGAGGGCTTAAAAAGTATGCAGTTGATAATGTTTCCGTAGACAACGTCCCTACACCCAAAAGAAACGTAAGTACCGGAAAGAAGGTAGCCATCATAGGAGGCGGTCCCGGAGGGCTTACTGCTGCATATTTTCTGGCTCTCATGGGTCATAAGGCTGTGATCTACGAGGAACATGAAAAACTTGGTGGCATGCTCAGATACGGAATTCCCGAATACAGACTTCCCAAGGAGCTTCTGGACCGTGATATAAAAGCAATCCTTTCCGCCGGTGATATCGAAGTCTTCACAGGCACCAGGATAGGAAGGGATATACCATTTTCCGAAATCAAAAAGGACTATGATGCCGTATACATTGGTATAGGAGCACAGCTTGGCAATCGTATGCCCATGGAAAACCATGATGCGGCGGGAGTTATACCGGCTGCTGATTTTCTTCAGAAGGTGTCCACGGGAGAAACCATTGATCTCAGTGGAAAAAAAGTTGTGATAATAGGCGGCGGAAACGTAGCTATGGATGCAGCAAGAACTGTTGTGAGACTCCATGCCGAAACTGTCCATGTCTTTACCAGAAAAAGAGACGACTACACGGCACTTGAGAGTGAGCTGGAATCAGCCATGCAGGAGGGTGTCAGATTCCGTACTCTGCTTAGCTTCCTGCACATAGAAACAAACAAAGAAACAGGGGCTGTTCAGGCCGTGTGGCTGCAGCCTGAGATCGTCAATACCTATGACGATTTCGGCTTCATCACCACTGAACATTCCAGTAACTATCCTTACCGTTTTAAGTGTGATCTCCTGATATTCGGAGTAGGGCAGAGAAGTGACAGCGAAGCCTTCTCGAAAGAAGGTGTTCCTGTGGAAAGAGGCCGGATACTGGCTGATGAAGCCTGCAGGGTAGCCGGCATGGAGGGAGTATTTTCCGGAGGTGACTGCGTCACAGGACCTTCCACTGCCATAAGAGCTATCGCAGCCGGTCAGGTCGCCGCCATAAACATTGACGAATATCTGGGATACCACCATAAGATTCCTCTTGAGACAGATATTCCTCCTGCATATCCTAATCCCTGTATACCAACAGGAAGAGCGGAAATCGAGGAAAAAGATCCCTTTGAGAGAAGAACCAACTTTGATTTCGTAGAGCTGCCCATGACTTATGAAGAGGCCATGAGAGAATCCGGAAGATGCCTGCGCTGCGATCATTATGGATGCGGTTCAATGGAAGGAGGTCGAGGCGACAAATGATCACTGTTACCATCAACGAAAAAATCTGCTCATGTGATGAAGGGGCAACCATACTTGATATCGCCCGTGCCAACGGAATTTACATACCCACCCTTTGTTTCCTTAAAGGTGTAAGTGATATAGGCTCCTGCAGGATGTGCATGGTGGAATGCGAGGGTTATGAAATGCTGCTTGCCGCCTGCAGAACCAAAATAAAAGAGGGCATGGTCATAAAAACCGAATCCGAAAAGATACACTCCTACCGGAAAGCCATGCTGGAACTGATACTGTCCAATCATAAGAGTGACTGTATGAGCTGTCCCTCCAACGGAGCCTGCGAGCTTCAGACCCTGTGTAACCGGTATGAGGTGACAAACGGTCTTTTACCTGGCACAAGGACTGAGATGGATCAAAAGCTTCCGGTACTCCATGACCATCCCTTCATAAGCTATGATCCGAAAAAGTGTATCCACTGCCAGAGATGTATCAGCGCCTGCCATCAGATCGCCTGCAACGGAACTCTGAAAAGCGACAGGCTGGGAAGCTTTCATATCGTTAATGCTCCCTTCGGAGAAGCTTATAAGGAATCCGGCTGTGAATCCTGCGGAAATTGTGTGAGTGTATGTCCTACCGGCGCTCTTACACTGAATAAGGAAAAGTCTTACCGGAACTGGGAGGTCAGTAAGGTTCTTTCCACCTGTCCCCACTGTGCCACAGGCTGTCAGTTATATCTCATTGTAAAGGACGGAAAGATCGTAAACGTGGAAGCCGCAGACGGCCCCTCAAATCATAAAAAGCTCTGTGTAAAGGGCAGAAGCGGCAGCATTGATTTTGTCCATTCAAAAGACAGACTAAAAACGCCTCTTATAAAGAACCCGGAAACGGGAGCCTTTACAGAGGTCTCCTGGGAAAAGGCCATTTCCTATGTGGCTGAAAGATTCATGTCCATAAAGGAACGTTTTGGAAGCGAATCCCTTGCCGGCTTTGCCTGCTCAAGATCCGCAAATGAAGACATTTACATGGTACAAAAGATGGTCCGTACCTGTTTCGGCACCAATAACACAGATAACTGCGCCAGAGTCTGCCATTCTGCCTCAGTCACAGGTCTCGCCAGAACACTTGGTTCCGGAGCCATGACAAATCCCATCGGGGATATCACCACAGATGTTGACTGCATCCTCCTTGTGGGTTCAAACCCTGAAGAGGCACATCCTGTAGTAGGTATGCAGATACGGAAAGCTGTTAAGAACGGAACCAGGCTTATAGTTGTTGACCCAAGGGATATCGGTCTTTCTTCCCTTGCGGATATACATCTGAAGCTCCGCCCCGGCACAAATGTTGCCTTTGCCAATGGGATGATGCATGTGATGATAAAGGAAGACCTTATAGACCACGACTACATAAACGAGCATGTGGAGGGCTTTTCTCAGCTTAAGGAACTTGTGGAAAAGTACACACCGGAAAAGGTTGCCGGTATCTGTCATATAGATCCGGATAAGCTTGTGGAAGCCGCCAGAATGTATGCCACCGCAAAAAAAGCACCTATCATCTACTGCCTCGGAGTAACTGAACACTCCACCGGTACAGAAGGGGTTATGAGCATGTCCGATATGGCTGTCATCACGGGAAAGATAGGACGGAGCGGATGCGGCATAAATCCTCTGAGGGGGCAGAACAATGTTCAGGGCGCCTGTGATATGGGCGCCATGCCCACAGACTATCCCGGTTATCAGAAGGTTGATAATGAAGACGTCCGGAAAAAATTTGAGCATGCCTGGGGCGTGAGCCTGAATCCTGTTCCGGGGCTTAAGGCTACGGATGTCTTTCCTGCTGCCATCGAAGGGAAGATTAAGGGGCTGTATATCTGCGGAGAGGATCCCGTGGTTTCGGATCCGGACACCCACCATATTGAAAAAGCCCTTGAAAGTCTTGATTTCCTCGTGGTACAGGACCTTTTCATGACAAAGACAGCAGAGTACGCAGATGTGATACTTCCGGGAATAAGTTATGCAGAGAAGGAAGGAACCTTTACGAACACGGAACGCCGGGTACAGAGAATAAGAAAAGCCGTGACTCTCGAGGGTGATATGCGCCCTGACACTGACATCCTTATCGACCTTATGAATGCCATGGGGTATAAGCAGCCTTACCTTACCCCCAAAGAAATAATGGATGAAATAGCCTCACTGACTCCCAGCTTCCATGGTATTTCCCACGAAAGACTGGACAGTGGTGAAAGTCTCCAGTGGCCATGTCCGGACAAGGATCACCCGGGAACTCCCATCATGCACAGAGTTCATCCCGCAAGAGGAAAGGCCCTGCTTTATCCTGCGGAATTCAAGGAATCACGGGAACTTCCCGATGAGGAATATCCATTCATTTTAAGCACAGGCCGCATACTTTATCATTACAATGCTGCTGCCATGACCAAAAGGACCCCCGGTCTTACGGATATTTCCGGAGAAGGCTTCATAGAAATAAACTTCAGGGATGCCGAAAGACTGGGAATCAGTAAGGGTGAAAGGATAACCGTCAGGAGCAGAAGAGGTGAAATAAGTGCTACCGCACATGTGGGAAGAAAAGTTTCGGAAGGCGAGACCTGGATGCCTTTCCATTTTCCGGACTCTCCGGTAAATATACTGACAAATGCTGCACTTGACGAATTCGCAAGAATACCCGAATATAAGGTTTGCGCAGTACAGCTTGTTCCAAATAAACACAAGGAGGCAGGAGATTAACTTATGAAAGAAAAAATCATACATCAAAAAAAAGAAAAAGCGGTGATCCTCTATGACCTTTTCCATGGTATAAAGCCCATAGCCTGTGACTGCATATTTATGCTTGTTTTATGTGTTGCCGGAGTTCTGGCAAAAAAAGCCATCAATCCCACAGCCAATATGGTAACGGACTTTCTTCATATCCCCGGAGGCATTTCCACGGCTCTGTCACTGATGTTCCTGGTCATCGGCGCCGGTCTCACAAAGGGCAGATGGAATGCGGGAATCATGGGACTTCTTCAGGGAATCAGTGCACTTATGATGGGCTCTGTAGGAAGCATGGGAGTCCTTATCCCTATGGCTTATTTCCTTCCGGGCGTCGCCATAGACCTCATGATGTTGCTCCCCTTTAACACAGCCTCCGGCATGAGAGTAAAAGCCTTTCTTGCAAATATAGCATCTTCACTGTCAGCTGCTGTATTTGCGGATATAATGGTCTTTCATCTCCCGGCACCGGTGCTTACCGTATATCTTTTTGTAGCAGCATTGTCAGGAGCTATATGCGGATATCTGGCAGGAGAGGTCATAAATCACATTTCTGGAAATAAAGAAATCTGACAGTATAATTTCAAACTTAATTGCCGGGTCTTATACGAATTCGGGCAAGTTCGATTCGTGCATGACCCATGGAGGAAAGAATGCAAAAAAAAGTAAAACTGATTTTGGCGGGAGTCATCATTTGCCTCGCCCTCATAACATCCATCGTTTCAGCTGTATATCTCAGGGGGCGTAAAAGCACACCGGAAAATCAGATAGCTGTTTCCGTAAACGCTGAAGATAAGTTTATATCCCTTTCGGATTTCAGGCTTTCCAAAGTAAGTGAAGATATAAAAAACAAAAAGGGAGAAACAAAACACATCGAAGGAGACGGAGTACTCATAAGTGATATCATAGGTCCCGTTTCATTCACCGAGATCACTGTCATTTCAGATGATGAATACAGGGCATCTCTTACCTCCGATGACATGGATAATGCCTGGCTTTTGTCGGATGAAGGAACCGCAAGACTCATCGTAAAAGGAGATGAAAATTCCAAACGCGATGTAAAGAATGTGGTGAGGATAGAAGTAAAATGATCGATTATTCTGCCATCATACTGGCCGGCGGAAAAAGCAGCCGCATGGGTAGAAAGAAGTCAGAGCTTATATTTTCGGGTAAGACCTTTCTGGAAATCCTTATAGATAAACTGGAAGCTCTAAGTATAAGTGATATCCTTCTTTCCGGATACGAATGCAGTGATAAAAGAGTCAGAAGCATCTACGATATCTACAGGAACAAAGGTCCCCTCGGCGGCGTCCATGCCTGTCTCAGGGAAGCGAAATGTGAACATGCACTGGTGCTTGCCGAGGATGCCCCTTTTATCCCCGAAGATTTTCTGAAAAGACTTATAGATTGTCACAGAGCGGGAAGCCAGCAGATTACCGTTTCCGTCTGTAACGGAAATCTTCAGCCACTTACCGGTATCTATGACAGAATTCTTTACGAAAGCTGTGAGAAACTGCTTCGCGAAGAAAAAGGGAACCTTATAAAACTGATACAGAATACCACGCATAAAACAGTTTCCTTCACCGGCGATGAGCTTCTGATACGAGGCTCAAACACTATAGAGGAATATAAGCGTATGTCAGAGCTTTTCTCACATAACTTATCCTGATCCCATTTTAAGAAGCTAAGACATATCAGGGTAACCAAAATCAAGATATTTGACAAAACATCATAATCTGATATATATTCTAACAAAAATATTTGATGGTTTAAAATTAGATTGTGAGCAATTATGAATTTGGAATTTTTTGTACCTGAAACAACCGATGCAGAAAGGATAGCTCCTTTTTACTATATGAGACCGAACAAGGCCTGTGACAGTGGTGTGATTGATACTTTCCTTTGGAGAGATTATTACCAGGTCCGGGTCTGTATAGCGGATGATAGAGCTTTACTCCTTCTGATGCAGAGTAAAGGTGAATATTTCTCTGCCATGCCTTTTTGTAAGGAGGAAGACCTTCCGTACTATTTTGGTGTGATCGAAAAGTATTTCAATGACGTATTGAAGAAGCCTTTAAAGATATATCTTGCCGATGAAGAAGCGGTAGAAGCATTGGCACTAAAAGATAACAGCAGGTATCTGGTCAAAGAGGAATTTGATCTTAAAGACTATCTTTATAACGGAGATGACCTGAGAAATCTCTCCGGAAAAAAATACCACAAGAAGAAAAACCTCGTGAATAAATTTTTACGTGAGTACGAAGGCCGATGGGAGTATAAAACCCTCTCTTGCAGCGACAGGGACGAGATCCGCAGTTTCCTTGATGAATGGTATGAAAAGCGCTCGGAAGAGGAAAGGGCAGCAGAGGACACTCTGGAATTCGAGTTCATAGGAATCCATGAGATGTTAAAGGAATGCTTCCATCTTGATACATTTAAAGCCGGCGGCATATATATCGACGGAAGGCTGGAAGCCTTTTCCATAGGTTCTCTTAATCCGACAGAGGATATGGCATGCATAGCCATAGAAAAGGGTAATCCGGATATCTCCGGCATTTATCAGGTTATAAATCAGCAGTTCCTGATCCATGAGTTTCCTGATGTAAAACTCGTTAACCGTGAGGATGACTGCGGGCTTCCTGGCCTGAGAAACTCAAAGGAAAGCTACAATCCCATGGGCTACGAAAGAAAGTACATGGTCCTTCAGAAGGATTTCGAAGGATGGGATAAAGAAACCACTGACATATACGAATCTGAAATCGGGTAGATTCCCGTTCTCACCAGTCTGACTCCAAGGAACAAAATCACCACCTGCCCATCTCAGGGTATGCGAAATACCGGTGTCCAATCTGCGGGGTATAGTTTAGACTGCCTTATCAAAATAAATCAAATCTATGAATGAACTTTGTGTACTGACTGAAAAAAACAAAAAATACGAAACTAAAGCTCTTTACGAAGAGGTTTTCCCTGAGGACAAGGGTCCTTTCTCGGACTGGTACTATGAGGACCGTTCAAGCGACAACATTATCATAGGCATGAAAAGCCATGGTGAAATCGTATCCATGGCTCATCTTAATCCTTTTGCGGTCTGTAACAGAAATGGGCAGACAGCAGGAATATTTTATATCTATGCTGTGGCCACAAAAAAAGAAGAGCGTCACAAAGGCTGCATGACCTCTGTTTTGAACAAATGTTTTGAAACCATGACGGCTCAGGATGTTCCCTTTTGTTTCCTCATACCTGTAAATGAATCCATATATGCGCCTTTTGGTTTTTACACAGTTTCGAAATTCACAGCTGAACGGATTATGGATTTCACTGAAGTCACTTCAAATTACGATATTTATCTCAAAGAAGATGAAGACTACCTGAGAAGATCTTTTAAGGAAAAGGAGTTATGTGATGATCCTGAAGAATTCCTTCCCGAGGATCCCGTCATCATGGTGAAGATCATTTCCAAACCTGCATTTTCCCGCTTCAGCGGGCTTCCTGAAGACTCCACAGAAGCTGAAATGATAAACTGGCTCAAGAATCAGAGGATCTATATCTCAGAATCTGTATGACCATTCCTCCTTTGCCTCTTTACACTGCATATCCCATTCATATATCATATGGCATAAGAAACTTCTCTGGAGGCAAACATGAACAAAAAAATCCTGATCATAAATACCGGCGGAACCTTATCATCAGTTATGAAAGAGAGCGGACTTGTTCCTGGCTTATCCATACATGACATAAAGAAGGAGCTTCACGTGGTTTCCGGAGACACCAGGATAGAGATTGAAGATTTCTGTTCTCTGGACAGTGCCAATATTTTCCCGGAAGACTGGAGCATTCTGGCACAGCATATAAGTGATAAAAGAAATGACTATGACGGTATCGTAGTGATACACGGAACCGATACTATGGCCTACACGTCATCCATGCTTTCATTCATGCTGAGAAACATTAACATCCCTTTGGTCATAACAGGTTCCCAGCTTTCCATCACGAACCCTGTGGCCGATGCCATGGAAAACTGTCGATGCGCTATCCACATGGCTGCAAGTGGAATTCCGGGAGTCTTCGTTGCTTTCAACAGAAAGGTGATGCTGGGATGCAGGGTTTCAAAGGTACGCTCCCTTAGCTTTGATGCCTTCGAAAGCATAAATTATCCTAACATCGCCACCATCAGCTCTCTCGGAATGAAGATAGATAATTCCGCAGTACCTGAAAGAAGC
This sequence comes from Oribacterium sp. UBA3737, assembly GCA_002371295.1. The sequence continues at coordinate 5,074 of DFGZ01000358.1, read as the reverse complement.
GGCATATTCCAGCTTTCCAATAAGTATTCGGATAAAGTTGCCATGGTAAAGATGTTTCCCGGACTTCACAGGAGTTTTCTTGAATCCATAGCGGAACAGGGCTATAAGGGACTTTTTATTGAGGCCTATGGAATAGGTGGCATGCCGTTTTTGAAGCATGACTTCATCAGCACTCTTGATAAGCTGATACAGGGCGGCATGACTGTAGTAGTGGGAACCCAATGCAGATACGAGGGCTCCAAAATGGACGTATACGAGACCGGAAGAAAGACTCTCGAGATAGGTGCACTTCAGGCCCATGATATGACCGCAGAAGCAGCATTGACAAAACTTATGTGGATTCTCGGCATCACCGAGAACCCATCTGAAATAAGAGATTATTACTCCATGAGCATCGCAGGAGAAATAAGAAAATTGTGATTACTCTAAAGAAGCACTCCATTTAAGAGGAGGAAGCCATACCAATAAAACTGAGCTGTCAGATATTTCCAACATAGCCGCATTCCTCTATCAGTTTTTGTCCCTCAGGTGACAGGATCCAGTCAACAAGTTTTTTTACATTCGGATTTGAATTGTCTTTCTTATAGACAACAAAAAAGCTTGCAGTGAGAGGGTAGCGGCCGTTTCTTATGTTTTCGGCATCCGGATACACTCCGTTTACCGAAAGCATTTTGACATTGTCATTGGCCACCATTCCCGAAAGGTAATAGCGGAAGGAATAGCCGATGGATGCGCCGAATACCGCAAAGATACTTCGGCTTGTTATCATATCCTTCTCCATGAATCTTTCCATCATAGTCTGACTGCCGGAATTTTTGATTCTGAGAAGCGGGTTAATGCCTCTGTCGGGACCGCCTGCCTCTTTCCAGTTGGTGATCTGTCCCCTGTAGATAGCTCTTATCTCATCTATGGTTAGGCTTTCTACAGGATTTTGTTTATTTACGAAAAACACAAATGCTTCCATCCCTACAGGAACTATCTCAAGCTCCGCCCCTTTTTCCTTCGCATATTCCAGCTGCCTGTCCGATGGATAGGCTGTAAAAAAGAGATCTACAGAACCGTCCACAAGAGCATTGAAACCGCGGATAGTATTCTGATACTGCATAGAACTGTCCGGAGCAAAGTTTTCTCCATACTGATTGTCATCCGAAAATGTCCCCCCTTCATAGGTGACTGAACCCTCGGGATAAACATTGTCAATAACCGAAGCATAAACCGGCACAAGCGCCGCGGCTCCATCGAGAACAGGGAGATCATCCTCAGAGGAAAAATGCATGGAGGAGCCTGTTCTGGCAAGAGAAGAGGCCGGCTCAAAAGGGAGATATCTTGCCACATCCACCATTTTTGTCTGTGACACACCGCTGTAGTTATTGCCCAGACGGATAGTGAGCGTGCAGTATAAAAAGATATTGATAACGAGGAAGAAGCAAAGAGTCACTGCAATGATCAGTTTTTTCTTCATAACCAAAGCTCCTTCGAAATGAAATAAATGATGGAAGAATGCTCATAGGCATAGTAAATATAGACTGCATGAAAAGCCGTAAGAACGATTCCGGCAGTTACAATCAAAATCATAGCTATGATAAATTTTCTGTCGCTCATACTCTGTAATATTCCCCAAAAACCCGGTCACATATTCTGCACGATTGCTATAGTCAGCAAAAGTAACAGTACGGACAGGATAATAAATAAGGCCAGTAAACCTGCGCTGATTATCAGTAAAACCGTTATTCCTGTTTTACGTTTTCTTCCTTCTTCCTTCGCCTTATTTCCATCCCGGATAAAGAGACCAAGAGTGCAGGCAAAAAAAACAAGGAACGGGGTAAGCCACATTATATAATCGTACAATATCTGATTCCTCCTCTTTTGTGTCGAATCGTTGCTATCACAAAATTCTTAAATCTATGATAAGAACCTCTTAATAGTATACACCCGCCATTTTCATAGATTCTTACATACTTCCTGATAAATGTTTTAAGGTTTTATCCTTCCACAAGCTTCTTTTCCCACTGTAGCATGACCTGCACTGAATCTCTGTTCACAGACTCTGTTAAGGCAACAAACTCCCTGATTTGCAAATCATTGCATAATTGTTGGCTTATGTGACATTTGCTTATTATCCATGTATGAATCCTCGATTTTATGTTAAAATTTACTCAAACTAGGTTTTGTTTGAGAGTTGGCAGGTCATATACAAATTCGGGCAAGCTCGATTTGTGCATGACCCATGGAGGTAAAAATGAAAGGAGCAGGAATTAATTATGAGTAGCGAGAAGCGAATCTCAAGACGAGATTTTTTAAAGGGAGGTGCAGCTCTTGCAGCCACCACCGCAATTCTGGATTTAGCGGCATGTGCCAACAGTGAAACACCGCCTCCGGCAACCACGGCTGCAGCAGCTGAAAAGGCAGCGGAGACCACAGCCGCAGTGACTGAGGCGGTAACTGAAACAGCAAAAGCCGAGGAGGCCCCAAAGACCGTTGAGACTGTAAAGGCCATTGTGTCAGAGCTTAACCCTCAGGACTACGATTTCAGAAGTGCGGATTCTGATCTGTCTCATGTATTCAGCCCATGGAAATTCGGTGGTCTTAATCTGACACACCGCATGGTCAAGTCAGCTGCAGGTTCCGATACACAAAGGGGAAGTGTAGAGGAAGCTGTAGAGTACTATTCAGCCTTTTCGAAGGGCGGTGTCGAGATGGTATGGGTCGAGGATTTTCTCGCTTTCGGAGAGAATTTCCCGAGCGGAAGAGCTGCAAAAATAGAGGACACTCACGTCAAGGAAGTTATCGAGGGTGTACACGCAGCAGGCGGTTATATCGGATATCAGTTAAGCTGTATGGGAAGATCCTTCAGCGGCTTCGATGCAGCCACCGCTCCTATGTATGCTTCGGCCAATGCTGAAGACCTGACTCTTGATGAAGTAAAGAAGGTTCAGGAGGACTTCATCAAGGGCGCAAAGAAAATGCAGGATCTCGGCTTTGATGCTGTTGAGATCAATGCAGCAGGAAACAACATCGGACAGGCATTCTTCTCCCGTCAGAGAAACCATCGTGACGATGAATACGGCCCTCAGAGCTTTGAAAACCGTGCACGTTTCGTAGGTGAGATCATCAGCGGGATCAAGGAGCTTTGCGGAAAGGACTTCCCTGTACAGATTCTTCTTAACGGAATCGAAGAGAATGATATCAACATCGGTGAGTCTGACCTTTCCACTACCGCAGAGGAGAACTGTAAGATCTGCAAGGCTCTTGAGGATTTCGGAGCAGATTCTCTCCATGTAAGACTGGGAGTGTTCCGTATGCATGTATGCCAGTTCGCATCCGATCTTTACTTCACGGGAAACGGTATCATCGGTACAACAGCCAACGGTACACGCTTTGACTTCTCAAGACATTTCGAGGGTAAGCTTCTTGCAAACCACGACGGTTACGGCATGATGCTGAATGTTGCAAAGGAGATAAAGCAAGCCGTTTCCATCCCTGTAGGAACAGTTACATGTATGAACCCGGCTTATGCTCCCAAGTTCTTTGACGACGCCATCGCTGACGGAATGTGCGACTTCTTCATAATGAATCGTCCTCTTACTGTTGATACAGAGTATGTCAACAAGCTTCGTGAAAAGAAGCTTGACGAGATCGCACCCTGCACACGCTGTATGCATTGTCACTTCGATTATGATGAAGAGGGCAAGATGTATGAGCATTGCCGTGTGAACGCCGCTACCCAGAGAGCATGGCACGAGGATATGCCTGAAGGCGCTATCCCGACTGCGGCAGAAGAAAAGAAGAAGGTCATGGTCATCGGCGGCGGCCCTGCCGGCCTTGAAGCCGCACGCGTCGCGGCTGCCCGCGGCCATAAGGTCAGTCTCTATGAGAAANNCATGGTCATCGGCGGCGGCCCTGCGGGACTTGAGGCTGCACGTATCGCAGCAGAGCGCGGACATGATGTAACACTGTATGAAAAGAACGGTTTCCTGGGCGGACTTCTTATATTTGCAGAAGCCATCAAGGGACCTCATGAGAACCTGGGTGATCTAAGAAACTACCTCATCCGTCAGCAGGAATTAAAGGGTGTCAATGTCAAGACCGGAATTGAAGTAACTGCCGAGATCATAAAGTCGGAGGCACCTGATTACGTTGTTCTCGCAGCAGGCGGAAAGAGACCTGAGCTTGAACTCAGTTCTCAGGGAGCTACCAATGTCATCTCCATCGACGATATCGCTTCCGCTGACATTGGCGACAAGGTAACTATCATAGGCGGAAATGCCCAGGCTGTTGACGCTGCCCAGTATCTCATCGCCCTCGGAAAGCATGTCACCATGGTTTCTCCTGAAGGCAGGGAGCATCTCGATAAGGGTCAGTCCTCATGGGTCAAGCAGTTCACCATCCCTATGCTCTATGCAAACGGCATGCGCTTATGGCCCAATGCTTCAGTCAAGGAAGTTCAGGACGGTAAGATAGTCATAGACGGTGAGACAGGCTGTGATGTTGTGATCGACTGTAACACAGTTATCGATGCCAGAGATATGCTTCCAAACACTTCACTCATCGATGGTCTCGACATCCCTTGCATCGCTGTAGGTGACTGCGACAAACCATTCAATATCGCTGAAGCCATCGCTGCAGGAAACATCGCTGCAAGAAAGATCTGAATCCTATTGGACCATGGGGACGGAGTCAGTGGTCCACCGGCTAAAGATCTGAATCAGGTATATTTCTATAAAGAGGCTGCCGATGCCGGCGGCCTCTTTTACCGTGAAGAATAGAACTTTCATAGTTATTTAATTGAATACCGGCACCCTTCATTGTATACTCATGTTGAATTTGTTACCGTTGGTAGATACCAGCGGTTTTATTATGATATAAGTGTCATAAGTCTTTCTCCCACTTGTGCTTGCACAAAAGTGGGAGGAAGACTTCATGGCACGCCCCACATGAAGCACGAAAGGACGCTTTTGCGGCCTGGGAGTGCGTAATGTGGGAGGAACGCAGGAGCGCTTTGCGCGAAGCGGTCCGATATCGATTTTTGACACTCACATCTTATTATGCCAGAGTATATAAGGACGCTTTAATG
>DFGZ01000357.1 GCA_002371295.1 Oribacterium sp. UBA3737 | reverse complement strand
TGATCAGCTATTTGAATCAACTTCATCAGCTTTTCTTGCAGCCTCAAGTTCCTCGAGATGAGCCTGTGCCTCTTCGATCTTTGCCTTTGCATCGAGGATGGCCTTCTCTTCTGCCTCCTTAGCACGCTTCTCATTGATGTCCAGAGCATCTGCATAGATGTCATCACAGTTCTCACGAAGTGTGGTTCCTGTCTTCATAACAGCATCTTTATAAAAAAGGACAGCCGGATCGGCTGCCCTGAATTCTGAGTTAATATTCCGGGGTATCAGTACTCCGGCTCGATAAGTCCGTAACTGTTTCCCTTTCTCTTATAAACTACGGCAACATTTCCTGTATCGCCGTTCTGGAATACGAAAAATGCGTGACCTACAAGATCCATCTGGAGACAAGCCTCCTCGGGAGTCATAGGCTTTAAGTCAAAATGCTTTGTACGAACGATGTTGATCTCCTCCTCAACGATATCATCATCCGGCTCCTCACCGAAAGCATCTGAGAATGAACCTGCAGCCTGCTTGCGGTTCATAAGTTTTGTGCGGTGTTTACGGATCTGGCGTTCAATTATATCAACAACAAGATCCAGTGACTGGAATTTGTCTGAAGTTGTTTCCTCCGCGCGGATAACACCATCTCTGATAGGAATGGTGACCTCCACCTTGTACATGTTTTTCTCGGTTGAGAGAGTGACATTACAGATGGTGTCCTCCTTGAAGAACTTTGACAGCTTGCCGAGTTTTCTGTCAATCTGGTCCTTCATGCCATCAGATACATTAATGTTTCTTCCCGTGATATTAAACTTCATGGAATCACGCTCCCTTTTCTATATTTCTCAACATCTCTGTTGAGATATTCTGATTATATCACTGTTTGGAAGATAATTCCAATTTTTCAATAGCTAAAAAATGAAATTTTGGTGAACTTCTCCATGCTTGTATCATTATCCGGTATTCACAAAAAAGCTCCGCCTCTTTACGAAAGGGTAAAGAAAGGGAGCTTTCAAAAATCGTGTACAAATGTAGTGGATAATATTTCGTATCAGTAAGGTTTAGCTATTCAGGAATCTTCCGTAAGCATATGGCTCTCTGTAGTTATATTTTCCTGTACAGATACCTGTCTTCGAGCTTGCTGCGTGGATGATGACTCCGTTTCCGGCATAGATGGCTACGTGGTTGACATAATCACCTGATGCGTAGAATACGAGATCCCCGGGCTGGAGCTCTTCAAAGCTGATGGCCTGTGCGTTCTCGATCTGGTCTCTGGAAGATCTTCCGGTTTTTATTCCGAAATACTTGAATATCTGCTGTACGAATCCTGAACAGTCGGCACCCTCTGTAAGGGAGGTTCCGCCATATACGTAAGGATTGCCGAGGAACTGCTTTGCATAGTTAATGAGTGCCTGTCTGCTTGCTGTAGTGGCGATGACCGGTACGGCAGTGTTTCCGGAGACTGCGGATGAAACAGCGGATTTCACTGCTGATACGATGGAAGTTGTCTCAGATGCCGGCGCAGTATTCACTTCGATATCAGAATCCGAAACTGCAGAACTGCTTTCAGAGGCAGATATGATGGTGGTGACCATATTGCCGATGTCCTGGGCGATGGTTGTCAGGTTTGAACTGAAAGCACTGAAGTCGTCAACATTATCCACTACTTCCAAAAGGTTATCCTCTCCCCCTGAAACAGAGGAAGACTCCTGGATGGTCTCCTTCGCTGTTGATGTTTTGGCTTCGGTATAATTTTCCGCAACAACATTGGAAAGGGTTTCGTCAATTGTGGTTATGGAGTACTCGGGAATCATGGAGCCGTCCGTAAGAGCGGCAATGTCCGTATCCGATGTTATGCCGAGCTCAGAGTCATCCTGGGGAACGTCGCCTATGGCAAGGAGCAGCTCATCCTCGGAATTAACTTGTGAAGCGTTCTGAGCAGTATTCTGTGAAGTGTTCAGGGCAGTATTCTGGGAACTATCCTGTAAAGTATTCTGTGAACTAGCCTGAGAAGCATCCTGAGAATTACTTTCCGAAGCATCCTGAGAAGCATTCACGGAACTATCTTGAGAATCAGCTTCGGTGGATATTTCAAGCTCTGAGATCACTGACTCATCGGCAAGGGCTGTAAAGCCCGGAGCAAATGTGCCGGCGGTTATAGATAATGCTGTACATATGGCTAAATATTTGTATGATGAACGTTTCAAATTGTCTCCTTTAACTTAGGTATCACCACTTGATGCTTGTGCCGGAAAGTCCGGTCACGGAAGGTTCCGAACCCTTTTACACTTTTATGGCCGGATTAAAAATAAAAGTGGCAAATGTAAAACCACTGAATGTTTTAATTACATTAATGGTAGCACATCTGCCACTGACGAATCTTTTTAAATTGTTTAAGCTTTTTTTACAGGTCAGGAGAAATAAATATCTACACCGTCTGCTATGCCCTTTGCGAGTACTGAAACTGCAGAATCGCTGTAATCGGATTTTCTGTCACCGAGCTCCAGATCGATGGATGGGATCTTTGAGTAGCTTGTCTGAGTGAGATCCATCTGCATGGTACCGTCACCGAAGATCTTTACTCCGTTTCCGGAAAGACCGTTAATGATGGAAGCACCGAGACGATCGCTCTCCGGCCAGATGGTGGATACCGGGTACATGTTCTTGATGCCGTCGGCAACAGTCATGAAGAACGCGCCCTTGTTGCTGGTTGTGGAGTCATAATGGATAGCTATATGGCAGCTGGCCATTTCGTTTGCCATAACTGTTCTGGCAATGTTATCAAGCTGGACATCATCGCTCTCACGGATCATGAGTACATTGTAGCCTCTGTCGAGAAGCACTGACTTAAGGGCCTTGGCAACTTTAAGGTTAACGTATGCCTCAGAGGTACCATCCAGCATGGTGGTTCCTGATGATACTGCGGTGGCTGTGGTGCTGCCTGCTGCTGTGCTTCCCCCTGTCACCTTCGGAGTTCCGTCGGGGTGACAGAGAGTTTTAACGCTTTCGCCGCCCTTTGTACCGTGACCGGCATTGACACAAACTGTTTTACCCTTTTTATTGCTGCCTGAAGCATAGTAAAGAGTAGCTGTACCGGAATTGATCTTTGAATTGCTTCCGAACTCCCAGCCTGTGTTAAAAGCCACTGCTTCGGATGTCTTCTTCTCAACCACATCTTTTGTGGTGTAGTCGGAACTGATATATGCAGTTCCTCCGTTATACTCTATGCGGCTCCATGAATCGCTGTAGCCTGTTCTGTGGAAACTGTCTCCGGTATTTGCTTTTCCGAGGACTTCGCCGTCTACCGCTTCTTTTCTGATGTTTACGTCATCCTTCATGATGTATACAGTTTCGTCTCTTGTCTCAAAAGTGAGGGGGGCCTTGGTCTCTGCTGCGGCAGGTTCAGCGGCTGTTACTGCATCACCGCTTGCAGCGGATGAACCGGAAACTGATGCGGACGCAGATTCAGATGTGTTCAGTGACTCAATGGTACCGGAATTTGTATTGTTCCCTGTGGAAGCAGCCTGATTCTGATCTGCAGGAACTGTAGGGCCGATGGTTGTGACAGACTGTGCTTCTGTTGTGCCGGTGTTTGCTTCCGCGTCTGTAAGGGTGCCCTCTTCCACTGAGACCTGAGTCTCGCTGAACTCCGATTTGTAGCTCTTTTTGCAGGCACTTAAAGAAACTGACAGAGCCATGAAGGCTGCTGTGGATAATACTATGCTTTTCTTGATGTTTCTTTTCATAACTGATTCTATCTCCTATTAATGCTGTTTAAAATAAAGCTTCTTTTGCAAAGCCGATGATATGAAATGCATCGTTTCCCTGAACACTTTTAGATCCACCCGCCGTCGAACTTTATGATCTGGCCTGTGAGGTACCTGGGGGCCTTTGTCAGAAGGTAGATAAAGTCGGCCACCTCTTCGGGAGATGCCATCCTTCCGTAAGGGATCTCCTCCTCCAGCTTAGTCCTGTCCTCCGGTTCCAGCCACTTGTTCATATCCGTGTCCACGCAGCCGATGGCAACTGCATTTACCGGGATATGATTCGGTGCCAGCTCTTTCCCGAGAGCCTCGGTGAAAGCATTGACAGCGCCTTTTGTAAGGCTGTATACGGATTCCATGGAAGCTCCGACCACTCCCCATACTGAGGAAATGTTCACGATACGACCGTTCTGTGTCTTCAGGATATAAGGAATAACGGCTCTGGTGAGCTTGAACATGTCGGAAACATTGGCATCCAGCATGGTATCGAACTCGTCATCGCTTACGTCCTGGGCAAGGTTAAAGGTGGATATGCCGGCATTGTTCACGAGGATTATCTCGTCTGTGTCATCCCTGGAATCGGGAAAGGACTCCTGACTCAGCCCTGTTTCATCTGAAATGACCGGCTGAAGTGAGTCGAGATCTATCTTCAGTGCTTGTCCAAGTATATCGCCTGTTATGGGACCGTGTACAGGACAGACGTCTGTGTATTTTGAAAGATATGCCGCAACTTCATCGAGAAGCTCGAAATTGGAACGGCAGTTTATGATGAGACGGTAGCCCTTTTTTGCAAATGTTTCTGCCGCGGCACGCCCCACTCCGCGGGAAGCACCGGTAATGATCGCAGTTTTCATTCTTTTCTCCGGATGTAGATGGATTTGGATTGCTTACTTCAGAATGACGATGGTATATCATGTTTTCTGAAGCGAGAAAAGATTCGTGGATGTAAAATATCGAAGGCCACGAATGTTTATATGTAAGCAAAGCGAGATGACTCATGAGAGCCATCCCTTTCTATAGTAGAGTATTTCAAACAATCGGGCAACAAATGTAAAACCAGATTATGATAATGTTTTGTGATTTGTAAGTTTTTCTATAAAGGTCTGAGCCATTTCACTGAGCTCCTGCCCTTTTCTTACGATGTATCCGAAGGTCAGAGTCTCGTCTTCCAGAAGCTTAATGACCCTGATATCTGAGGAGGTGCTTCCGGAACCCAGCATGGCGGCGCCTACGGCATAACCGTTAAGTCCCAGCATGAGCTCGATGGAGGTGGCTCTTTCGTTTGTGCTTATGACCTTCTTGTAGTCATAGGTGGCAAGAGCCTCTTCCCTGTAGTAGAAGGAGGTCTGGTCCCCCTGATCGAAAACCATGCAGGGATAGTCCTGAAGGTCCTTTAAGGAAAGGGTCTCTCTGTCTGCGAGAGGATGGTCCTTGCCGAGATATACATAGGCGTCCCTTGAGAAGAGCTCATGGAACTCAAGGGATGCGTCTGTGAAGATCTTTTTGAAGGTCTTTTTGTTGAAATCACTGAGGGCTATGACACCGACCTCGCTCCTTAAGGTCTTGACATCTTCGATGACCTCACCGGTCTGGGTCTCACGAATGGAGAACTGGTACTCTGAGTGATCGTACTCCTTTATGGTGTCGATGAAGGCATTAACAGCTATGGTGTAATGCTGCATGGAAACAGAGAAGGTTGGTTTTTCTTTTTTGGTATTCAGATACTTCTCTTCCACCTTCTCGAACTGCTCTACGGCGTTTCTTGCATAGGCAATAAAAGAAGCCCCCGCCGATGTGGTAACTACACCGTTGTGGACTCTTTCAAATATCTGTATGCCGAGCTCATTCTCAAGCTCTCTTACAGCACTTGAAAGGCCGGGCTGAGAAACATAGAGCCTGTCAGCGGCCTTTCGCATGGAGCTTTCTTCATCTATGGCGATAACATATTTTAACTGCAATATGGTCATGACAAAAAACCTTTCAAGATTATATTTGGTTCATGATACCATATTGCCCGGTAACATTAAAGCTTTAAAGCGATAAAACGCAATGAGCCTGATATTTAACCCCCGGTAATGAGATAATTCAAACAAAGGTTTATATTCATCAGGAGGAAGGGATGGATATAAACGCTTTAAGAATTAAAGGAAGCAAATGCGGATTTCAGGTCATCTATGAGATCCCGGGCGTTTTCCAGTCCCACGGAAAGACGAAGGAGCCTTTTGTTTATCCCGTTCTTCCGGAGAAGCTCGGGAGGAACATCCGCGTGAGTCTGGGTTATGGGGTAAGTGATAAGAGTCTCTGTGCCACCCAGGCTTTCCGCAAAGTAGATGAGCTTCAGATTTTTTAAAATATGCTTTACAAGTTCTTCCGATTCTACCTCAAAAGTAAGCATCGCCCCGAAACCTCTGGACTGCTTTTTCATGATCTCAAATCCGGGGTGCTCCGGTAATCCTGGGTAAATAACTTTACAGATATGTGGATCGGTTTTGAGGAATTCTGCAAGTTTTAATGCATTTTCCTGAGCTCTTTCCATTCTGACGGAAAGGGTCCTGATGCCTCTGAGCATGAGGAAGCTGTCAAAGGGGGAAAGACCTGCCCCGGTGGTCTTGTAAATATACCGGATACGTTCATCAAGAGCTTTGTCTTTTACAACCACAAAGCCTCCGATGGTGTCGTGGTGACCACCCAGAAACTTGGTGCCTGAATGAACCACGATGTCAGCACCCAGGGTAAGGGGATTCTGGAAATAAGGTGACAGGAAGGTATTGTCAACGATGAGAAGAGCACCTTTTCTATGGACTTCTTCCGCAAGGGCCGAAATATCCGTAACATTCATCATGGGATTCGTAGGAGTCTCCAGATAAACTGCTTTGGTGTTCTCACTGAAAAGGGAAGGGTAATCGTCCCGGTTGAGGTCACAGGTTGTGAAGCTTAGCCCGTTCTTTCTGTTGATTTCATTGAAAAGACGAACACTTCCGCCATAGAGATCCTGGTCAACGATCAGGTGATCTCCCGGAGAAAAAAGCTCCATAACTGCAGTGATTGCAGCCATTCCGCTGGCAAAAGCGAGGGCATCTGTTCCGTGCTCCAGAGAAGCTACCACATACTCAAGCTGCTGCCTGGTGGGGTTCTGCATTCTGGTGTAGTCAAATCCGGTACTCTCTCCGAGGCCCAGGTGGGCAAATGTTGCAGTTTGATAAATGGGGAAGCTCAAGGCTCCCCACCGGTCTTTTATACTTTCGTCATTAAGTTGACAGACTGTATCAATGCTGTAATCCTTCATATAACCGTTCTAATGCCTCCTTAAGTGTCGTTCTTGGACAGGCTATATTAATTCTTTCAAATAGAGCTGTCTCATGCCCGAAAATGACTCCCGGATCAAGCCAGAGCTTTGCCTTGTTCACTATTATGTCTTCAAGCTCCTTGTGATTTTTTGTCACTTCGGAAAAATCAAGCCAGATAAGATAGGTGCCTTCCGGTTCAATGAGCTTTACCTCAGGCAGTTTTTCCTTTAAGAAATCTCTGACGAACTGAAGGTTTCCCTCGAGGTAGGTAAGAAGTTCGTCGAGCCACTCCTCTCCGTTTTTATATGCCGACATGGTGGCGGTCATTCCGAGAGTGTTTGGCTGGCTGTAGCCGTTCCTTGCATTTTCCAGGTCAAAGGCTCTGTGCATGCTGTCGTCAGGGATGAAGATATTGGCGGTCTGGAGTCCTGCCAGATTAAAGGTTTTGCTGGCTGAAGTCCCCACTATTAGCTTCTTTGTGAGCTTCTCATCCAGAGTTATGAATGGAACGTGCTCATGCCCCGGGTAAACGAAATCGGAATGAATCTCATCGGAGAAAACGTAAACATCATGTGCGGCACAGATCTCACCAAGTCTTGTCAGCTCCGATCTGGTCCATACTCTTCCTACGGGATTATGGGGACTGCAGAGGATAAAGAGCTTTACATCGTTTTCTGTTATCTTTCTTTCAAAATCATCAAAGTCGATCTCATAATGATCATCCTTGTAAACAAGCTGATTGTTGACAGTCTTTCGATCATTAAGTTCGATGATATCCTTGAAGGGATAGTAAACCGGCTGCTGAATGATTACTGCGTCTCCCGGCTTTGTGAAAGCTCTTATGGCGAGACCTATGGCATATACAACTCCCGGAGTAACAGTTATGGCTTTTCCTTTTACGGAAAAGCCATGTCTTCTTTCAAACCAGTTGCTTACTGTGTTTAAGTATTCATCTCCCGGATCAGTATATCCGAAGATTCCGTGCTCCACTCTCTTTGAGATATCATCTAAGATATCTCCGGGAAGCTTGAAATCCATGTCTGCGACCCAAAGGGGAAGAAGATCATCTCTGCCCTTTCGCTGCATACCGAAATCCCACTTGATGCTGTCTGTATTTTTTCTGTTGTGAACACTGTCAAAATCGTATTTTGCCATAATATCCCCTTTATCCTAGTGGGAAATACCTGTATCGAAGGTATTTCCCACTAAGCGAAATCTGTGTATTCCCAATGGAAATGGTATGCTGAGTCTGTAATTACATTAGGGCCTTCCTCAAAGGGAAGTTTTTGATCACCTCGTTTTCATCAGTCAGCAAAAAGTGCTGTTGAAAGGTATCTGTCGCCTGAGTCAGGAAGAAGAACTACGATGTTCTTGCCCTTGTTCTCCTCGCGGTTTGCGACGATGGTTGCTGCCTTAAGAGCTGCTCCGGATGAAATACCTACAAGGATTCCCTCTGAAATTGCGAAGCGCTTGCCCTCTGCGAAAGCGTCCTCGTTCTCGATGGCAATGACTTCGTCATAGATCTTTGTGTTGAGAGTATCCGGAACGAAACCTGCACCGATTCCCTGAATCTTATGAGGACCGGCTGTACCCTTGGAAAGAACCGGGCTTGTTGCAGGCTCAACAGCGATTATCTTTACATCAGGATTCTGCTCCTTTAAGTACTCGCCTACACCTGTGATGGTTCCGCCTGTACCTACACCTGCAACGAAGATGTCTACCTTACCGTCAGTCTGTTTCCAGATCTCGGGACCCGTTGTTGCCTTATGTACAGCAGGGTTGGCAGGATTTACGAACTGTCCGAGGATGATGGCACCATCGATCTCCTTCTCAAGCTCCTCAGCCTTTGCGATGGCACCCTTCATGCCCTTTGCGCCTTCTGTAAGAACGATCTCTGCACCGTAAGCCTTGAGAAGATTTCTTCTCTCAACGCTCATGGTGTCTGGAAGTGTAAGGATGGCTCTGTAGCCCTTTGCGGCAGCAACAGCGGCAAGGCCGATTCCTGTATTTCCGCTGGTTGGCTCGATGATGGTAGCGCCCGGCTTAAGCTTTCCGCTCTTCTCTGCGTCCTCGATCATGCTGAGGGCAACTCTGTCCTTTACTGATCCTGCGGGATTAAGGTACTCAAGCTTTGCAATGATGGTTGCGTTTTCAACGCCTGCCTTCCTGCTGTAACCGTTAAGCTTTAAAAGAGGTGTTCCACCTATAAGTTCAAGTGCGCTTTCTCTGATGTCTGACATAATGATACCGACCTTTCTTATGTACCAGTCCTTTGAATTTCGTTTAGCGATGGACTGTTTCTATGACCATGTCTAAGTATTTAGATATGGCAAATCTTTTTGTTTTGATGGATAAATCTTAGCACGGGATGAAAGAAAGGGATATTACCGGAAGCTTATAGGTGGGTATAAATTTTACCTAACATATGACAGAAAAAGAGCGGTTCCGGGAAGAGATATCCTGGGAACCGCTTTGTGCGTGGTAAAGAAATATAATGTGCTGCACAGCATAAGTGAATATCGGACCGCTTCGAGAGGTACTCCCACATTTTAAGAAAGTTTTTTAACTTCCACCAGATTTGTGTGCTGACCATTCCCGTGCGCATAGGGCGTAGGATGGGAAGAAGTCAGGACGTTGATGGATCCGCCCCTGTCCACGCCGTCCTCGTCTGAATCATACCAGGCACCCTGAGAAAGGGCGGTCACTCCCGGCATGATCCGTTCGGTCAGATGGGCCGGAATTCTGGTTTTTCCTCGGTCATTGAATACAAGGACCATATCCCCCTCACATATTCCGCGGGAAGCTGCGTCCACAGGATGCATCCAGAGTGCCTGCGGATCTATCGCATGCATGGCGAGGTTGTTGTCGTGGATGCTGTGACATCTCCTCGGTGTATGCCAGCCCACAAGCTGGAGGGGATATCGCTGAGTCAATGGGTCCTGAGGCCCCTCGGGAGGGGCTACATAGCGGGGAATGGGTGGGAACGGGTCCCGGAATGCGAGGTGGTTTACCCGATCAGAATAAAGCTCGATCTTCCCAGACGGCGTCGGAAATGGATATCGTTCCGGATCGGCACACTCCTGCTCAAAGGCAACTCCAACATGCCTCTCCTTATACCGATAGATTCCATTTTCCTTGAAAACGGCGTAATCCGGCAGCTCTGGTTCGCTTTTTTGAAGCTCACTGTAGATATACTCCAGCCACTCCGAGTGTGTACGACCTTCGGTGAAGGCCTGACGAAGTCCCAGCCGTTCCGCCACCTCCGAAAGCCATTCGTACTCAAACCTGCCTTCATAGAGTGGCTCTATCACCTTATTGCAGCAGCCAAGAAATTCTCCGTACTGCCAGGGATTGGTGATATTGTCGCACTCGAACATTGAGATCCCAGGCAGAAGAATATCTGCAAATTTCGCGCTTGCGGTCATAAAGAGGTCACTGCACACGATGAACTCACACTTGCTCTCATCGCTGAGGATTTCTTTGGTGCGGTTGATATCCCCGTGCTGGTTGATCAGGGTATTTCCGGCAAGATTCAGGATCATCTTGATGTTGGACAGTGGGTGCTCACCGCCGCGGACACCGTCGGCCGCTCCCATCTCCGTGCCTCGCAGGATAGCGTCAGTCCACAGGAATACCGGTATCCGGTAAGGATAGGGATTTTTCGGCATGGGGAGGGAGGGACGTTTGTGCTCGGCGTAGTCTCCCGCTCCGCAGGCATATCCGCCATGTATACCCACGTTCCCCGTCATACATGCCAACAGGATTCCGCCGCGAACGCATTGCTCTCCATAAGCATTTCTCTGGGGGCCCCATCCCTGATAAAGGATGGAAGGACGCGCTGTGGCGTAGCGAATGGCAAGGTTCCGGATAACCGCGGCGCTGACACCTGTAATGGACTCTGCCCACTCCGGTGTTTTGGGGACTCCGTCCTGTTCGCCGGTGAGATAAGATAGAACGGACTCTCCGGGATCTACCCCTAGGGGCATATGGTCGGGGTCAAAGCCGATACAGCAGCGATCCAAAAATTCATGATCCACAAGCCCCTCCTGAACCAGTACCCATGCCATGGCATCCAGCATGGCGCTGTCGGTGGCAGGCCGAATGGGAATCCATTCAGCCTTAAGCTGACGGACAGTCTCATTCTCCCTGGGGTCTACCACAACTATGGGAATGCCCTTGTCCCGGGCCTTTCTAAGATAATACATGGTTTCGCAGTCGAATTTGGTTGAGGCGGGATTGTGTCCCCAAAGGATGATCAGATTACTGTTGAGCCAGTCCGCCGGGGCATTTCCTGTATTTCCGGTACCATACATCAAAATACTCGCCTGGCGTATGCAGGCGGAGCTGTAGGAGTTATAGTAGGACAAAAAGCCGCCGTCCAGACTCAGCAGTCGCATAGCCAGCTTATCCGGACGGAATACTGCGCTTACGCCGGTGGAATAGTTGACATAGCGGGATCCGGGACCGTA
>DFGZ01000187.1 GCA_002371295.1 Oribacterium sp. UBA3737 | reverse complement strand
GACTATTAACTTCCGGTTGCACTTTGGTTGCAAAAAGTTATAAAAAGCAAAAAAATTGTTGGAATAAGCGTAAAACCACAACATCATATAGCTACAAAAGAAAATCAATTTTGCAAGATATTGATGCCTTTCTAGAACTTGAATAATACCGGCTTGCGGGTAAAAACTAAAAAGCAGTGATTAAAAGGGTCTCCAAAGTTCTTGAGGGTTTTCCAAACAGATTGAGGGGCAGACTTGAGGGTCTGTCCCTTTTATAGTGCCAGATTATGTTCAGTTGAAATATATTATAAATTGTACTGAGCCTTTCGTATCATAATCCCGAATGGAGAGAAAGGATCATCACACCACAGCGATCTGACCGATTGAGCTGGTTGCGGTGAAGGAGTATAATAACAAAAATAACTTTTAATATTAGTGACGTTATATAGCGAGGAATGAGGCGATTTAAACAGCAGATCAGTGAGGAAGAGTGCATCCGTGTTCTTAATGAGCAACCAAGAGGCGTTCTTTCTATGATCGGTGATGATGGATACCCTTATGGGATCCCGATGAATCATCTGTATATGGAAAACGGACACCTTTACTTTCACGGAGCCAAGGAAGGCCATAAGTTGGATGCGATAGCAAAGTGCGATAAAGTAAGCTACTGCGTGTACGATCAGGGATACCGAAAAGAGGGAGAATGGTCGTTGAACATTAACAGCGTAGTTGTGTTCGGCCGGATCCGCATCGTTGAAGATGAAGAAAAGAAGCGGGAGATCTGCACACTGCTCTGCAGGAAGTTTACGGACGATGAGGAATATCTTCAAAAGGAGCTTAAGAATTCTTTTCCCCGCGTGAACTGTTTGGAACTGATTCCGGAGCATATGACCGGAAAACTGGTGAATGAATCATAAGAGGGTGACTATGGTAATTTCGAAAGATAACATGAAAAAACTGCTAAAGTCTCAGCAGGGGGAGCTTAATGGTGTGGAAACATACCGAAGGATGGCTTATCTCGTGCATAATGAATCTGATGCAAAAACTTTTAAAGCGCTTGCGGCAGATGAGGGTAGGCATGCTTCCGTATTTAAGCAGTATACAGGAAAAGTACTGACACCGAAGAAAACCCAGGCATTGGTTGTGACATTTCTTTATCGACTTATCGGAAAGAGAGTCCTTTATCCGCTGATAGCAAGTGGCGAATATGCTGCTGTTCCAGGATATAAGAAAATGATGGAAGAATTTCCCGAAGTAGAATCCGTTATGAAGGATGAAAAGCGTCACGGCGATACGGTTAAGGCTCTTTTGAACAACGGAGAGTATGAAGATAAAGCATTATTCCCGAGGCTTTTTTGCATGGCGGCAATCATAATTGTTCTATACAAATCGTTATCGTATTTGACCCGTACCAGAAGGTAACTAAGAAAACAATTGACATTGGTACCGTGTATCATTTCATGATGACAGTCTGAATTACGATCCGGAGACCGTCATTCCTGATGACTACCTCGACGGCGATCGGACAAATTATGAATGCGCAATCAATGATACAGGTGTCGTTTACAGCGACTTCGATCCCTACATATTAGTGATCTATACAGATCTTCCCTTCGGTACTTACAGGGATTATGCCGACGTAAATCCTCTGTATCAGCTGACAGAAAGACTGTATGAAGTCCAGCGCAGCATACATAACCGATAAGCCTCAGCCAGGCAAAAGCCTGCATATGAAACACATCCTAAAAATCTTTAAGGCATGATCACCTCATCTAAAAATGCCTTAACCTGAGGAAGCTACCTCATGCACAATCTCTGGCATGCAAAGTGGTATGCAGAAAAGTTTGCGGATTATCTTGAGGAGAATAAAGATAATCAGGCAATTTTTGAGTATCCGAAGACCGAGAGACTGGTAACTGACGACGGCCGTCAGTTCTTTGATTCATAATAGAATACTATACAGACTGTAATCTCTCTCAGTAAATGTGTAAAAGTTCATCCGGTGGACCATGGGGAGGGGTGTAGTGACATACTACCCCATGATCCACCGGATGAATTTCTGTGCTTATGTGCATTTTATGCTGTCGCTCGAGGTATATTCTTTGCTCACAAACCCTCTTTAATTGTATAATCAAAGAATAGATTGAAAATCCAGCGGGGACGGGTCTCGCCGGCGAGACCCGTCCCCGCTGGATTTCTTAAATTAAACGAAAGGTGGCTGACACTTTGCTCAAATTTCTGAAAAAACATTTATGGATCGGTCTTATAGGCTCTCTGTTTATGGTGTGCGAGGTACTGATAGATCTGATACAGCCCAGGATGATGGCCCAAATCGTGGATAACGGTATACTCAAAGGAAATACAGATCTGGTATGGAGCGTTGGCATACGAATGATCTTTATAGTATTTCTGGGTGGCTGCTGCGGCATCCTTTCGGGAGTGTTCGTTAACATTTGCTCACAGCACTTCGGAAATGATCTTCGTAAAGCACTGTTCGACCGCATCATGAATTTTTCATTTGAGCAGATTGATGATTTCACCACAGGAAGCCTGATTACCCGCACGACCTCAGATGTAACCCAGGTGCAGACTATGGTTTCCCAGCTCATCCGCGGCGCTGTACGATGCATGATGTTTTTCTTTGCCGGCAGCTCATTCCTGCTTACTCTCAACGTGGCCTTCAGCCGCGTTTTAATGTTTACCGTTCCCATCATATTGGCAGAAATCGCCTTTGTAGTGTGGAAGAGCGGTCCAATGTTTACGCATTTACAAACCCGGCTTGACCGCGTGAACTCTGTCATCGGTGAGAATGTTGCCAGCGAGCGTGTAGTGAAAGCCTTCGTACAGGAACAAAGTGAAATAGAAAAGTTCGATAAGAGTAATCTTGATTTGGTCAACACCCGGTTTGAAGTACAGATCCTGATCAGCTGGATGCGTCCGGTCATGAACATTGTTTTAAATGCAGCCACTGTAGCCATCATCTATATCGGTGGTATGGAGGTTGCGGCAAGCAGGATGGAAATAGGAAGCCTGATGGCCGCCATTACCTATCTAAGTCAGATTCTGAGCGGAATGATGATGATGGCGATGATCTTCCAGACCATCACCCTGGGTCTTGCCTCCGCAAAGCGTCTTAAGGAGGTGCTTGCCTCCGTACCTGTTATTCGGGACGGTGACGCAAAAGATATCGAAAAACGCGGCGGCAGCATCGAGTTTAAAAATGTTTCCTTCAATTACCCCGGTCACCATCATGAGGTATTGAAAGACATCAGTTTCACCGTAACCCCGGGTCAGACTATGGCTGTTATCGGAGCCACCGGCAGCGGTAAAAGTACTCTGGTTTCTCTTATAGCACGTTTCTACGATGTAACAGAGGGAAGCGTACTGGTGGACGGAGAGGATGTGAAGCATTTTACTCTTCACGAATTAAGAGACCGTATCTCCTTCGTGCTTCAAAAAAGCGAGCTGTTTACAGGCACCATACGAAAGAACATCATGATCGGCAATCCCGGGACAGACGAAGAGGATATGATCAAAGCTGCCCGGGCAGCTCAGGCCGATGAATTCATTTCACATCAGCCTGATAAATATGATACTACCGTAGCCGAGGCCGGCATGAGCCTTTCAGGCGGGCAGAAACAGCGCATCGCAATTTCCCGCGCACTCCTGAAGCCGGCGGAGATCCTTATATTGGATGACTCCACCAGCGCCCTGGATCTGGGTACCGAAGCCAGATTATTTAAAGCTCTGGATGAAGGCTACGGAAATTTAACCAAGATCATCATAGCTCAGCGCATTGCGACTGTTATGCGTGCGGACCGTATTGCGGTTATGGACAAGGGTCGAATCGTAGGCATTGGCAGCCATAACGAGCTTATGGAAAACTGTGACGTTTACCGCGAGATCTATGATTCCCAGCTCAAGAAGGGAGGTGTGAAGGCATGAGTCAGCAGAAATTTAACTCAAACACACCTCAGCCTTCTCTGGGACGTCGCGGCATGAGAGGCAATCTGGGCGCCCCTTTGGAGAAGGCCAAGGATCGAAAAGGCACTCTGAAGCGCCTTCTCAATTACTTTAAGAATGAATGGAAATACGTGATGCTTCTGTGTGTCACCATCATCCTCGGCGTGTTCATGGGCGTTATGGCTCCACGCTTTCAGGCCGAAGCCATTGACCACATAAAAAGTTCCGAGCTAGGGTCTCTCAAAAAGATACTCATCCTCATGCTTGCTGCATATGTGATTCACGGACTGAGCACACTTTTACAGGGTTTTCTCAGTGCGAAGCTTAGCCAGAGAGTCATATTCAGACTGCGGGGAGACTTGTTCCGAAAGATCACAAACCTGCCGATCGCATACATTGACACCCACTCCCACGGTGACATCATGAGCCGCATGACCAACGACGCAGAGAACATCGCTAACATTGTTTCTTCATCCCTCAGCAGCCTGCTTTCAGGAATGCTTATGCTCATCGGAACCATCGCCATGATGCTTTCCTACAGCCCGCTTTTGACATTGCTCAGCTGCTCTACGGTAATGCTTACAGTGGTGTTTACAACAAACATCACCAGGTACATGAGAAAATATTTCGTGAAACGCCAGGAGCTTCTGGGAAAGCTTAACGGAACAGTGGAAGAGATGGTAACCAACACCCGTACCGTCACTGCCTATAATCGTCAGGCAGCAGAAGTTCAGGGATTTTCCGAAACAGCTAACGAACTTACGAAGACCGGAATCATAGCGGAGATCATCGGCGGTTCCATGGGTCCCATCATGAATATGCTGAGCAATGTCTCCTTCGTGGTGGTAGCGGTTTTCGGCGCACGATTTGCCCTGAGCGGAGACATTTCCATCGGTGTGATTTCTGCATTTATCATCTATGCAAAGCAGTTCTCACGCCCCATCAATGAACTCGCCCAGCTCTACGGTCAGATTCAAACAGCCCTTGCCGGCGGAGAACGTATCTTCCGGATACTGGACGAAAAGGAAGAGGATAAGAGCGGAGGAGAGATTGTAAAACCCATTAAGGGTGTAATAGAATTTCGAAATGTCAACTTCTCATATGTACCGGGGAAACCTGTCATCAAAAACTTTTCATTACAGGTATGCTCCGGAAAGAAGATTGCACTGGTAGGCTCCACCGGCAGCGGTAAGACCACCATAATTAACCTGCTGATGCGCTTTTATCACGTGGATTCCGGAGAGATACTTCTGGATGGAAAGAGTATTTATGATATCTCCACAGATGAGCTGAGAGATGCCATCGGAATCGTTTTGCAGGATACGGTGCTCTTTACAGACACAATTCGCAATAACCTTTGCTATGCATCCAAGGACATCACACAGGAAGAACTGGAAGCAGCTGCCGCCTCCAGTCACTGTGACGATCTGATCGAGAATCTCACAGACGGTTACGACACAGTGCTGGAATCCTCCGGGGCAAACCTCAGCCAGGGGCAGAGGCAGCTACTCACTATATGTCGTGCATTCCTCTCGAAGCCCAGAATTCTGATCCTGGACGAGGCTACCTCTTCCGTCGATACCAGAACTGAAATGTGCATTCAGGATGCCATGACAGAGCTTATGAATCAGCGTACCAGCCTCATTATCGCCCACCGTCTATCCACTATTCAAGATGCAGACGAGATCATCGTTATGGATCATGGTGAGATAGTGGAGAGCGGAAACCACGAGGAACTGCTTGCTAAGAAGGGCAGGTATTATGACCTTTATATGACACAGTTCGCGGGACAGGAGACATAATTTTCATCACCGGTATAGTAATATTTTTGATACATTATAAGGAAACGTATCTGAGTCGAAATAAGACATACGGAATTTTGTCGCTATGTATTCATCTTGGAATTAAGGAGAACTGTCATCATGAAAAAAATAATGATTCCCGCGGTATTGTTAGTTACCGCATTAACCGTAACACCTGTGCTTTCTTCATATGCAGATCCATTGGCGGACTATGAAACGCTCCCCGGAACATATGAGACAGTTCCGGCTGCCAACGATATTTTACAGAATGGAGTTTCCGCTAACTCCGGTTCGACAGATATGTCACAAACTAATTTTGGTCCGACAGGAACAGAAGAAGAAACAAAAACAGAGGAAGAACTCATTCTGGAGCAGCAGAACAAAGCGTGGCTTGAAGAACAGGAACGGCTTCAGGCCGAAGCTCTTCACGCCCTTCAAATAGGTGAATTTTACAAGGATTCTGTTCTTATCGGAGATTCGGTAGCCGAGGGCTTTTCCTTATACGCTGCAAGAAATGCTGCATATCCCATATTCCAGAATCTTAAGTTCCTTACCAGGGTTAGTTACTCGGTTCATAATGCTTTCATGGCGATTTCGGGTAAATCCAAGCACCCCATATATCATGGGCAGCAGATGTATGCATGGGATTCTCTGAAGCTTATGGGAGCAAAACATATTTATACTTTCTTTGGGCTTAATGACCTTTGGGCAGGTGCAGACAACACAGTAGCTAAGTATCTTCAGTATCTCGGAAGAATACAGCAGGAGATACCCGATATAAAGATCACTATTGTAAGTACAACACCTATGTATAAAAGTGCTAAAGAGGAATTTAACAATGACACTATCCGTACATTTAATGCTCAGATGGCAGCATTGGCAGCACAAAACGGCTGGGGATATCTGGATGTAGCATCAAGGCTCTACGACAGTGACGGAAGTCTTGCAAAACAGTATTGCAGCGACAAGGGCATTCACCAGACGACCGCCGCCTACAGGCTTTGGCAGGCGGCCTTCGAGGAATATGCTGAAACCCACCTTGAAGATACAAAGTCGGAGAATTAATTCAGTTTTTTCTGAATCCTTTCCAATTTCTCCTTCACGCCCTGAGTAAGAGGCAGTGCACCGGGAAAAATTTAAATTCAAAAATATAAAAAAAGCGCGTCAATATTTTCGGCAGTATAAGGTATATTGTTTCTAAAAGGGCAGGGGATATGGGAATCGACCCGGCAACTGAAAACCCGGCATCCGAAATTAAGATTTTGGATGCCGGGTTTTCGCGATTTAAAGCACGATGAAGGTGAAGTGAAAATACGAATTATTTTGTGGCAATTTAATGGCCTTTACATTGACAAAAGGGAAAAAAGCGGAGAAAATATAACCAATAGGCATATATAAGCCTTTTGAGTTATGTATATCATAACATGCAGTAATGGCTTATGGAATGCAGTCGATGTATTTCTAAGGAGGTATGAAGGGGATGTTTAAAAAAATTTTGGCATGTGCATTGATGACAACATTGGTAATGTCTGCAGTGGCTTGTGGTTCAGGTGGAGCATCTGTTCCTGCAGGTTCATCGTCAGATAAATCCGCAAAGACAGATTATCCGACTAAGGCGATCACCATGATAGTTCCCTATGGTGCAGGGGGAACAACAGATCTGGTAGGTAGACAGTTTGCACAGGCCTTAAGTAAAGAGCTTGGTCAGTCCATCATAGTTGAGAATCAGGCCGGAGCATCCGGATCTGTTGGTTGTCAGGCAACTCTGGATGCAGACTCTGACGGATATACTGTTTTATTTGCAGCGGAATCCCTGGGAACCCAGAGGGTCATGGGTATTTCAGAGATGAGTTACGCGGATTTCTCACCTATTGCTCTTGTTGCAAATGATCCTAAAGTTATCGTTGTTGCAGGTAATTCCAAGTACAACACAATTCAGGATCTCCTTAGTGATATTAAGGCAAAGCCCGGAACTATTCAGATGGCATATACAGGTCCGGGAGGATCTGGACATGTTCAGGCTCTTATCATGAACAAATTCGGTTATGAACCTGCGCTTACCGCATATTCATCAGGCTCTGACGGAATAGTTGCGGTTATGGGCGGACAGGTTGAATTCACAAATTCAAATTACTCAACGGTTAAATCTTATATCGAATCCGGAGATTTAAAGATGCTTGCGGTTTGCTCTACAGAACGTATGAAGCAGTATCCGGATGTAAGTGCCCTTAGTGAAGTGATGGAAGGTGCTGATGACTATTTATCTATTCCCTATACTCCTTTAAGCCTGCTTGTTAAGAACGATGTTCCCGAGGATGTTCAGGAGGTACTTCGTTCCGCTGCAAAGAAGGCGGAAGAAAATGAGGACTTCGTTAAGTTCATGAACGATAACAACATAGACAAGCTGTATGAGACTTATACCACAGTGGAGGATATGAATAAATTCTACAGTGCATGGGAATCAAAGGTTTCATGGATTTTATATGATGCCGGAGCAGCAACAAACAGTCCGGAGGATTACGGAATCAAAAAGCCTGAATAATAGGATATAAGAGGTGTTCTTAATGAATGGTCATAAGAAAAAATTTATCAGTAATCCTGAGATTCAGGATGGTATAGTGGTTCTTATTTTGGGAGCAGCTTTACTTATATACAGTCTGTTCATGCATTACACAGCCCGTGTTCAGACAGAATGGAAGATGTCTCCTTATCTTTTTCCTGTACTGATATCGGTTTTTGCCATACTGCTGGCAGTTTCTTTATTTGCTGATGGAAAAAGAGCCATGGCCACAGATGAAAAGAAAAAGGCTCCCGACAGCTTCCGTAACTTCAAAAGGGTTCTTGCTGTGGCTCTTATGGCCATTGTTTATGAAATACTTATGGATATCACGGGATTTATACCTGCTACTATTGTCTTTCTTATGGCCATGTTCCGGTTTTTCGGAGAAAAAAGATGGTGGATGATAGTTCTTATCGCAGCAGCCACATCCCTTATCATTTATCTCTTGTTCGGAGTTTTACTTAATGTTCGTTTCCCATAAAGAGGTATTTCGGAGGAAAATATGAGTTTTTTAGGTGTATTGGCATATTGCGTTAATGTACGCTTCATCATACTGACATTTTTAGGATCACTGGCCGGAATGTTCGTCGGTGCCATTCCCGGACTGTCGGTATCTATGGCTACAGCACTTCTTGTTTCCATAACCTATACATGGACAACCGAGGATGCTATGGGGACAATCATGGGAGTATATGTTGTGGGAGTGTTTTCAGGAGCACTTTCGGCTATCCTTGTCAATATTCCCGGAGCGCCTTCCTCCGTGGTTACCACCATGGACGGACATCCTCTTGCAAAAAGAGGAGAAGCATTTAAAGCCCTTAAGTATGCAACTGTATATTCATTTATAGGGTCGGTTTTCGGACTTCTTGCATTGGCGGTACTTGCAAAGCCCATTACTGCATTGGCATTAAAATTCCAGCCCATGGATTATTTCCTTCTTGCATTGTTCGGACTGGCAACAGTAGGCTCTCTTACATCGAAGTCCTTCTCAAAGGGACTCATGGCCGCTCTGATAGGTGTATTTTTCTCTTTGATAGGCCTTGACAGTGTTGTGGGTTCTCCGAGGCTTACCTTCGGAATACAGGGATTGAAGTCAGGTATCGCTACAGTTCCGGCGCTGGTTGGATTATTTGGGTTTGCTGAGGTTCTATGTACTGTTTCCGATGGATGTGCAGAGGGAGAAGTTACAAAGCTTGAAAAAATGGTTGTCAGGACCAGGGATATATTAAAGGAATTCATACATTCTATTTATTACTGTGTCATTGGCACCTTCGTTGGAGCTCTTCCCGGTGCGGGCGGCCCTGTGGCTGCATTTCTCGCATATTCAGAGGCAAAGCGCATAGTCAAGAACCCAAGTGTGCCCTTTGGCGAGGGAGCTGTTGAGGGAATAGCCGCTTCGGAAGCATCGAATAATGCCTGCATCGGAGGGGCCCTGATACCTATGCTCACTCTGGCAATTCCGGGTGATGCGGTCACTGCCATAATCATGTCTGTATTTTATATTCATGGACTGCAGCCGGGACCTAATTTCCTTAAGACCAGCGGAGGAGCCTTCAATGCAATTCTGGCAGGTGGATTTCTGGGATGTGTATTCCTGCTTCTGCTGGGAACCCTTTTGACCCCGGTGGTAAGTAAGGTGATAGCTGTTCCCCAAAAGATACTTCTGCCGATAGTTACCGTCCTGTGTGTTGTAGGGGCATACGCCTGCAATACAAGAATGTTCGATGTGGGACTTATGTTCTTTTTTGGATTTTTAGGATATTTCCTGAGAATGAGAGGCTATTCTGTAGCTCCTATTACTCTGGGTCTGGTTTTGGGAGGAATGATGGATACCAATTTCAGGCGGGCGGTATCCCTGGCTTCCACAGCGGACAATCCGGCGATTGCATTATTCGGACGTCCTATAACTCTGGTTCTTACAGCCATCACATTTATCACTATCATTTCCAATATTCCGGCAGTTAAAAGCCTGAGAATGAAGAAGGACAGGGGAAAATTTCCGTACCTGGCTCAAAAAGCCAGACCATAAAAGCCATACGATTCAGAATGATATATCCCCCGGAAATGTTGTTTAGGCATTTCCGGGGGATTTTGTGTGTAAAGATTATCAGGTTATATGAAAGCGTATGGTGCGTTTAAAAGGATGCTCCGGATCTGTTATTCTCATAAATTCAGGAAGGAGTATCCGACTATCGAAAAGATATATGATGAAAAAGAGGATAAGCATTATCAGGCTGTATTTCTGGAAAATGAGTATTTAAAGATAATGATCCTGCCGGAGCTGGGAGGCAGGATACAGCGGGCCTATGACAAGACCAACGGCTATGATTTTGTTTACTATAATCATGTCATAAAGCCGGCCCTTGTGGGACTTCTCGGACCATGGATCAGCGGAGGTATCGAGTTTAACTGGCCTCAGCATCACAGACCTACGACATTTATGCCCGTGGATCATATATTGATTGAAAATCCGGATGGGTCCAAAACCTGCCGTATTTCGGATACCGATCAGATGTACGGAACCAGAGGAGAGGCCAGCTTCACATTGTATCCCGGGAAAGCCTATCTGGAGATAAAGGGTCAGCTCTATAACCGGACCTCAACCCCACAGACCTTCCTCTGGTGGGCAAATCCTGCAGTTCCCGTAAATGATCATACACAGTCCGTATTTCCTCCTGATGTACATGCTGTCATGGATCATGGAAAGAGGGATGTATCCAGATTTCCTATAGCTACGGGAGTTTACTATAAGCACGATTACAGTGCCGGTGTAGACATTTCCCGTTATAAAAATATCCCGGTGCCCACTTCCTATATGGCGGAAAAGTCAGAATTCGATTTTGTGGGGGGCTATGACTATAAGGTTGGAGCCGGACTTCTTCATATAGCCGATCATCATGTGTCTCCCGGAAAAAAGCAGTGGACCTGGGGCTGTGGAGATTTCGGAAAGGCATGGGACAGGAATCTTACGGATGAGGACGGCCCCTATATCGAGCTGATGTGCGGAGTATTCACTGATAACCAGCCGGATTTCTCCTGGCTTAAGCCTATGGAGGAAAAGACCTTCACACAGTATTTTATGCCGTATAAGGCTGTGGGGCAGATTAAGAACGCAACAAAGGAAGCTGCTGTAAATCTGGAGATAAGTGACGGAGAGATTCATTTGATAGCCTATGGAACCTCTGTCTATAAAAATGCCAGATTCCTTTTGACTTATGATGGAGAAGTGCTGCTTGATGAAACCAAGGAGCTTAGTCCCGTATGTATATACGAAAAGACCATAAGGCAGGCAGTCTCTGATGAAACAAAGCTTCGTTTTTCTGTGTTGTCGGAGGCCGGAGAGCTTGTACATTATACTCCGCTCAAGAAGACGATTCCTGAAATTCCGAAGCCTGCAGAGGCCGCAAAGGCACCTTCGGAGATCATGACCAATGAGGAGCTGTACCTTACGGGTCTTCATCTTGAACAGTACAGGCATGCCACCTTCCGTCCCGATGATTACTATCTTGAGGGCTTAAAGCGTGACGCCGGAGACATTCGCATAAATACGGCTTACGGTTCCCTTCTGATGCGCAGGGGTCTGTTTAAAGAGGCGGAGAAACATTTCCGTCAGGCCATAAAGAGGCTTACCTGGAAAAATCCAAATCCTTATGATTCTGAGGCCTACTATGATCTGGGGCTTTCTCTTCTCTATCAGAAGAGAGATTCGAAAGCCTTTGAAGCATTTTTTAAGGCAAGCTGGAAGGAACAAAGGATAACAATATAAATTACTATCTTGGGCTTTGTGAAGAGCATTTGAGTAAGGAAGCTGAAGCACAGAATCTTTTCTCAGAAGCCTCCGTCGGTACCGATGAGCCTGCAGGTATGATGTACTACAATGATCAGCCTGCGGATATGATCTATTTTGAAGGGCTTGCCCTAAAGAAGCTCGGGAAAGAGGTTTCCGGAAAATCTCATTTCAATAAGCTGATCGATTACGGTGAGCGCCATATGAGAGATGAGGTAAATGTAGGATATTTTGCTGTGTCGCTTCCTGATTTCCAGATCTTCGATGAGGACTGGACCAGGAGAAATCAGGCACATTGTCACTATCTCATGGGACTCGGGAAGCTTGGATATGGGGAGCTTTCGGAAGCGGGAGAAGAGTTCAGAAAAGCCATAGAGCTGGAACCTACTCACTGGAACGCCATCCGCTATCTTCGTATAGCAGAGGATAAGCTGTAGATATAAGAACTGTATCAAAAACTCCGAAGATACGAAGGCTCACAAAAAAAGTTTTAATAATAGGAACCACACAAAAGCCGGGCTACGAAAAGCCCGGCTTTTGCTGTAAAATTTAATAAAACAGTGTATGAATTGCACTAAAGAGTTATTAAGAGTAAAATTTTAATTAGTAATAATTTTGAAGCAGCACATTGCACACGAATGTGTGCGTTAGCGCTAATAAGTGAGTGGCAAATACTTTTGACACTCACGTCATAATTTTAATAAAAAGGAGGCATGGTGGTGATGAAAGGCAGGATTAAAGTCGATCGTAAGCTGATTGCAGTTGGTGTACTGCTGATTATATGTCTGGTGGCCGCATTGGCCGTGTTCAGGAAAAGTACCGGAGGCAGCGTTGGAGACGAGGCAGCTTTCCGAAACAGACCAAAAACCACACCTGCGGGTATGGTCGATCAGAATATAATCAAAAGAGGAACAAATGCATGGCAGGGACAGCAGTATATAAACACCGCAAAAAGTGCACTTAATCTGGTCAACCAGCAAAGAGCCGCCAACGGACTGACCGCACTCCAGTGGGATGACAGCCTTGCCGCCTGTGCTATGATAAGAGCAACGGAGATTCCATCCTTCTTTTCACACACAAGGCCCGATGGAACCGACTGGTTCACCGTCTGTCCGAACATAATGTATGGTGAAAATCTCGCGCAGGGTTTCAATTCACCGGACGCCGCTGTAAACGCATGGATGAACTCCCCATTGCATCGGGACAATATAATGAACGCAGGCTTCGTATCCTGTGGAATAGGCATATACGAAAGCGGCGGAAAGTGGTACTGGGTACAGGAATTTGGATACTACTAAACTAAGAAAAATATTATTCTTAATGATCGTAACGGCAATCGTTTCGACTGCCGTTTTATCCTGCACATCCTCAGGTGAAAAGCCTTCAGGAGGAACAGCCGGAACAGAAAAAGAAAGGTCTTCCGGGATGAGCGCCGCAGGAAATGGCAGTGAAAAAGATACTGAGGGAAGCTTCAGTCTGCTTGTTTATATGATCGGCTCAGACCTGGAAAGCTTTGATGCCGCAGCAAGCAGGGATATACAGGAAATGCTCGGAGCTGCCTCCGGCGACAGGCTCAATATCATAATCCAGACCGGAGGATCAAAAAACTGGCATCTTAAAGAGATTGCAAATGACGGAATAGGCCGTTACAGGATAAGGAACGGAGAGTTAGAGACAATTGAACTCCTTAGTAATGTGAGAATGTCAGAGCCGGAAACATTAGCCGACTTTATCTCCTGGGCCGAAAAAAACAATCCTGCTGACAGGTACGGACTGGTGCTTTGGAATCACGGCGGAGGCACTTTGATCGGTTATGGTCTTGATGAGTACTATCCCGACGAAACAATGAGCATAGACGAGATTCACCGGGCGCTTTCGAAGAGCGGGCTGCATTTTGATTTTATAGGTTTCGATGCTTGTCTTATGTGTACGGTTGAAACAGCCATGGCACTCTCCGGACACGCCGATTACATGATAGCATCGGAGGAAACGGAGCCGTCTACAGGATGGTATTACACAGAATGGATAAAGCAGCTTTCCAAATATCCGGGAGTGTCCGTTCCCGAGCTGGCTAAAACCATAATTGACAGCTTTGTTTCCGGCCCTGATTTCAACAAATATGATTTTTATACGCTGTCACTTGTGGATCTGAAAAAAATAGGCGGGCTTTACCTTGCATTAAGCGAATACTTTAAAGAAGAGGAGACTGTCCTCAACGAACAGTACCAGAATACTTTAATAGCGAGAAAAACTACAAAAAGCTTTGGAAACGATGGCTACGAACAGATAGACCTCTTTGACTATCTGAAGTCTTCCGAAGAAAAAACGCAAAGCGGAAAGTCTCAGAAGGTGCTTGAAAAAGCTAAGGAGGCGGTCTGCTATTATCAGGGAACAGTGACCGGCTCAAACGGTATAGCGCTGTATTATCCTTATTTATATCCCGAACAGTTTGATCCTGTTATGGAAATGCTTTACTCTCTTGATTACGATGAAAGTTATTTTGATTTTTACAGGCATTTTCTGAATGTCCTTGTAAAAACCAGGATCAACGTATCGGCAGAAGGCGGCGGGGATGAAAAGAACGGAACGAATGTGAAGGAGATCCGGGACATTACAGTTGACACCGGAATCAGCGAGAAGGATCTTTTGAAAACAAGCTGGTACGACCCGGACACCAAGCTTCCCGAAAACCTGCTTATACCGGATGTCAACGTGTTCCAGATGATAAAAAAAGATGATTTTGGCAAATTCGGACTGCATCTTCCGGATGAGCAATGGGAGCTGATATCAGATATATGGGTTGATTACTGGCTCGATTTGGATAATGGATGGCTGATAGACTGCGGAACCGACAAGTTTTACGAATGGGACTGGGACGACGACCTTACGATTGATTACGATGGCAAGTGGATGGCGCTGAACGGCGAGATCGTACCGTATTATTTAACCGGAGTCGTGCATGGCGAGACCTTTGCAGAGGACTACGCCTTTGGGTATGTTCCGGCAACACTGAACGACAAACCCATACAGATACAGATAGTCAATGATGCAGAAACTCCATATGGACGCTATGTCGGCTATAAATACAATTACGAAAAAGCTGATTCCAGATCCGAGAATGATCCAAAGATCAGTGCAAAGGGCCTGCACCAGTTTAAGGACGGCGATGAAATCAGAACGTATTATGCGAGATACAAAAAAGTGGACGGCATCGGAACAAGCACCTTTGACTCACTTGTTTATAACGGCGGCGATCCTATCATCTATAACGGCGGTCTCGAAGTAAGCTACGAGCCATTTGACAGGGATGGAAACAGGGATATTCGTGTACTTGTGAATTTCCGTCTTAACGACATATACGGCAATACATACTATACCTTTGCAATAGAGTACAACCTTTAAGTACTGATAAATGCTTTTACTATGCAAAGAACTGAAAAATACCATCTGAATTCTTACATTCAGTATGGTATTTTTTTGTGTCGTTATACATGTTCTAATACATGTCGATGTTATTTCTGTATGCCTGTTACAGGGGTTACAGCAGTTTTATACCGTCTTGAATTCCCCGTATCCACCGGGTATCCGAGAAGATGAAGATTTAATTATTCATTATAAGGAGGATGTTATAAATGGAATTTACTATTTTGTATTCAATTCCGCGCAGTGAAGTTTTAGACAGCTTTTTTCTCGGCATTAGCAGTCTCATAGGATCCTATGGACAGCTGTTTCTGATACTGGGTTTCCTTCTGATGATTCCGAGGAACACCAGAAAAACAGGCATGGCAGTTATCATTGCCTTTTTGGGGGTTCTGCTTTTCGGGCAGCTTTTGTTAAAACATCTGGTAAACCGTCCTCGTCCCTGCCAGATAGACACCGCATTCGCTTTGCTGGTCACCAGGCCCACAAGCGCATCCTTCCCATCTACACATTCATCCTGGGCTTTTGGAGCGGCGACCGCAGTTTTCATGCGATACAGGAAGGCCGGCGCAGCACTGTTTATTTTTGCCTCCATAGTGGCTTTCAGCAGAATGTATCTTTTCCTTCATTTCCCCACAGATGTACTTTTCGGAACCATTATGGGAATCATTTTAGGTACGGCAGCCGCAAAACTGAGTGATAAGCTTACGGAGAAATATGATCGGAAAAAGACACCTGCGGAGCACTCTGATTAAAGTCTAAGGTTAAAAGGCAGTATTCATTCCAACCCCTGAAAGGAGCGGCAGAACGTAAATAAGACCGCGTAATGATTATTCCACGGAAAGGAAGGTCAATTGTATGATAGCTGGAAAGAAAGTTATGATACTGACTATGGCTGCGATGACATTTTCCTTAGCTTCGTGTGGTACAAAAGAGAAGCCGGAGATGATGGAAATGGAAACAGAAGCGGAAACAGAAACCGTTATTGAAGCTACGGCCGGTACTGAGGCTGATACCGGTACTGAAAACGCGAAAACTACCGAAGCGGCAGAACCGGAAAATACAGCCCCATGGAATGCCGAAGGAAATTATATCGATGACGCCGGGAATCATCTGCTGACTTACAGAACCTATGTCAAATTTGGCTCTGCCAAGGATGGCTGGGGCGCAGTGTACATGACGGACAAAGAGATTTTCTTTGGCAACATGGATGAGACGGATGGACATTTAAGCGGGAAGCTCTGCATCTATAATGATGATGGTTCCGAGGGAGAAGGCTTTGAAGTCACACTGACCGAAAATGACGGGAAGCTTATACTGAAGAAAGCTTCAGGAGAAACCTTAACCTTTGAACCTGATGATAATGAGCGCACAGACGATGACTTCCTCCCTATATTTTCCTACAATCAGGTACTGGCAGATTTCGGTTTCCGCCCCTTGGATGCGGCAGCCTATGATTATCTGTCCTTCGATCACATTACGGCATATGACTTCAGTCATGCACTGATCCCCTATGTAAAGATTGTGGATGTGGATGAGACAGACGCCGAAGATGTACTTCTCTATGGAGATTACTACCTTTGGGAATTCAAAAAAGAGGGAGATACTCTGACAGCTGTGTCCGGCGGTCACTGTCCCGGAATCATACATCTGGAGAGATTCGGTGAAGGTGACGCCGCTACTTACAGTCCGAAAGGATCCATGGATGAGGCTTTTACTGAGTGGGATGCCAGGAACATATTCGGTAAGTACTATGATGATTATCTGAAAATATCCTCTGATGAAGAACTTTTCAATTCAGAATATCCGCAGATTATTGCAGATTATGTCAATGCCTTTGAACTTGATATCACAAGGTATCAGCTGACAGATGACGAACCGAAAGAACTGCCTCCATCCAGAAAGATACTTAATTCTGAAAATCAGAATCTTCCTGCCTATACCTATCCCGGACCGGAGAAGTTGAACTACGTTCTTTACGGATATCTGGCAGAGCATCTGGGACAGAAATTCCTTGAGGAGGATGTGAGCATACCATGTCCTGTGATCATAAATACAGATGACTCCGATAAAAATGACATAAAGATCTACGGGGATTTCTGGATCTTTAATTATGATCGCAAAGATACGGTTCTTGAATGTATTTCCGGAGGATCCTTCCCCGGCTGTGTACATCTGAAGGCTGTCAATGACAGCTATGAAGTCACGGGCATGGACGAGGTGGAAGATGGTGCTCAGTATACAAAGAGCGCAAAAAATATCTTCGGAACCAACTATGATGATTTTTTGAAAATCCATGACGATTTAAACAAAAGAGATGAATTGAGAGCAAAGATCATAGCTGACTATTCATCAGCAAATGATCTTTCTCTGACAGCATTTCAGGACTATGGATTTGATCCTGTCGCTCTTCCTGAATAAAAGGGAGTTTCCGGAATGGTAAAACCATTTTAATCTCAAGAGAAGAAGATGATGCCAGCCCGGCATTGTC
Organism: Oribacterium sp. UBA3737; assembly: GCA_002371295.1. Next base: position 11,076 of record DFGZ01000187.1, on the reverse strand, counting down.
TTCTTTTTGATTGTTTTAAAAATTTAAATAATACATTGGTACAGCAAAAAATCCCCTCAATTATAATGATGAAAAAAATATCGTTTTATTTTAAAGTAAAGTAAGAATTATCGATCAACTATAACAAAGTTTTCCAGGTACTGATTCAATAGAGTATCTGTAAATATCAGTTATATTTTCAAAAAAGTTTGTGACTTTCTGTGTTCAAAATCTGTCTGTTTAGATAGAGGCGGTTAAATAACAGCAAGGAAGTGAATTAGGAAGAAAAAGGTCAAGGCAAGTGAGTTTAGTGTACTGCCATCACATTGAGCGGGGATGAATATGAAAATAAATAAACTATTTCCCTTAGTATCTGTTTTTGCTCTGCTCCTTTTTACGGGATGCAATAAAGCCACGGATTTACATGTCGCTGAAACTGAAGTCTCAAAAGACCATGAAGAGGGCGCAGACCGGCAGACCTTTGGTACAGTTGAGGCTAACGGCACATTAAATACAGAATCCGACGAAGATATCCAAAGAGGCCTTGCAGGAAAGAAAGGCTCCGATGAAAGCACGAATGACAAGAAGCTTAAGCTTTCGGATCGTGAATTTCAGGTCTACGATGGGCATCTCGACACGGTTGTTCTCATCTACATGGTGGGCTCCAATCTGGAATCAGAGAACAGCCTGGGAACCACTGACCTGCATGAGATAGGAGAAGCTATAAAAGCATCCGGAGCGAAGGATTCGGAAGTAAAGATCCTGGTGGAAACCGGCGGCAGCAAGAAATGGGCAGACGACTTTGATATCAATCCCGATAAACTCCAGCGTTTCGAAGTTGGCGCTGATGAGCTCAGCCTGAAGGAAGAACTGGAGCTTAGCAATATGTCAAAGCCGGAAACATTGGCAGACTTTCTGAACTGGGGTGTCAATGCCTACCCCGCGGACCGGTATGACCTTATCCTTTGGAACCATGGCGGCGGTTCAATTTTGGGTTTCGGCGCTGATGAACAGTTTTCAGGATACATGATGCGTCTTCAGAATCTCAAGAAAGCTTTTGAAGCGGTAGACTGTCATTTTGACTTTATCGGTTTCGATGCCTGTCTCATGGGAACCGTGGAAACAGCATACACGCTGTCGCCCTTTGCGGATTATCTAGTGGCTTCAGAGGAAATGGAGCCCGGAAACGGATGGTATTACACGAACTGGATCAAAATGCTCCTTGATGATCCCAAAACTGCACCGGAGAAGCTTGGAAAACAGATAATAGACGATTTTGCTTCTTCCAATGAAAAAGCAGGCGACAACTATACTCTGTCCCTGATAGATCTGAAAAAATCAGGCAAAGTATATGAAGCCCTTATGGACTTTGCGCGGAATTCAGAGATATCTGTTGTGAAGGATCAGGAGTACAGCAGTATCGCAAAAGCAAGGAGCGAAGCCAGAAGCTTCGGTGACAAAAAATATGAACAGATGGATATCATAGATTTCATCGAAAAGACTTCCGTTGAAGGTAATGATGAATTAAAGAAAGCCATTTCTGAGGCTGTCATCTACCAGAAGTCCAATATGAAGGGCGCAAACGGAATGGCCATGTACTATCCGAACCGAAGCATTGAAAAATTCGATCAGATGATCGGGCTCTTCGACGCATTACAATTTGATCCGGCATACAAGGAAAGTCTTTCCAGCTTATGTACCATCATGGCACAATCAGACCTCGAAACAAGAGAAGGAAGCGGTTATTCAAAAAAAGAGTGGTACCGTGATGACATCGCAAGACAGTATGAAGAGGAGACAAAAAACAAATTTTCCGAATGGATTCCTTACCGGGAAGAGGATGGGAATTATGTTGTAGATCTCACTCCGGAGCAGCTTGACATCATGACTTATGGAGCGCTTGAGGTCTGGCTGGATACAGGCAGCGGCTACATGGAAATGGGTATGAGTATCTGGGATGGAGACGACGGCACAGATAACATAGTCGCAGGCTATGATAGCTCCTGGATGACACTTGATGATGTCTTCATTCCCTACTATATGCAGGATATCGGAATAAGAACAGACGGAAGCGCCTATGCATACGGCTATGTTCCCGCAATTCTTAACGAGCAGGACTATATCTATATCAGATTGGAATTAGTCAAGCCGGAAAATAAAGATGGCTGGGCTACGGTTCAGGGATACCTGAGGGTGGAAGAAATGGACAAAGAAGGAGGAGACGGAATACGAAACCTGAAGCAGCTTAAGCCAGGGGACACATTGGACTATGTATCATTTTTACACAGCTATGAAGGAGAAGATCTGGGTCCATGTCAGATGGGAGACAGAGTCACGGTTTCCGAAGAAGGTTTAAAGTTCGGGTATTCCTATATGGAAAATGCCAAAACCGTCATTCGCTTTATACTGGAGGATGTTTATAAAAACACCTATTACACCGACTGGCTGTCTGTAGAACCATAATGTATTTTATGTATGAGATTTGTAAACAGGTTTGAACGAAGATTTCAAACTTAAATAATGAGTCACTAAAAGTCTGTAAAAAACCGGACTGCCCGTGACTCATAAAAATATTCAACACAATTCATTTTTTAACAAGTAGGAGGAAGTAATGAAGAAACGTTTTAAAACAAGTCTGTTTGGTACACTTGGTGTGATCACTGCGTTGAGCATTGCAGCATGCGGCGTTACGGATGTGCCTGTAGCAGGAAACAATGAAGAAACCGTCACCGAGGCAGCTGCCGAAACAGAAAAAGAAACCGAAGCAGAGACTGAAAAAGAGACTGAGGAGTCAAAAGACGAGGAGAAAAAAGATACTAAGGAGGTTTCAACAAAAGACAGCGAAGATGATGCTGAAGATGTAGAAAACGATCTCGACAATTTGCAGGAAAAGAAGACCGGAGAAAAACTGGACAAAGAATCTGACAACCCCATAGTGCGGGCCATTATGGAAGGAGAAAAGAAGAGCTACACCGCAAAGGATGTTGCCGGTAACTGGAAGTACGATAAATACGACAATATGTATCTTGCTTTATATGATACCGGAAAATACGAGATCTATGATATAAAGAGCGGTGAGGTTACTTCTGACGGTACCTTCAAGGTTGACGGAAATGTCCTGGAGTTAACCGAAACCGGCAAGGATCCTCAGAAGATGACCATATCCAGCAATGTTTGTATTATCGACGATGAAGGAGACCTTCTTAAACCGTATATCCCTGAAGGCGAGCTCACTGAAAACACATCAGACGGCAAGACCACAAGAGTCTACGGACAATCCCGTGATGATCTTACCTTCACCTATCACGATGAAGATGACAAATGGCAGATGAAATCTGCTTCAAGAGCCTGCTACCTGAAGTACCCTGCAGAGTACTATTCAGATGCCGGTGAAGGATTCCTCTGGGTTTATGATGGAGATGAAGGTTACGTCACTGCAAGAAATGTAACCGATGAATACTATGATTACGACGGCAGCGACGAAGATTTTGTAAATGAATACTCCTACGTAAGCCTCCTGGATGATTTCGAGTTCTTCTACGGTGACGTAGATAACGTAGACAATATGACACTGAAATTATATCCGACAGAAAAGCATTTTTCCGAGACCTTCGTAAATCTTATGAACTATGACCACGATATACAGTGTGCATCAACCATATTCCATTCAGAATTCAAGGATGGAACCGATAGCCTCATTATGATCAATAAGTTCTACAGATTCGGCGATAAGGATGCAAAGGAAAGTGTTAAGCCTGTAACTGCCGGAGGTTATAGAAAGAACTGATGCTCTTTACCTGATTAATTAATAATTGATATTTAATAACTTGATAATTAATAATTTAACAATTTCTTCATGTTTTACTATTTTTGAATAATATATCATGCTATAATAAAAGAAATTTTGGCGAAATATCTAAAAATGAAAAAATATTACGGTATTCGCGAAATCTACCTTTTATTTCCAAGGAAATAATTATGAAATCAGGAGGGGTATAATGAAAAGACGAGCATTGGTTGTAGGACTTGCTGCTTCCATGGCATTAACAGCCTGTGGCAGCACAGAAACACCTACAGCAACTACAGCGGCAGCAAAGGAGACAGCAGCAGCTACCGAAGCAGCTACTGAGGCTGCAACAACAGAGGCAGCTGAAGAAAAGGGCATAAGCGGTGAATTTGAGGGAACCGCTCCGGGCATGCAGGGCCCTGTAACTGTTACACTTACAGTTGAAGACGGAAAGATCACAAAGGTCGATCTCAAGGAAATCAGTGAGACAGAGTCTCTTACAACAGTTGCCAAGGAAAGAATTCCTGCTCAGATTGTTGAGCATCAGACAACAAAGGTTGACGCCGTAACAGGTGCTACACTTTGTTCAAACGCTATCATGAGCGCAGCAAGAAAGGCAGCTGAGGCAGCAGGTCTTGACCTCTCTGTACTTGATGCCAATGAGTGGCATGCAACAGCAGGTCAGGATGAGACTTACGATCAGGATGTAGTAGTTGTAGGCGGCGGCGGAGCCGGACTTTCAGCAGCTATTTCAGCAGCACAGCAGGGCGCAAAGGTAACTCTTATCGAGAAAGGTTCTGTTCTCGGTGGTGACACAATGATGGCCGGCGGCGCATTCAACTGTGTAGATCCTGAAGCACAGGCTGAAAGAATCATGAGCGCAGCAGAGAAGAATACTCTTGATGAGTATCTCGCTCTTAAGACAGATGACAAGGATCTTCACTTCGATCAGTTCCCTGAGTGGAAGGAAGTTCTTACAGAGCTTCAGGATGATCTTAAGAAGTTCTTTAAGGACAATGAGGGTAAGGAAGCCGGCAAGGATATGCCTGGTTACGATTCCATCCCTCTTCATATGTGGCACATCTACACAGGCGGTCTTCGTGAGATGAATGATGGCTCATGGGTAGCTTCAAACATCGATCTTGCAAGAAACCTTGCTGAGAACGCTCTTGATTCCTACGACTGGACAGGAGATCTCGGAATAGAGACTGCAAGCCATAAGGGTGCAGGTGATACACTTTACACTGTTCTCGGCGCTATGTGGCCAAGAACTCATGCTTACCAGAACGGTGCTCCTCTTATCGATGCCCTCAAGAAGGCAGCTGATAAGGAAGGCGTTACTATCTACACAGAGACAGCCGGCAAGTCACTCATCACAGATGCTGACGGAAAGGTTATCGGCGTAGAGGCTGAGAAGGCAGACGGTACAAAGGTTACTCTCAATGCTTCCAAGGGTGTAGTTCTTGCCTGCGGCGGATACTGCGCTAACCCTGCAATGGTTAAGAAGTATGACGAGTACTGGGGCGATGATCTTACAGATCACACACTTACAACAAACGTTGGAACAAATACCGGTGACGGTATCGTTATGGCTCAGGAAGTAGGCGCAGGCACAGTTGATCTCGGTGTTTCACAGCTCATGCCTTCATCTTCACCTGTAAAGGGAACCATGACAGACGGTATCTGGGCAGACGCTTCAGAACAGATCTGGATCGACGGAAAGGGCAACCGTTTCGTAAACGAGTATGCAGAGCGTGACGTTCTTGCAAAGGCATCTCTTGGACTTGATGACGGAATCTTCTACATCATCTATGCAGGTTCTTCAAAGGATACAGGAAAGTGCGAGGGTGCAGATCCTTCAGCATCACTTTTCGGAAACACTGTAGAGCACATGGTAGAGACAAACAACGTCTGGTACGGATCAACTCTTGCCGAGCTTGCTGAGGCTACAAAGACAAAGGCAGCCGGTGTTGCTCCTGCATTTACAGAGGAAGCACTTCGTGAGACTATCGAGAAGTACAACTCTTATGTTGAGAACCAGAAGGATCCTGACTTTGGAAAGGGCGTTCTTGCAGGTGAGATCGATCTTGAGGCTATCGAGAAGGATCCTAATGTAGGAATCGTTATTTCTCCTAGAAAGGCTTCTCTCCACCACACCATGGGTGGTATCACCATCAACACAGACGGACAGGTTACTGATGCTGACGGAAAGACAATCGACGGTCTCTTCGCAGCAGGTGAGGTTACCGGAGGTGTTCACGGCGGAAACCGTCTCGGCGGAAACGCTATTGCAGACATCTTCACATACGGACGTACAGCCGGTGCTAATGTTGTAAAGCTCAGCAAATAATCAAACATTAAATAACGTAATACCCGAAGTGGATGGTACTTATAGGTACCGTCCACTTTTTTGCATAACTCCTATTCCAATAACGAATAAAGGACGTAGTTGACATGTCCTTTATACAAGTCTATAATCTCGTATATAAAGACGTATTCAATGTGTCTTTTATCTATGTCTTTAATCCTGTGATACAGAACTGCTTCAGGGCATTCTCCACCGCCTTTGTTCTTGTCAGAGGAAAAAACATATAAACATCATCTGTGTCACATACTTGAATTCAATTCAGTTTCACAGTAATAACGGGCAGGAAAGGGGAGTATTTATGTTTTTACAGTCATCAGCGGTAAAGTCCACAGATACCATCAGAACCTTATATTTCGACGACAGTATCCTGGCGCGTTTCTTCGGTCAGTCCTCCACACACAACGATATACCCGGAGAGCTTTATTCAAAGTACAATGTAAAAAAGGGACTTCGTAATGAAGACGGCACCGGTGTACTCGTCGGTCTCACAAAGGTTTCTGACGTTGTGGGATATATAAAGGATAAGGATGGAAAAGTAACTCCATGTGATGGGGATCTTCTTTACAGAGGTTACAGCATACATGACTTGATCCGTAACAGAAGAGACAATTACGGCTTCGAGGAAACCTGCTTTCTCCTTCTTTTCGGATTCCTTCCCAACAAAAGTCAGCTTGCAAATTTCAAAGGATGCCTTGCGGACAGATATTCCCTGCCTGACAATTTCATGATCAATGAGATCCTTGGTTCGCCGTCACTAAACCTGATGAATCGTCTTCAGGCTCTTACACTTCAGCTTTACAACTATGATGATGACCCGGACAACACTGACGTTTACGAGACATTAAGAAAAGGACTCAACCTCATCGCAAAGCTCCCTGTACTTGCCTGCTATGCATACCAGTCAAAGCTTCATAAGGTCTACCATGATTCACTGATCATGCATTATCCGAGACAGGACTATTCCATAGCGGAGAACATCCTTCTCATGCTGAGACCCGACGGACAGTTCACTAAAAAAGAAGCGAATCTTCTGGATGCCCTGCTTGTCATCCATGCGGATCACGGCGGAGGAAACAACTCCACCTTCACGGATGTTGTGGTAGGTTCAACAGGCACAGATCTCTATTCAGCCATCTGTGCAAGCCTCGGAGCCCTGAAAGGTCCGAGACATGGCGGTGCCAATATCTCTGTCCATAAGATGATGGAAGAGGTGAAGACTGTTACTGGCATGAATTGTGATAAGAGTAAGCTTAGAAAAGTCATACTGGATATTCTTGACGGAAAGTTCTATGACCACTCAGGTCTTCTGTATGGTTTTGGACATGCGGTGTATACATTGTCAGATCCCCGTGCCGAAATCCTAAGAGAGCTCTGCAGGAATCTCGCTCAGGAAAAGGGAATGCTCAGTACCTTCAATTTCTATAAGATGTTTGAGGATACCGCCCATGAAGTTCTCATGGAGAAAAAGAAGAAGCCCCTTCCTACCAATGTTGACTTCTATTCGGGACTTGCCTACAGCATGCTGGGTATCCCCGACGAGCTTTATACTCCGCTTTTTGCCATAGCAAGAGTATCTGGCTGGGTTTCCCACAACATGGAGAACAAGATGTACGACGGTCGTATCATGCGTCCGGCCACGAAGTATGTGGGAGAGATGCATGACTTCGTGGACATAGACCAAAGAAGCTGAGAAGAAATTTAAGGAATATCAGTAAGGACATGTCATATCAGACTCTCTGATATGGCATGTCTTTTTTGAAATGTATGTATGAATGTATTGTCAGAAAATAATCACTTCTGAAATCTGAAGTATTATAGCCTCCAGAGAAATCAGTTCAAATGATAATACTGTAGCTTTCTCCAAAGAGTAGTGGTACTGATACCCAGCTGCTTTGCGGTGGCTTTTTTATTTCCGTTATTTTGTCTCAGACAGGCTACGATGAGATCTCTGTATATATCGTTGCTTTCCGGTATCTTAGGAAGAAGAGACGGCTGAAGTGGTTCTCCGTTTTTGTCAGCTTTCGAATCTTGAGAAAAAGCATCAGCATAACCTGTGTCCGCGCCGGTGCCTTTAGGAAATTCACCGGCTTCTAGTCCGTTGACATTATCCTCCGACTCAGTATCTTTTCGATCATAGATTCCGGAATCATTTTCATATAATTCTGAAAACAGCTCTTTAACATACGCTGTATGTATGACCTGCTTCGGTGCTGTCAGAAGCATCCTTTCACAGAATGCAGAGAGCTGAAGAATGTTGCTGTCCCATGGATAGTTCAAAATTGTATTCCATGCATTTTCCGTAAGGGTATGCTTCGAGCCGTATTTTCTGTCAAAATCGTTAAAATAAAAATCCAGCATATTCCTTATATCGGAAGGCCTTGATTTCAGCTTGGGAATTCTGACACGCAAAGCCCTCAGTGTAAAAAGAAGGTCCGACCTGAAAAGAAACTGATTTCTCAGCTCTGTGAGGTTCTTGGAGGTACTGCATATAAAACGGACATCCACATATCTGTACTGGGAAACATTGACCTGATTCATGACCCGCTTAGTCCGAAGTACCCTTGCAAGCTGTGACTGCATGGGGAGGGTGAGCTTGTCAATACCCTGGATCATCAGTGTTCCGTGATTACAATCGAGTATCGCTCCCTGAAGTCCACGTTTAGGATCACCGAACAGCACATGCTTCTGTTCCTCGTTTGTGGTACCCGAAAGAGAAATGACTGCATAGGGTTTACCTTTTCTGTCACTTCCGTTATGTATGGCCTGTGCAAGCATCTCAAGCTCAGGTCCGGCACTTGCCTCGATAAGTACCGGGCTGTCTGATTTTGCATACATTCTTGCCTTCTGTATCTCCGGTCTCAGATCAACAAAAAGTTCTTCCATCATATCAAAGGTTGCAACTGCAGGATCTCCATGCAGAAGCACCATCTCACTTGTCTTATATTCCATAATTCTTACGCCTTTATCTCTTTCGTCTGTGTAACATTTTTCCTTAATGACCATTTCATTTTGAAATGTTTAAGGGATTTTTGCAACACTAAATGTATTTTATTCTGAAATGCTTGTGTATTTCGCACAATAAAGTCCGTTTGTTTTGGCCACTATTTTGTAGAACGTACAAATCCGCTCCGCTATACTGCTGCTAAATGAAATAATGATTCATTCAGGAGGACCTATGGAGACATTTGATTACGAAGATAAGATCCAATTTACAAAAGCTATCTTCTATAACTTCCGTCCGATTCCACTGCCGAAACCCTTTCAGGATGGCACAGGCGGATTCGGACAGTTCATACCCGAGCAGGGCTATCTGGAGCTATCCGATCAGGAAGGGATGACAGCACACTACACAGTATCACGTTCATTTGTAAATGAAATGCTGCCAAAGCTTTTGAACGGAGAATGCAAAAGCTATAACGAATGGCGGGATGACCTTTACTGGAAAATAAGAAATTCCGGATTTCAGTCCGGTCAGGCTGTGAATGTGGGAACGGTTGATCTTTTGATGCTGGATATACTTGCGCAAAGAGCAGGAAAGCCTATTCACCGTTTTCTCGGAGCCGAAAAGGACTGGGCTTCAGCTTACAAAGGCGGCGGCTCCATACTTTTATCGGACGAAGAGCTGGTGGAAGAGATGTGCCGTTACGTTTCAGAAGGCTTCACTACAGTGAAATTCAAAGTTGGAAGTGATAAAGGCCGGAACATGGAACGGGATCTTAAACGTATAGAAAAGGTTCGTAAAGCCATAGGTCCCGGGATAGGTCTTGCTGTAGACGCCAATCAGCGCTGGTCTGTAGCGGATGCAGTGAAATTCGCAAAGATGGCTGAGCCCTATGACCTTGAATGGTTTGAGGAACCGATACACTCCTCTGATTTTAACGGTCTTAAAGAGATGAAGGAAATGGGTGTTAAGCAGAAGCTTTCCGCCGGAGAATCCATGAGAATTTCCTATATGTATGAAATTTATCTGGAAAAGGGAGTGGATATACTCCAACCTTCTCTTGGACGAATGACCCGTATAGACGATCTTCTGAAAATACGAGATTTATGCCGTGAGCAGGGAAGGGAATTTCAGTCAGGAGGACGAACTGCCTACAATGCATATTTCGGCTGTCTCTATAACGAAAACGAACGGATAGAATTCCATGCCCCCATATCTGAACCTGTACATGAGCTGATGCTCAACGTACCGGAGATACGTGACGGAAAGTGCTTTGTCAGAACTGATATCCCGGGTATCCCTGTAAGAATGAATCTTGAAAAGATTGAAGCCCTTGGATATCTCGAATCAAAAACCATATATCAGGCTTAGGCATCCGGCTTATAAGGATGAGGAAATATCACCAGCTTAAACAAAAAAACGGATACAAGTCTGTACATCAAAAAATCAAGGCGGAAAGCGCCTTCTATAAAGGAGAAAAACAATGAAGAAAACATTAGCAATGCTGCTCGCATCATCAATGCTGCTGTCATTCACAGCCTGCGGAAGCAGTACAACAGCAAATTCAACCACAGCCACAGAGGCAAAGGCTGCTACAGAGACAAAGACTGAAGCCGCTAAAAGTGAAGAGTCAAAAGCTCCGGAAAAAGGTGAAGAGAAACCGGCTTCCGATAGTAAATCAGAAGGAGAAAGCAGTGCTCCCTCAGGTGAAGCATTAACAGAAGAAACAGCAGCCGAAGCAGACATCGAAGCCGCAAAAGCAGATAACTGGGGATTCCCTTCAGGAACCATAACATGGGTAGTTCCCGGAAAAGCAGGCGGCGGATCAGACCTTGCAATCCGTTACCTCTCTGAAGCCATGACAAAGGACCTGGGCATCACAAACACAGTTACCAATTACGATTCCAACACCGTAGGTCATCAGACGGTTGCCAATGCTTCCCCTGACGGTTCCACCATCACCCTGGCTACAGCAGCCCTCAATGTTCAGTGGGTAACCGG
>DFGZ01000165.1 GCA_002371295.1 Oribacterium sp. UBA3737 | reverse complement strand
AGTCCAGCTAAGAAATGTCAAGGAGAAAATTAAAAAAACATCAGACATAGATGTTGATTGCCAAGGTATTTAATCAACGAAAGCTGAGTTTCTTAAGTTAATGGAAATCTACGAAAGCAATACTTTCAAATGGTGAGGGCATATTTCGATGTTCTTCCAGAAATTCGAATGCTTCATCCAGTAAGTTCTCCTGTGCCAGGAAGCATGACACATAGAACAATTCTCTGTGCAGCTTTCTGATTATTATGTCTTTGTTGTTTGGTTCAATTGCACGGATGCTTTTTTCAATGCTGATTTCTGTTACGTTACTCATTTTTCTCCTTCCTTTTTATTTATGATTTTCGACTTTTATATCTCAATGGTAATTCCATGTAAGAGATCGGGTCACAGGATCATTGAATGAACAGATTCATTCATTTCCAGTAAAGCATATTCAAATTAACTGTATGGTTACTGGGGCAGCAGGAATCTAAAAAGAGTAAGCGGGCATGTTTTCGCCCACCCCCCTGTAGTTCTTATCTGCTTCATCTGGAATGGCCCCACCCCTGCTCAAACATGCCCGGTCCAGGCTCTTCCTTTAAGGCCGTTCCTGCTATGGTCTGTCAAGGGTGCTCTGCGGCATAAATTCTCGTATCTGCGCTCAGGCGCGATACTGCGATTTATTCCTCGATCCCCTTGACAGCCTCATTCTTCCCGCGTACTGCGCCTGTGCCGATAACGGGGGAGCCTGAAGAAACAAAATCTCTCACCGTTATCGCCTTTTCATTATACGCGGGAAGAACGCTGGAACTCGGTCTCTGGCAGGTCAGGGCTGTGCGAGGGGCTCTGCCCCTTCGATCCCCGGCCTCCTCCAGAAGAGCCTTCCGGGATGCTGTGTACAGTAAAAAGTGCAGGGAAATGAATGGCATTTCAGGATATATCCGGATTTAAGCAGATTCCTTTGTATTAATATCAGCCTGGTCGTTTCTGACTTGTCGGATTCCTCGTAATTTCTGCAGGGATGTCTGCATTTTGGGTAACTTTAATAAAGCCAATGATCCATCAGCTTTTGAAGAACAGATATCTGCTGAAACCGGGTTGTGTAATTCTTTCTGATCAGAATGCTTTACACAGGACTGAAAGCCTCTTTTAGGTAATTCATACCAGATCAGCTGACTGTTCGGGTCTGCCCCACAGCCTGGATCCCTTCAAAAAGCCGGATCCGAAAGGCACTGAGAGGCAGTCTTCCGTGTATGGCTGCCGATATATACGCATATGGCTTATACGGCAGATCTGATCCTGTTGTTTTGTTCGGCATATCTTTTCCGATGTTCCTCCGGGGTAATGAGCTCATATGGCCTGTTGTCGCGAAGCATGGCGTAGATGATGTTGCAGATCTTATGCATGACGGCACCTATTGCAACATTTTTCTTTTTGGACTGGCATTTAAGAGTGTAGTACTCATAAATCACCGGATTTACCGGAGCCTTAGTGCCCTTTTTTACGATCAGATTGTTTATCGCAATCATATGGAGAATACGCCTTGCAAGGTTTGAGCCGCGTTTGGACATATGGACCTTATCGCCCTTGAACTTTCCGGAATCATTTACACCTGGATCCGCACCGAAATATGCAAAAAGCTTTTTGGGACTGGAGAAAAGATCAAATGATCCCATTTCAGCCATAAGTACTACAGCGCTGAGAAAACCGACGCCTCTCAGAGACTGCAGGAGCTGTATGCGGTCATAAATGATCCTGTCAGAGGATTTCATACTTTCAACACAGTCTTTGATCGCACTCATGATCTCATCAAGGTGGTCCTGGTATTCCCTGTATATCTTAACGTAGGTCCTGATGCGGACGGCGTTGCTTGAAAGGGCCCTCCCAAATGTCAATGCTGCATTTGCAGCAGAAATAAGGCAGTCATATTTCTTCAGGGCATACTTCTCACCAAATCTTGCAGTTTTGTGGATGATCTCAACGACATCGTCTTTTGGAGCATTAAGAATATCTTTTGCCAGAGGATATGACTCAAGGATCTTTAATGCGCTTTTCGTAGTTATTTTACTGAAGACAGGGATGTATTCAGGAAAAGATATTTTAAGTTCTGCTGTAAGCTTCAGGACTATAGCGGACTGGAGATCCTTGAAATAGTAATAGTCACGTACCAGGTTCCGGAGATCTATTACATTGTCATTGGGCAGAATAGAGACCTTAAGATCGGCCTTCAGGCCGACCAGGGCGATCTTTTTTGAATCATATCTGTCATTGTGGAGTTTTCTTACGTTCATATTTGTGCTACTCTTTGTAATGATAGGATTTATGGTGTTGCAATCAAATCCCTTATCACGAAGGAAGCACAAGAGCGGGATGTGGTAGATCCCGGTGGACTCAAGGAAGCACCGGCTTTCAAGAGACCACTTCTCCTGTGCTTCTTTTATTTTTTGCACAGCAAGGTCTCTTGACTGGGGGTCAGAGTGGATGATCTTTAGAGGTTTCCCGAAGATTGTCTGGTTCGGGAGAGCAATAGACATCCATGTGAAGTCGGCACCTACATCGAATCCTACCGAGAGATAGGAGGAGCTGTTTAAAAGCTCAACGACCTGTTTGTTCTGCATTGAGTAATTCCTTTCCGGCAGGCATCCATTTCCCCATATGGCGGATACATAACCTAGCGGCTTATACAGGTATAGCCCGAAGCTCCCAACCAGCCAAAACATAAATCACCACCGAATGGACTGACAGACTTTCTAAGAGGTATTATCAGCCAAAGCTGACTCCCAAGGAGGCACCGTCAATAGTCCTGCCTCGATAAGTATATACCTTATGTTGAGTCTGGTGGAAACGGGAGCTGCAGGCATACACGACGGTTGAGTAAGCTCCTTGATGATATCTGATGAGAGGAGAGCCCTCTCTTCAATCATTTCTTAGATTTGGAAAGAGAACTGTAAACGTAGCCATTAGTGGCTGCATCATTAATATACTAGGGAGGTTTTGTCATGGACTACAGGGCCGAGAGGTTTTTTGTTTCGTCCTTTATCAGAAAAGACAGAAGGGAGCGGCTGCTCCTTCAGCTGACAAGTCCTTCCAGGCGGCAGGAAGGCATATCCCGATTCTGCCATCAGGCCTCCGATCTGATCGATCCTTCAAAGATCCTGTTTAAGGGAAAAGATCTGGAGAGGCAGAAGGCCTTTACGGACTTTGTATCCGGCCATAAAGAGACCTGCCTGTGCCTGTCGCCGGATCCCTGCCTGCACGAGCGCTCCCTGCCTTTTGCGGAAGCCGCAGATCTCGCCTTTACGGGCTGCGACGCGGCCCTGGTCATAGGATCCTCCTTTGCCCTTGTAGTGGGAGAAGCGGTAAAGGGAGGAAGAGAAAAGTATCTGCTTTCTGCCGCCGGGCAGAGGTGATAAAAAGAACAGAAGAGAAAAAGAACAGAAGAGAAAGAATACTCCGGGCGCCGCCCCGCTTCCCCGAAAGGGAGCGGGAGGCGCCTTTTCCTTTTCCCTCCGGCACCCCGGATTAAAAAGACAAAGGGGCGGAAGTATGTTACAGTGGAATACAGAGAAACCTTATGCAGCCGGGAGAAAAGGAGGACAGTCATGCCCAGGCAGAGCGTTTTTGACATGAAGCTTTCGAAAGTTTATCCCCTGCTGGTAAAAAAAGCAGAGCGCAAGGGAAGGACCCGGGAAGAGGTGGACAGGGTCACCGCCTGGCTTACGGGCTACGACATGGAAGCTCTGGATCTGGACGCCACCTACCGGGAGTTTTTCGACAAGGCCCCGGCCATGAATCCCCGGGCTTCCCTCATTAAGGGGAGCGTCTGCGGCATAAAGGTGGAAGAGATCGAAGATCCCCTGATGCAGAAGATCCGGTGGCTGGACAAGCTGGTGGACGAG
>DFGZ01000137.1 GCA_002371295.1 Oribacterium sp. UBA3737 | reverse complement strand
TCTCTTTCAAGGTCCATATTATCAAGGACCTGTTCGCTCATCTCACGAAGAGTTAACAGTCCTGTTTTCTCTATTATTCTGTCAGCCAGGGTGGATTTACCATGGTCAATATGTGCTATTATACAAAAATTTCTGATCTTACTCTGATCTACAGACATATACTTCGTTCTCCAAAATCATTTCTTTTTACTGCTGTCAGCGTTTTATTGTACCACAACTTCCGCTTATGTACAAATATTTTTTTCGGACCATGGGAACGGGGTTAGTGGTCCAAAAAAGGGCAGCCCCGCCGGACTGCCCTGACTTGATTCAGTTTAACTATTGTATTTTAAGACCATCGTCGCGTTTATCATCTTCATCTTCGCTTTCAGATGAATATTCAACAGGATCTGCATTCAGATGATTCCCGCAATAAGGGCAATAATGCCAAGGTGCTACACGATTGAATAAATGGCGATCGCAGTGCGGACATCTGTATAAGAAGTAGTATGCAATATTACCTACCACCATCACAACCATAGCTATAGAAAGCATAACTACGTTGATTTCTTCACCTGCAAAGGATAATAACACAAAAATAAGACATACAGCCCAAAGGATCAGATACCCGACAAACACTTTCATAGGTTTCATGTGTAATACCTCTCTTTCTAAAATTCGTTTTTTTAACTGTTATCAGTATATAATATTTACAAAATGAAATAAAGAGGTTTTACAGCAAAATATGAATATTTATTCCGGTTTCATGATAATCTCTTCATCGTCATCATCAACGAGTACCTGATTCTCGATATAATCAGCCGCACCGTCAAGCCAGCTGCCTTCAAGCTCTTCGATGGCACCTGCATCAACAGCTTTTGAAATAGCAGGATTAAGAGGCAATTTTCCAAGAAGAGTAAGTCCGAATTTCTTTGCAGTCTCTTCAGCATGGCTCTCACCGAATACTTCAATCTTCTCCTTACATGTAGGACACTCTACATAACTGTAGTTTTCTACTAGTCCTAAGATGGGTACCTTCATCTCATTAGCCATGTTTACAGCCTTTGATACTACCATGGATACAAGCTCCTGAGGGCTGGTAACCACTATGATGCCGTCTACAGGCAGGCTCTGGAATACCGTAAGCGGTACATCGCCTGTTCCGGGAGGCATATCGACAAACATAACATCAATATTGTTCCAGAACACATCACTCCAGAACTGCTTTACTACACCTGCGATAACGGGACCTCTCCAGATAACGGGAGTATCCTCTTTCTCAAGCATCATATTAACTGATATCAGCTGGATACCCTTACTTGTGATAGCCGGCATGATACCGAGATCGGTACCAAGTGCCTTTTCATGGATATTGAAAGCTGAAGGGATCGAAGGTCCTGTGATATCAGCATCAAGGATACCTACACTAAATCCTCTTCTCTTCATAAGTACGGAAAGATAAGATGTTACGAAGCTCTTACCTACGCCGCCCTTACCGCTTACAACACCTATTACCTTCTTAACCTTGCTGTTCTTGTTAAGATATGCTCTGAAATCCTGTTTCTTTGATTCACAGTCTACCTGACATGTGGAACAATCATGTGTACACTCTTCTGCCATTTCTTTACTCCTTTAAAGGTTATCTCTATATGCCTCATAGTCGGCACGCATAAGTCCGGTCACACCGGTACGTACCATCTCTATGATGGTATAATCTTTTAACATCCTGATGAAGGAATCGAGTTTATCCTGGTTGCCGGTAAGTTCAAGCATCATGGTATCGACAGATACATCAACTACTTTGGCCCTGAAAATATCAGCTATGGCTACAAGGTTGTTTCTCTGCTCTGTGGTCGCACCGATCTTGATGATCATAAGCTCTCTGCATACCGCTTCCCTGCTCTTAAGCTCTATGATGTCTTTTACATCCTCAAGCTTATAGAGCTGATTCTTGATCTGTTCAAGTATTCTTTCATCACCGTCAGCTACCACCGTCATCCTGGAAAACTCGGGATTTTCGGTCTCAGCCACGGTCAAACTCTGTATATTGTATCCGCGTCTCGAGAACAGACCCGATACACGGCTCAGTACTCCTGATGTATTTGATACCAATATAGAAAATACTTTTCGCATTATCTCGTAATCCTTTCTGATATTCGTCTAAATAACATCGTATCTCATCAGATTCTTCGCTTCGCTCAGAATGACATATTTATTACTTGCCCTTCTTCATCAGCTTAACCATAACTGCCTTCTCTGCATGAAGCCTGTTCTCAGCCTCATCAAAGATCTCATTTGCATGAGCCTCGAATACTTCATCAGTGATCTCCTCACCGCGATGTGCAGGCAAGCAATGAAGTACCATAGCATTATTGGTCACACTCATAAGCTTATCATTTACCTGATATCCGGCGAAATCCTTCCTGCGCTGCTCAGCCTCGCCTTCCTGACCCATGGATGCCCATACATCGGTATAAACAACATCAGCACCTTCAGCTGCCTTCATGATATCGCTTGTGATCTCAAGATCGCCGTTCTTATGTGCCCACTCTACAAGCTTTGCATCGGGCTGATGATTATCAGGACATCCGATAGCTACCTTCATGCCGGAAAGGATACCACCTGCGATGATGGAGTTTGCCATATTGTTGCCGTCACCGATAAATGTAAACTTCAATCCCTTAAGACTCTGCTTGTACTCCCTGATGGTCATAAGGTCTGCAAGTACCTGGCAGGGATGACAGTAATCGGTAAGTCCGTTGATGATCGG
>DFGZ01000011.1 GCA_002371295.1 Oribacterium sp. UBA3737 | reverse complement strand
CTCATCAGTGCGCTGCTCTCCATCGGTAATGCCTTTTACAAATTCAGTTACATATGTATCACCGGAAACAGTATTAATATAATAACGTATCTCGGAACCTGTATATGAACGGTACATCACTACGATCTGGTTATCGATAAATGATTCAATTTCATGAGCTTTTTTTATAGAAATCCACACCGTCTCCGGATTCAATAAAAAGGCCTGTACTGTCCAGATGATAGTAATCAAAATTAGTCCATGCGCTGTAGGTTCCGTCCTTCAGTGGTTTCATAATCACTGAAGCATACAGGTTCTGTGCAGTGAAGGTTCCGTCCTGATTGTTTATCACTTCTACAGGTCCAATCCGGCTTTTTACAGTTGGCTCCATACCGACGCACTTTGTATAAGAATACTTATATATTCCTTCGAGAGGTGAGATGGTGATCTCCGTTCTGGCCGGTTTCCCGTCCCATGCACCATCCCCACCCACATAGTATCCATCCGGCGTCCATGTACTTGTGACCATGACACCATCAGAACCAAGGTAGTAATTGCCTGCCCACTGATCTTTAACAGCTTTTCCGTCATCTCCTATATAGTACCATTTTTCGTTATACTGCCTCCATTCACCTGCTAAAGATGTCATTGAGACCATAAGAACAGATACGATCAATGCTAATGTATATCCCTTGAACAAAGCCACCTTTTCTTTCATGAAAACCTCCAAAGATTTCCCGGTACTCTTATAAATACATATCCCATAAAGGCTTCTTTAAGAAAATTTCGGCAAGGCTTCATACATGTATAAGAGAGTGGCATAGTCCATCCTGAAGAGGTATGTCCCAATATAACAATCAACCCTACCCAAATAAAATGTAAAAAAGCCAATGTATTCTATAAAAATCATGCTGGCTAAAGTTGAACTTTGTGTCCAATTAGGGTAGTATAATACCATAACTATCCAATTTGGATAGTTATGGTATAATTTTATTATATGAAGGATCAAAATGAGCATAAATATTAAAGAATACAGAAACAAATCCGGCCTTTCTCAGACGCAATTTGCTGATTATTTTAATATTCCAGTCAGCACACTCCGTAAGTGGGAACAGGGGGAATCCAGGCCGGCACCTTATATCATTAAGATGATTTCCATGTTGCTTCCATCAGCAAAAGATATTATGAAAAAAATCATCACCAAAGATGGAACAACCTACTTTTATGAAGAAAGTTCCGGAATCCTGTATGATTCTGTCGGTAACTCGATTCAGGTCAAATTCGATATCGAAAATGTCAAACCTGAAAATCTTCCTCTTTACGTTGCCGACTTATTTGAATCATTCTATGAGATTAAAGAGAAGTTCGAACAGGATTGCAGATGGGATAAGGACGAAAACATTATTTGGAGTTAACAGAATCATGGCAAAAAAAAATGTAAAAGAATACTATCTCATGCATAAAGACATCCCGGTATGCCTTATGGAAATATCTGATGACGGATCTCTGGGAAAATACAGAAAAAACTCAGATGCATGGGAACATTTCCCATTGGGCGGACAAATGAATGAAATAAAATTCCATGATTGGTGGAAAGACCGGGCCATTCCTAAAACCCGTAATGGTGCCAGGTCTGCTCTGCAGCGTCTTGGATATTCTTCAACAAACAGTGCCTTGGTCGATAATCTTGCACTCAGTCTGTCTGACTGCTATTGGATTAAACCTCGTGGTGAAGACTTATTATGGAAGGATGTAAATCTTTTTACAAATGATTTTGTTGATACATTCGGCGAATTGACCATAAACAAAGATCATCTTATAGACATTAGAAAGGAAACAAAATTCAAATTTGCTACCTCTCAAGGTGAACTTCAAAAGAAATGGTGTATAGACAGCACCGGAAAACGTTATATGATCAAGGGTAACTATGGCCAGTCTTACCAGCAAAGCCTGAATGAACTATTCGCCACCACTCTTCACATGCAGCAGGGATTCGATAATTTTACCGAATATTCTCTTACCCTGCTTAAAGTTGAGGGTGACATAGATGGAATTGGCTGCTTGTCCTACGATTACTGCAGCGAAAACATCGAAAGTATCAGCGCCTGGGAACTGCTGCAAACCGTAAAGATACGTCAAAACGAATCGTTTTATTTCCCATTGAAAAAAGTTTGTCTTAAATTAGGTATGTCAGAAGAGTATTTTACAAGATTCATGGACTACGAAATAATGACTGATTATCTACTGTCTAATACTGACAGACATATGAATAATATAGCCATCTTGCGAAACCCTGATACCTTGGAGTTATTAGGCTTTGCGCCCATATATGATTCCGGTAATTCCATGTTCTATAACATTCCTTATGATCAGATGTATAAAATACGAATTGATGAAATCAAAACTCACTCATTTGTGGAACGTGAAAGTAAATTACTTTCTTACGTTCAAAACAGAAAAACTGTAGATATAAATAAAGCTCTGATGGACTTCGACATTTATACTAAAGATCTCTATGAACGGCAGATCCGTATCCCAAAATTGAAAGAGCTCTATGATAAAAAACTATCTATGCTCTCGGCTTTCCAGGATGGTAAAGACCTGTGGAAAACTTTCAGGTAAAACAATAAAATTTCAATAATAATGTTATTTTTCGATGTATTGAAATCATCATAAACTTGCACTTAAAAAAAGTCCAATTATCTCAAAGCTTTTCAAGATGATTGGACTTTTTGTTTTACTTTGATATCAATGAAACCTATCTTCGTCCTTTGTACAGTCAATATTTGAAAATGGGTTTCATAACACTCAAACTATATTATTCGTCTTCGGTCATTCCGATGAGGTCGAACTTCTCCTTGGAGATAACCACCTCAAAGTCATCCTTCTTTGGTACCGGGAATTTCACCCAGATGGTACGGTCTGACATGTTGTAGTACCAGCCGGACTCTGCGGCGTCATAGGCATCACGGATGATGAAACGCGGGATCTTCTCTCCGTCGAGAGTTGCCCAGTATGCGCCCTTTTCCTTGCTGACAAGCTTTATCATCATGGTCTCAAGGCTTGAAGGATACTCTCCCTCTTTCCTGAAGCTTATCTTCGTTCTGTCTCCGGCCTTCACTGTGATTTCGGTCTTTGCAAAGATCCCCTTCTCGAAATCCTCTGTATGTCCGTCATCGTCATAAAGTGTGAATGCGGCATCAGACTCTCCTCCTACAAGTATGTCGAGATGCTTCATGGTATCTCTCAGGATATGCTTAACATCCTCAGTTGTTGTGAAGATACCGTTTCCTCTCAGGAACATCGGAATGGATGATGCATCAACAGGAATCTCTATTTCCTGTCCGCCCTCATAAGCCTTTAGGTTGTCGTTCATGTCATACCAGACAGCGCCCTTTGGAAGGTAAAGCTTTCTTGTCACAGCGCCCTTTTCGAGAACATTGGCAACAAGGATACTGCTGCCGTACATGAAGCTCAGGCTCTCATCAGTGTAGCAGCGCTTATCCTCCGGGAACTCAAGGAACAGCGGTCTCATGACAGGCATTCCTGCCTCATGGGCCTCCGCCATAAGTGAGTAGATATACGGGAACATCCTGTAGCGAAGATGGTAAGCCGCTCTCACATAAGGAATGTTTTCCTCGTACATCCATGGCTGGGTCACGGTGTTGTCATTGTTCGCAGAGTTGATGGTGAATCTCGGCTGGAAGATACCGTTCTGTATCCAGCGGAGAAGAAGTTCAGCTTCAGGAGCCGGCCCTGCAAAGCCTCCGATATCACAGCCCATGTTCGCGCAGCCCGAAAGCCCCATGCCCATGATGGTGGCAACATTAAACTTAAGTGTACGCCAGTCTGTCAGATTGTCTCCGCCCCATACCTGTGCGTACCGCTGGATTCCGGCATAACCCGCACGGTTAATGATGTAAGGTCTCTCACCGGGATATACATCTGCTATTGCCTGCTTACCGAGGAAAGCCATGAGGTTCGAGTGCAGGATCTTAAGCTCTGCCATGGTTCCGCCGAGGCCTTCTCTGTCGCAGTAAGCATCCCTGTCCTCTACACCGTCCATCTCGCAGTTATCGTTCCAAACTGTCTTGGTGCCCTTTCTTAAAATGTTTTCCTCCAGCAGCTTCTTCCAGGCATTACGTCCCTGAACACTTGTAAAATCTATGAACCGGCCTTCACCGCCCCACCAGCGTCCGTAATAATCAGCTTTTCCGTCAGGAGTCTTGATAAAGGCATTCTCCTTCTCGAAGTACTCGATGTAAGGGTGATGCTTAAGTATTCCCGGCTTCAGGTTAGGGATTACATTTATTCCTCTGCGGTTCATTTCTTCGAAGAACTTCTCCGGCTCAGGGAATCTTCTTCTGTTCCAGTTGAAAACATATCTGAGATTATCCTCTTCTCCGCTTGAATATCCGCTTGCCAGCCAGAAGTTGTCGATGGGGATGTCCTCCTTCTCATGCTTGTCGATGACCTTGTAGATCTCCTGGTCACAATCCTTCTCCAGCTCGGCATAGTACATGGTAGAAGCACAGTAGCCCAGTGACTGCTTGGTAGGCATAGCCATGCGGCCTGTGAGTCTGGTGTAGAGGTCGAGGACATTGGCCATGGAAGGACCGTTCATCAGGAAAAGATCGATATCTCCGCCGTCAGTCTGGTAATAGCTGTAGCGGTCCCAGTAACCGGAAATCTCCTCTCCCATATCGAAGAGACAGTCATAGGAATTGTGATAGAAAAGACCGAGAGCATGAAGATTATCCTCATTCACTCTGATGTAAAAGGGGATGTGCTTGTACATCGGGTCCCCCTTCTCCGGATCATGACCGATGGCATCCTTCGGAGACATCCTGAGACGTCTTCCCTTCTTGTCGAGGTGACCTGTCTTCTCGCCGAAGCCATAGAAGTGGTCCTTCTCCCTGTCCATCTTATTGTAATGATAAAGCCTTCCCAGCTGGTCCTTCTCAAAGGCTCTCTCAGCAAGATCTGAATAAATCAGCTTTCCTTCCCTTGTGTAGAGACGGAAGGAAAATGGCTTCTTAAGAAGATGGAGCTCCAGAGTCTCTGTCCTGAATACAAGCTCCTTATCCTTTTCTTCAAAAGGAACATCAAGAGCCGTTATCCGCTTTCTCTCTCCGGAAAGAAGCTCATCCATGGCATCTTCCCAGGCAGTGGTTACAAGTGTATAGGATCTCTCCGGAAACTGACGGTCAAAAGAAACTCTGATTCTGATGAGATCCGAAGTCATAAAAACGAGCATCACATCCGCTGCATCACCGTGGATGATGTAGCCGTTGGCTGTTTTTTCTATTGATTCAAATTGTTTTAAAAGCATTTTTTTCTCCTTGTAACTGTTCAGCCAATGTAATGAGATTATTCAACAGTACAACCATCACGAACCCTTAAGCTGAGGCATTTAAAAATCGTAAGCGCACCCTTTAGAAGCAGTTATTCTTTTTTCCTTGACTCCTTGGTCAACGCCGGAGTTTTCATAAAGAAAACTTGGCGATTGACCAAGGATTACTGCTTCTTAGGGGGCGCTTACAGATTTTTCTGCCGAAGCGCCCGGGTTCTGATGGATGTACTGTTGAATTTAATATCATTGGATGAACAGTTTCTTACATCCCAATGAGATCAAAATCCTCAAAAGAAACCTTAAGATGGTAATCCTCTTTCGGATTCTCATACTTCACTTCCACGCTCCTCTTGGTCTGACTGTAATACCAGCCCTCAGCTGCCTTATCAAACTGATGACGGTTCAGGAAGTGCTTAAGCTTCTTTCCGGAAAGACTTACCCAGAACGGGCTTCTTTCCTTCTTTATCATCTCGACCTTAACGGTTTTGATGCTGTCCTCATAATCACCCTCCCGTGAGAAGCTGAGATTCACAACACTCTTACCGGTCATGGAAATCTTTGTTGCAAGGTACTGTCCCTTTTCATAAGCATTGGAAACACCGTCATCCTCGTACATGCAGTACTCTCTGTCTTCCCCGGGGACAACCGTGAGAAGAAGATCTGTGACCTTGTCCTTCTCCATGCTCATAAGCTGGTTCTCTGCCTTCGGAACGATGGCCCCCTCTCTCAGGAACATAGGAATGGATGACATATCAACAGGAATCTCGATTGTCTGTCCCCCCTCGTAGCAGCGGAAACTGTCGTTCCAGTCATACCAGCGGTTTCCGGCAGGAAGGTATACACGGCGTGTGGTCGCGCCCTTTTCCAAAACATTGGCAACCAGGATATCCCTTCCGAAAAGGAAATCAAAACTGTTCTCATATACCTCCGGATCGTTCTGATACTCATAAACAAGTGCTCTCATCACAGGTGCACCTGTGAGTGTTGCTTCCTTCTCAAGTGAGTAAAGGTACGGTGCAAAACGGTACCGGAGGAGAATTGCATCTCTTACAAGATCCGTTGAATTGTGGAACATCCAGGGCTCTGTCACAGTGTTGTCATTGGAAGCTGAGTGAATGGAGAATCTTGCCTGGAAGATACCCTGCTGCACCCAGCGGACGAAAAGCTCTTCCTCGGGAGCGGGACCTGCAAAACCTCCGATATCCGCACCCTCGTTCGGCTGACCACTGAGTCCCATACCGGTGATGATTGGTATGTTGTATTTCAGTGTATTCCAGCTCGTGTAGTTGTCCCCGCACCATGTCTGGGCATAATGCTGAATTCCTGCACATCCTGATCTGCACACCGAATACGGACGGGCCGAAGGATCGTTCTCTCTTACAGCATCGTTTGAAAGCTTGCACATAAGTGTGCTCATGACCGGCTTCAGCTGTCCGATGGTACCGCCCTTTCCGTCGAAATCAACGATATCATCCTTGTCCATGAGGCTGTCGTACTCGCAGTTATCATTCCAGATGGAATTTGTACCGACTTCTATGAGAGCCTCCTTCATATATTTCTTCCAAAGCTCTCTGGCCTCCGGCTTTGTGTAGTCCCAGAAGGCTCCTTCGCCGCCCCACCACATGCCGACAGCGGTCTTTTTCGGGTCATTCGAATCCTTAACGAAAACATCACCCTTCTCGAACTCCTCGAAATATGGATGCATGAGAAGTATGCCGGGCTTTATATTCGGAACATTCTGAGCGCCCTTTTCATTCATTGCCTTGAAATATGCCTTGGGGTCCTTGAATCTCTCCTTGTTCCAGGTGAACACACAGCGCTTGTTCTGATAGCTTGTATAGCCGGATGAAAGATGGAATCCGTCGATGGGGAATCCCTCCTCATGAACAGTATCAATGAAATCGAGAACCGCATCATCACTGTCCTTTTCAAGCTCAGGGTAATACATGGAAGAACCCTGATAGCCCATGGCACGTTTAGGAAGAAGTGCGGGACGTCCTGTAAGCTCTGTATACTGGTCTACAACCTTTTTGATGGTGCCTCCGGCAAGGAGAAACATGTCAATATCTCCGCCATCTGCCTGCCAGTAGGCATATCTCGGCCAGTAGTTTGATTTCTCACAGCCCATGTTGAATACTGACTCATAGAAGTTATGGAAGAAAACGCCCACTGCCTGCTTTGTTTCTCTGTCGAGGCGGATGAAGAACGGAATGTGCTTGTAAAGAGTATCCATCTTCTCTGCATCATAGCCCATGGCATCAGTCGCACGCTGGCGAAGGAATGTCTTGTTTTTGTTGATTCCTCCCACCTTTTCACCGAATCCGTAGAAACAGTCATCCTCCTTCATACGGAAATAGTTAGTGATACGGCGGTTAGAATCCAGTGTGAAGGGACTCAGCTTTTCTGTGCTGTAAAGTGTTCTGCCTTCCGCATCCTTAAGCTCTATAGTGATAGGAGCTTTCCCGATATGTAAGCTGAGCTTTTCTGTCTCGAAAAGAAGCTCACTCTCGCTCTCCGTGAATTCCGGCTCCACAGGCTCCACTCTCTTTCTTTCACCTTCAAAAAGAGGATCCAGTCTGTCCTCCCAGGCAGTCTTCATCAGGACATAGGACTCCTCAGGAAACTCGTGGGAAAAAGAAGCTCTTAACCTGATTAGGTCAGCGCTCAGGAAATAAAGCTTTATGTCAGCATTATCCGTATGGATCAGATATGCCCCATTAATTTTTTCTGTATTTTTGACTTTTGAGCAGATTTCCATAACTATCCTTTCAAATTTAGGTATAAAAATACAGCCTGCACTTATCCGGTCATCAAAACATCGTAATGCAGGCTGTACGTTAAATCTTATTCATGCTCTTGCCGCACATGTGAAAACACCGCATTCCTCATGTGGATTCCGAAAACTACGACTAAGACAAGAACTAACAGCTTTGTTGACTATTCTTACCACCAGAAGCTCGGAACAAGTCCGCAGAGGTAAGGAATGAGCAAGGTGAATATCGGCATAAATGTTACGAGAAGCAGCGCAACAACCATGGCTGCGAACATCTTTACGATATACTTTGTAACTCCTTCGATACCGACCTTGGCGATTCCGCATCCTACGAAGAGGCAGGAACCTACAGGAGGTGTTACCGAACCTATACCCATGTTCATGATGAGCATGACACCGAAGTGTACGTCACTCATTCCTACGCTCCTTGCTATAGGAAGGAAGATCGGTGTGAAGATCAGAACAGCAGGTGTGAGATCCAGAAACATTCCCATTACAAGGAGGAAAAGATTCATGATGAAAAGGATCACATATCTGTTGCTGCTGATGCTCATGAGTCCAGCGCTTATGGCTGCAGGGATTCCTGTATAGGACATAACGTAGGACATGATGGAACTTGATGCGATAAGGAACAGAATAGTTGAAGAGCTTACCATGGTGTCCGCAAGAAGCTCATAAAACTCCTTGGCATGAAGCTCTTTATAAACTATTCCCAGAACTCCGCAGTAGAGGCAAAGCACAACTCCGGCCTCTGTTGCTGTGAAGAATCCGGCGAGGATTCCACCCATAACGATGATTACCGCAAGGAGTGAAGGGATGGCATCAAAAGCAACTTTCAATGGAGACTCTGTCTCTACGATTGTTGAAGACTTGTATCCCATTTTCTTTGCCATGATGATGGCGATTCCTGCCACGAAAACACCAAGCATGATACCCGGGATGTAACCACCCATGAAGAGGGCTGCTACCGAAACACCACCGGCTGTAATGGAATAAAGGATCAGCGGTCCGGATGGAGGAATCAGGATTCCTGTAGGCGCTGAACAGATATTAACTGCTGCCGAGTAATTAGGATCATATCCTTCATCCTTCTCAAGAGGTCCCATTATGGAGCCCATTGCCGAAGCTGCCGCAACAGAAGATCCGGATACAGCTCCGAAGAACATGTTGGCAAGAACATTTGTAGCTGCCAGATATCCCGGAACCTTTCCAACGAAGAGACGTGCAAATCGAACGAGACGCTTTGCTATACCGCCCTTGTTCATGATATTGCCGCCCAATGAGAAGAACGGAAGTGCCAGGAGTGAGAATGAATCAACACCTGAGAAGCAGCGCTGAGCTGCAGTCAGACTGAATATGGAGAAATCCATTCCGCTCGCAAGAGCTGTTATGATAGAGGCAATTCCGATGCCAGCTGAGATGGGAACACCTCCGAGAAGCATCACGAAGAAAGAACCGAACAGAAGGACTGTTGCCTGTATAACACCCATTATTCCTGTCCTCCCTTCTTATCACTTTTCTTCATAAACATCTTCGCATACTTAAGTACTCTTGCAATGATGATAAATACACCGGACAAAGGCAGAATCGCATACAGTGTCTTGAACGGGATACGCATAACTGATGAATAGTTAGTGGCATTGCCCTGGAGCTTTGCACCACCCATAACGAAAACATATACTACGAAGAAGATGATAGCTGCCTCAATGAAGATATCCAGTAGGAGCTTAAACCCGCCCTTTGCCTTTTTGGTCACCAGATCAAGTGCCAGATGCTGGTCCTTGTAAAAGCAATATGCTGAACCGATAAATGAAGCCCAGATGAGGAGATATCTCAAAAGCTCATCTGTAAAAGTAGATGGATCTTTCAGAACCCATCTCGTAAAGATCTGCCATGTTCCGAAGACAAGCAGCCCGAACATGGCTGCTGCCATGAGAAAACGCATGACAAGTGTAAGATATTTATCTAATTTTTCCAAAATGATCCATCCTTCCGACTGCCGGGTCCTCAGCCGGAAACTTTTTCAGTCTCCGGCTGAGGATCCCGTACCCCATATACTCAATCCGGTCAGTCTATGATTATAGTCATGATTTTACTTCTGAGCAGCCTGAATCTTCTCGCAAAGAGCGTATGTATCAGGCTCATCCTTCTGAAGCTTCTCATAGATAGGCTTTACTGCCTCCTGGAATGCAGGGATATCAACATCCTCTACAAATGTTACGCCCTTGCCCTTAACATCATTGATAACCTGATCCTCAAACTCCTTCCATGCCTGCTTGTAGTTTGAAGACATCTCAGCAGCAGTCTCGTTCATGATCTTTTTCTGGTTGTCGCTCATCTCATTCCAAACCTTCTGAGAGATAACAACGATATCAGGGATCATGGTGTGCATATCGTAGCTGTATACCTTTGCAACGTCAGCGTGATCACGAAGAGCAGTAACATTGTTCTCAGCACCGTCAATGACGCCCTGCTGGATAGCTGTGTAAATGTCTCCGTAGCCCATAGCTGTTGCTGAACCGCCAAGAGCATTCATCATATCGATAGCCATCTGTGAATCCATGGTACGGATCTTAAGTCCCTTAAGATCTTCAGGCTTTCTGATCTCTTTGTCCTTTGTATAGAAGGAACGTGCACCGGAATCAAGCCATGTGAATCCGCGGAATCCCTGATCGGCTGTTGCATCATATACTTCCTTCATGAGGTCCTGATTCTCAAGTACCTTGAAGTATGACTCCTTGTCATTGAAAAGATACGGAACCGAGAATGCTGTATAAGCCTTGGAGAAGTTTCCGAGAGTAGCTGCTGAAACCTTTGCCATATCAAGAGCACCGCCCTGGATCTGTGAGATCATATCTGTCTCTGAACCGAGAACACCGTTTGGAACTACCTCGATGTTGATGGTTCCGTTTGACTTCTCCTTGACTGTATCAGCCCAACCCTTAAGTGCTATATTTACTGCATGATCCTCAGCCATGTTGTGACCGAGCTTCATGTTGAATGTCTTCTCGCCTGATGCCTCACCGCCTGCTGCAGCCTGAGTTGCTGTCTGAGACGCATTTGATCCTCCGCATCCTGTAAGTGCCATGCTTACTGTCATAAGGATCGCTCCTGCCAATGCTACAATTCTGTTCTTTTTCATCTTACCCTCCAGTGATAATGCGGATGTCTTTTCTACACCCAAAAATCTTTTTCCTTCAGTACAGTCTTGTACGGAATTCCTCTTTTTAAGAGATTTTTTCAACATGCCTGTCGTGGATCATATCCAGCAGCTCTCGCAGATTCATGCTCAGCATGCTTCTGTTTTGTTTCCATTCTTTGCCGGTTTTTTCAGAAAGAAAATTCACAAATCTCTGCTGTTTTTCCTCAGCCCAGATTCCTCTAGGAACCATGACTGCATTTTGACGGCTTTCGAAAAGATAGAAACATCTCTTGTCAACCAGCATCCGGTCTATCTTGTCATACGGAAGTGATCTTCCTGTCTGATCGATAAGCACCGAATCACCCGTGAACTGATATCGCACCTTGCTTGTCTGTCCCTTTCTGGATTCAATAAGCTGTTCAGCCCTCATCCTGCTTGGGAAATCGGTACTGACCATGAACCAGCACCCTATCAGCATAAGTACACCTTTGACCGCAGTGATCTTCACAAAGAAAAATGCCAGTAAAAGCAAAAGTAAGCCTAACCCTGCCCTGAAAAGAATCTTCAGACGTTCATAGCTGTAGTACTCAGCCCGGAACATCCATCTGATAGCATCATCGTTAAAAACGGTCTCTGCTTCAAAATAGACAGAAGCTTTTTTCATGCATTTATCTCCCTTCGTGAAATTGCTGTGTTTTTTGACATCTCCAAACTTTTCATTTGTTTATGTTTGCCACAATTCTATCATCAACTTTATTTTTTCGTATATTCGTATGTGACAGGTATATTGCATAATGTGATATGGGCTGATATTATTTTCACTATCATTTGAGCAGAAAAAAGAGCTGCTGTATATGAACAGCGCTCCTCTTTTAGAAATGCGATATGAATATCAGATATAAGTATCCCGAACCGGCATCACATATCGGGTTACAGAGGGGGACTCATGTCATTACATCATAAAGTCAATCATATTACGGATTCTCTCCTTACTAAGGGCCAAGCCACGCAAAAGCTGCCTCTTCCCATAGTCATAACCTGGTACACGAACCGTACGAATGTTCAGTCTGTCGTACATTCCCATCCGTATTATGAGCTGATACTGCCTCTGTACGGCGGAGTAATGTATTCTGTGAACGGAACCCTGGTTCACCTTAACGAAGGTGAGCTCATCGTCCTTCCGGCCGATGTCTATCACTATGGAAAATATGATATTTCCACCGACGTATCCGACAGACTTCTGGCACAGATAGATCAGGATTTCTGGGACACTGTCGCGGTCGAAGCACCTTTTCAGGAGCTCTGTAAGCTGCAGATACCTCTCGTATTCAGTGCCACAGATGTTGCCGCCTGGGAGATACGCTCATTTTTCGAACAGATGGATCTGAGCAGAAACGTCAAAGATCCGGACAGCCGGTCCATACTGTGCGGCAATATGCTCCGTACTCTTTTCATATATATGACAGAAAGCCTTCATGAGCAGCATGCACCGGAACTGGCCAAAAACCTGCTAGTGGAACAGGCCGTATCCTACATCCGTGAGCATTTTACAGATCCCGAGCTCACGGTTTACGACATCGCCAAAGACTCCTTCTCCAGCAGGGAACATCTCTCCAGACTCTTTAAACGATACACCATGAAGAGCATACATGCCTACATCACAGAGCTTCGTATGCAGCACTTCCACCAGCTTCTACGTGAAGGGAAAAGCATCATGGATTCCTGCACCTGCAGCGGTTTTTCCGACTACTCAAGCTTCACAAGAAGCTTTAAAAAGCTGCACAACATGAGTCCGACACAGTACCTGAAGTCGATGGAAAAGCCGGAGGTTTAAGTGTGTGAAAGGATTTTCGGGCAGAGTGGTCTTAAGCGTTGCAATCGGTTCCGGTTGCGCCTGCCTGCCTTATCACGAAATAAAAAACCAGGAGTTTTGCTCCTGGTTTTATCATTGCCGGGATATGTATGTCCGGCGACAATTGCCTTAATTTATGCAGCTGTTGCATCTTTTTCTTTCATGCCTTCTGCCTTTGTTGAAAGAAGCTTTCTGATGCAGGTCACTGCCACAAGAACTCCGAGAACGATAAGGAAAGCAGCCACAATGAGCTGTAACCCGTTTACAAGGAATGTTCCTGTTCCTGATGAAAGTGCCTTAACATTACCGATGATATTGAGGATAATAGCTGAGAATGTCACTGTAAGCATTATTCCCATCGGAACATAAAGCATCTTTCCGTTTCGGCCTGTTGCTTTCAGGAATACCGCAACACCGATAAGTACGAGAGCCGCAAGCATCTGGTTTGCAGATCCGAAAAGTGCCCAGACATTGGCATAACCACCGAGGCAGAGAAGATAACCGAAGAAAAGAGTGATAGTGGTAGCAAAATACTGGTTGAGGCAAAGCTTCTGCCATGCCGGAATCTTTGACTTGTCTGTTTCATCACTTGCAAAAAGCTCCTGGAAAGACATCCTTCCGATTCTTGCTACTGAATCAAGCGATGTAAGTGCAAGTGCTGATACACACATTGTCATGAAAACATTGGCAATAGTGTTGGGAACTCCGAAGGTCTCAAGGAAACCTGCAACGCCCTGTGAAAAGATCTGGAAGGGTGTGAGGTCTGCAGGAACTGCACCGTTTACAGCAACTGCTCCGCAAACGAGAAGTGCGCAGACACCGAGGAGCGTCTCAACTACCATTGCTCCGTATCCTACAAAGAGCATATCCTTTTCATTCTTTACAGTTTTTGAAGATGTCCCTGAAGATACAAGGCTGTGGAAACCTGAAACAGCACCACATGCGATGGTGACGAAAAGTGTCGGGAAAATGAAGCTCTGTGAGCCGTTTGCAGCTGTGAGCACAAATCCGTTAAAAGCATTGAGCTTCATCTCAGGATGAGCTACCACAAGTCCGAGAACCGCTCCGACGATCATGCCGAGAAGCATAAATGTTGTAAGGTAATCTCTCGGCTGCATGAGAAGCCACATAGGCATAACAGATGCCGCAAAAAGATATGCCATGATAACGTAATTCCACTGTGGTGCAGTGAGATACATCGGCATAGCCATTCCTGCTGCGAACATGGCCACAAGAAGTCCGATGGCCAGCACAACTCTCAGGCCTTCCTTCATATTTTTGAAGCGCTTCTCAACAAGCCCGAAAGCCATGGCAACGAAGATAAACAGCATTGAAATGGAAGCAGCGGCAGCTCCGTTAAAGTTTTGAGCCGTAGTTCCGTCTGCAGCTTTTGTGAAGCCGTTGAATGTGCTGGATACCATGGATGTGAATGCTGCGATTACCAGCAAGGTGAAAAGCCAGCAGAACAGTGAAAAGAATCTTCTTCCGGCCTTTCCGATGTACTTCTCGATAACCATACCGATTGACTTTCCGTCATTCTTTACCGATGCGTACATAGCACTGAAGTCCTGTACTGCACCAAAGAAAATTCCTCCGAACAAAAGCCAGAGAAGACAGGGCACCCAGCCGAAAGCTGCTGCAAGAATCGGTCCCTGAACCGGTCCTGCTCCCGCAATTGATGAAAACTGGTGCGCAAATACTGTCAGCTTTGAAGACGGCACATAATCTTTTCCATCCTCATACTTTGTGGCCGGAGTAATGGCACCCTCATCGATGCCCCAGGTTTTTGCAAGGTATCTGCCGTAAAGAAGGTATCCTCCCAGTAAGGCAACACCTGCTACAAGTAAGATAACTAAGCTATTCATTTCAGTCCCTCCCTATAAAGAAACTTTGGTATTACCTATAGAATAGCACTAAAGCCCGAAGCCATGCCATACAGTTATGTTATCCCAGATATTGTATTAAATCATACCGTGATTGCGCTCATAATTAAGTATTTTTCTCTGCTTTCGATGCACCTCATAATATAACATCGTATCGTTCCGTCATATGATGACCGGTTCTGTGAAAACAAATAACTGAACTGTGAGAAAATTTACGGTAAGCCCCCTGATAATCTGTTTTGGGTGAGTATTTTTACGGAAATCATCTTAATGCAAATATTTTTTGATGAAAAAAAAGGCAGAATCAGCAAAAAAATTCCGTATCACAGGGCATTTTTAATTATTGCCCCATGATACGGCCGTACATTTATTCAATTTTACGTATAATCGCTCAACTCATCCGTAAAACAACTCAACTTTCAAAGACTTCTCTCCGGTCTACCCTCTACTCTTGTGCAGATAAGTATCACTGATAAGCTCATAGTCATCTTCGATTTCGTTACTGTTCTTAAAATGCTTATATCCGCCCTTCAGAAACTCTATCAGCTTCTTCCTGGTATTGATATTCAGATAACTGCAGACTTCGTAGAATATATCCTCAGTGATGGCTTCCCTCAGGGTATCTTTGTCAGCATGATCCGGGACTTCACTGAATGTGATATAAGCCGCATCACCTTCATAAAAGAGTATAGGATAGTAATTGTCTTTATCCCTCATACACGCCTTTACACTCATCATCTTGAACGAAGACTGTGTCAGTACTATTTCTTCATCCAGATGTTTCACTACCACATCATGCCCTTCAATGCTGATTTCTTTCCATGATATGGGCACTGCTCTGAAATTGGGATTGTTAGACAGAGCTATCTCAAAATCAAGCAGTGA
Source organism: Oribacterium sp. UBA3737 (assembly GCA_002371295.1). Next base: position 8,271 of record DFGZ01000011.1, on the reverse strand, counting down.
ATAGTCCTTTAACAGAATCCTGAATAACTGCGATGCACTATACGCCATAATCCCCCCCTATATGATGACATTGTCAAAAGAATTTGTTACTCACTGATAGCGCCACCGCACACATCCGTGCGCAATGTGCAGGAATCCTTACGGATTCCTTTGAAGCGCTCAAAGCCGCGTGGCTCCTTCGATTAAAAATCGAAGGCAGTTGTGCAGGAATCCTTACGGATTCCTTTGAAGCGCTCAAAGCCCTTTACATCATAATATTCGACATTATTTTCAGACTCATTACCGCCTCATACCACATATTCGATCCAATGATACAGGAAATATAGAATTAGTCTTTGAACATTAGAAAATCCGCAGGGCTTTTCAAATGGGGAGGAGGAAAAACCATGCGGATTTAGTGTGCGGGGCACTGCCATTGGATTGGTCACAGCGCGTTTACAATGTCTACATCTTGTATTTATGCGTTCATTATAGCACAACAAGTTGTCTTTGCCACTATCTTTTAAGTGTTTTTATAATATTTTTATATACGTTTTATAAATATTTCTTAACCAAATTTTCACCTTGATTTTCTTATATTTTTACTTAATTTTTTACCGTTTTGTGTCAGTTCCGACTTTACAGAATCCCCCCCTTTAATGTTATAATTATTTTAGATATCAACCTATGATCGTGATTTAACTAAAGGTATAAAAAAATCAAAAAGTCCGATTTACTATCTGCTGACACTATGATTCTGTCGGACTTTTGGAAAGGAGCGATATGGCTATTAATCCTATCGGTGCTGTCGGTTCAGAGTCCTCTGACAGTAATCCATACGAACGATATTTCAGAGCCTATTACGGTGGTGCCCAGGGTTATCTGAATTACAGACAATTCCAGACCGGCTATGGTCAGAACAAGGACAATTCAGTCGGAGATGATTCAGATACCGTAAAAGCAGGCCGAATCAGTTCTCCTTCCGAGTGTAAGACCTGTAAACAGCGTAAGTATCAGGACGGATCCAACGAGATGGATGTCTCTTTCAAGTCCGCATCACACATTTCCGTCAGCGAAGCTCCTTCAAAAGTCAGAGCTCACGAACAGGAGCACGTGGCCAATGCATATCAGAAGGCTGAAGAAAATGGCGGAAAAGTATTACAGGCTTCTGTAAGTATAAAAACTGCTATTTGTCCGGAATGCGGAACCACCTATGTTTCCGGAGGCGAAACATCAACAAAGATATCATATCCCATCGAAAATACTGTATCTCAGAGCCTTGCTGAAGATACCGGTCTGGGAAAAGTATTTGACTCTAAAGCATGATGGGATCTTTTTTACCTTTTTCTCTTTTTTATTCTGAAGAACCGGGAGCCTGCCACTCCCGGTTTTTCATTTTTACATCCATGGGTCATGCACGAATCGGTTTTACCCGAATTCGTATATGACCCTCTAATTTATTTTGAAAGATTACGATTAAGCCTGTTCCGGTAATAGTTGAGTGATTTTACGGAACACTCCATGGATAAAGTGTGAGTCATTTTACGGAAACCACCGTATTTAAGGACTAATCCTGCAAAAAACCTTCGTTACTGCCTCATTTATAACCCGATTTTACGTGTTTTTTCTCAAATTTCCGTACATTCGCTCAACCTTGTCGTATTTCTACTCAACTTTTAAATCCAAATACCCGTTCTGCCGTAAAATCGCTCAACTTTTCCCTATAACGAAAAATTCCTGCCGATGACTTTCATCACCGGCAGGCTTTCCTTTATTTACTATTAAGAATTCATGTGATGGGTTAGACCTGCATCATCTCTGCATCTCTTCGATATGATAGATATATTCAAGCGAACGGAGGGCCTCTATGATCTCTTCGTGAGTCTTGTACTTTTTCAGCTCCTCACTGGATATGGAGATGGCGATGGAATAGACACTTAGCCCTGAGCCTGCATAGGCCGGGTTAAGCTCTATCTCGTCGATGCTCAGGCCAAGACGCCTTATAGTTGACACAAAATCCTGGAGATACACACTGTTCTTCAGCTCAAGGTGAACCTCAAAATGATTTGATCTGTCCTTGAGATAGCTTTCCAGAACCGGGAACCACGAAAGGGTAACGAGAAGCGCCAGAAAGCTTATAAAGGTTGCGGTGTAAAAGCCCATTCCCAGGGAAAGTCCCACTATGCAGGAAGTCCACAGTCCCACCGAGGTGGTGAGTCCCTTTATCTGGTTTCTGGAGCTGTAGAACATGGAGTTAATGCTTATGATCGCCACTCCTATGATAGCCGCCGCAGAAAGCACGAAGCTGCCCTTCTCCACAAAATAAGCCACGTACTGGTCCACTATGATGACCAGTGTAGATGCGAGGGATACCAGAATAAAGGTCCTGAGTCCAGCAGAGTGCCGCTTGCTGGATCTCTCCCATCCTATCACCGACGAAAACATCATCGAAAGAGTGATCCGCAAAAGGATGGAACCCGTGGTAAGTCCTTCCGACCATGGACCCAAAAGCTGTGCCATGGGATCCCTGACAGTCCGCCATGTATTCATGATATCATTAGCATTCATAGCAGCTTCCTCCTTGCTCTCTGATTAATGTGCACACTTCTGTACAAGCTCTCAAACTGCTCCTCAGCGGCATCATTAAATGCCTTTTCATTCTCACTTTCATCATGATCCGGTAATTCCTTCTGTATCTTCTGTATACGTTCGATAAGAAGCTCCACCTCTGTTTTCCTTACACCGTCCTCTGTGGTCTCGTTCACATCCACGATCTTTTCAAGTACCGTAGAATAGGAGCCGGACAGATACAGGGACAGCTTCGCACATCCCGGGCCTATAAGCTCATAGAGAACACTTGAGGACAGAATTATAGTTTCAAGCCCCCGTCCCATCTCTCCTCCAAGGGTACGTGCGCCCAAAGCTGCAAGTCCGATAGCAACGCCCGCCTGGGGAATCAGTGCAAGCCCAAGATAATCTCTTACCTTCCTGTCCTTTCCGACCATCTGACACCCGATAAAAGCCCCCATATACTTGCCTACGATACGGACAAGAAAATACATGACGCCTATCACTACAAGAGGCGCACTACCTATACTTCCCGAAGAACCCGTCAGGGCTCCAAGATCAAAGGAAACTCCGGAACGCACGAAGAAAAGAAGAAGTATGGGCGGTGTGAAATAATTCAGCTGCCTGAACAGAAGACTGTCTCCGGAAGTATTGATATACACCATGCCCATCATCATACATCCGAGAAGCGGTGAAATACCTGCCGCCGCACATATTCCGCAATAGCCGAAAAGAAAAGCAATGGATATGATGATACGATTATCGGATTTCTGACGATTGGCTATATTCAGTTTCATCAGCAGTCCGAAAACAGCACCCAGAACCAGCATCATCATATTCTGAAGCACAGGGATCATGACGCTGCTAAGCTGAAATCCGCCTCCTGAGAGGGACGCTACCGCAACGGATATGGCAACACTGTAGAGCACCAGACCCACTACATCGTCAAGTGCCACAACCTGCAGGAGGGTCTCGACAAAGTCACCCTTTGCACCGGTCTGCCGTATGGTCATGATGGTAGATGCGGGTGCCGTGGCTGTAGCAAGGGCCGCAAGAACAACGGAAAACGCCAGATCAAGATTCAGCACGAAACAGGTGAGGAAGAAAACAAGAACCGCTGCAAGAACAGACTCCATCACCGTGATGATGACCACCTTGCCTCCGTTTTTCCTGAGCTTTTCCACCTGAAAAAATTCTCCGGTACTGAAGGCTATAAATGCCAATGCTATATCCGGCAGAAATGCGGTCCCCTTCAGTATCCTCTCCGGAACCAGATTAAGCACATAGGGGCCTATCAGAATGCCTCCCACTATATAAGCCGTAACATTGGGGAGATGAAGTCTTTTTGTGATACGTGTCATGAGAAATCCGGTTGCGAGCATAAGGGCAAGAGCGATGATAACCACCGCCACCGGCTCTATTCCCAATTCCTCATACCATACTGTTGTCATTCCGCACCACCTCCTTCGATAAAACTGCGATTGCCGGGAAACAGCTGTTTTTCCGAAAAAATGGAACTAAAAAACCATGGTATAGCAAAACCGCCATACCACAGAATTCTGACTGATATTTCATTCATGACATAAGTGAGAGCTCCCGTCCGTGAAACCCTCCCGGTTCACACCCTGCAGCCTATATCATCAAACTATTCTATGCCATAACTCCAGAATACGCAGCACTCTCTCCACGCTCACTGCTGCATATCACATTTTCCCGACCGTTCTTAATATCCTTATATTCTAGCACATTAACCGCTTTTAAGCTATATCCGGGGTGGTTCCTGTCTTATCGTGAGAGTTCAAAGCTCGAAACGCTTCTATATCGACTTTTGACATTCACGTCATGTTATTTCATACATACATATTGCATAGCGCACTCAATATCATTAATATAATTCCCATGAAAAATTATTACATGGACAATGCGGCCACAACGCCGCTTTCAAAAGAAGCCCTTGAGGCCATGATGCCTTACCTTACAGACGAATTCGGTAATGCATCCACCATTTATATGCCGGGCCAGAGAGCCAAAAGCGCAGTAGAAAACAGCCGGCGCACCATAGCTTCCACTATAGGCGCAAAGCCTTCGGAGATTTATTTCACGAGCGGAGGATCGGAATCCGATAACTGGGCGCTTACCGGTGCATTTGAACAGGCACGCCCTGCTCTTCTGAAAAAGAGACTCCCGGGGCACATCATAACCGACAAAATAGAACATCACGCCGTCTTAAACACCTGTGAATATCTGGAATCCTGTGGAATCGAGGTCACTTATCTCGATGTGGATTCCTATGGCCATGTCAATCCTGCAGATGTCATGGCCTCTGTCCGGGAAGATACCATCCTTGTAAGCATCATGACAGCAAACAATGAGGTCGGTACCATTGAGCCGGTAAAAGAGATTGGCGAAGCACTCAAGAGACATCATGCAGAGACCGGACAGCGGATACTTTTCCATACAGATGCGGTTCAGGCCTATGGACACATCCCTTTGGATGTTTCCGATCTTAATGTTGACCTTATGTCTTCAAGTGCTCATAAGCTTAACGGACCAAAGGGAACAGGTTTTCTTTATATGAAGCGTGACATCACCCTTCCGGGCTTCATCCACGGCGGCGCCCAGGAACGCGGAAGGCGGGCCGGCACCGAGAACGTCCCTGCCATAGCAGGTTTTGCCGCGGCGGCAGAGATCGCCTCAAGAAACATTGGCATAAGGATTCCTGAGGTGACAGAAGTACGGGATCATCTTATAGAGAGGCTGCTCTCAGAAATTCCGAGGGCAAAGCTTAACGGAAGCCGCGAATCAAGGCTCCCGAATAACGTCAATGTCTGCTTCCCGGGCACAGATGGCGAGACTCTTCTCCTTCTTCTCAATGAAAAGCAGATTTATGCCAGTGCCGGTTCTGCCTGCGCCAGCGGTTCTCTGGAACCAAGCCATGTGCTTATGGCCATGGGGCTGAGTAAAGATGAGGCCAGGTCAAGCCTCAGGCTCACCATAAGCCATGATACCACCATCAGGGATGCCGATTACGTTACAGACGTCATAAAAAATTTAGTCACATGAGCCCCGGTCCCCCGGGGCTTTACATTATGCGTTTTTTCTCTCATAATACCTTCAGCATTTTATTAGGAGGTATTATGACTAAAAAAAGCAAGGCTATCCTTTTCATTTGTTTATCTGCATTTTTCTTCAATCTGATGAATATCTTCGTCCGCCTGGCCGGCGACGTCCCAAGCATACAGAAAAGTTTTTTCAGAAATCTGGTGGCGGTTTTCATTGCCGTCCTCATGATCATAAAAGGCGGCGAGGGCTTCCACCCTGCAAAGAAGAACCTCCCCGTACTGATTCTCAGATCCTTTTTCGGAACCGTGGGAATCCTCTGCAACTTCTATGCGGTTGATCATCTGACTCTTGCCAATGCTTCCATACTGAACAAAATGGCGCCCTTCATGGTACTTATTTTCTCCTTCTTTATATTAAAGGAGAAACTGAAGCCCATGCACCTTCTCATCATCCTGATAGCATTCGCAGGATGCTTCTTCGTAGTGAAGCCATCACCTGAGAACCTAGATATGGCAGGTTCTCTTGCAGGTCTTATGGGAGGTGTGAGTGCAGGACTTGCCTATACCTTTGTAAGAAAAGCAAGTCTCGGCGGAGAAAAAGGCGCGACCATAGTACTTTTCTTCTCACTTTTCTCCTGCCTGTCGGTTCTTCCGTATATCATCGCGAACTATCACCCCATGAGCCTTCACCAGCTCACCATGCTTCTCCTTGCAGGTGCCGCAGCCACAGGGGGCCAGTTTTCCGTCACGGCCGCCTACAGTAATGCTCCCTCCAAACAGATCTCTGTCTACGACTATACTCAGGTTCTTTGGGCAGCACTTCTCGGTTTTTTCCTGTTCGGTGACATCCCGGATATCTTCAGTATCGCAGGCTATGTACTTATAATCGGAGCCGCAATCATCATGTTCCTGTACAATCAGAGAGCAAATTCGTAAAAAAGAGCAGAGAGCTGCAGGAAAGAACCCCGTTTTTGACGCAAAAAAGATAGGCATTCCCGAGTCAGATCTTGATTTCTGGTACTGAAACAACAAAATCAAATCACTGCTTATCCCGGAAGTTTCAGAAATTTTATAAATAACCTCTTGTTCATTTAACATGGTAAATGATATCATTAGTCGTAATTTTTTCAGGAGGTTAGCGATGATTGGTTTTTTTGATGCTGAGTTCAACTCACTGAGACAGTCAGACGGAAACTTTGATTACAGTCTGATCGATATCGCAGTTATACCATGTAAAAGCAAAAAGCAGATGCCTGTTAAAAAACCTTTTCAATCCTTCTGCCGGCCGGAAAAGAATAACGGAAAGGTTTATCAGGCTATACGAGAACTCACAAACATACCTCAGTCAGTTATAGACAAGGCTGAAGGTTTCACTGTGGTTTACAGAGCATTCAGAGAATATATACTTCGTCACAATATCACAAAGATCTTCACCTGGGGCGGCAGCGATCTGCCTATGATGAACTGGAACTGTGAGTTTTACGATATTCCGAAGGAGGAACGGGATATACTTGACCTCTTCGTAGATATCGCACCCGATATCTGCAGTAAGCTGGGAACAAAATCCGTCACTTCCGTTGAGAATGCTTCCTTTATCTGCAACTGCAGAAAACGTGACAGGCACAATGCTCTGGACGATGCCATATCACTGCACGAGATTGTATATGCCACCGAGATGAAACAGTTCAACAGAAAAAGGGCCAGACAGTTTCATGAATTCGAAGGGCACAGAAGTGATTTTCTCATGGCAAAGCAGCTTATGGAGAGCCTTAAGCTTCACGGTACAGATATAAACGAACTCATTGAACACATTAACAACGGCGAGAAATTCCCGAGTTTTTTCGAATATCTCAGCCAAAATGATGAACTACCACTAAAAAAACAGGAATCGGCATGACGCAGACCGATTCCTGTTTTTTTACGTTGTAAGTGTCTTGAGTCGATATCGGACCGCTTACCGCACTGTACTACCGGAAAATCCGGCCAGAAAAATACGCTTCGCGAAGGTTGGCTCTACATAACAGATTTATTGAACCTGCCAAAGGGCGCATTACTTCCATTTACAGAAAATCCACCTTTCCGGTATCTATATGGTACAGAGCTCCCACTACTTTCAGGCTGTGCTCATGCTCCTCCTTCTGTATCTCGAGACTTTCCTCCACCGCAGCTACACTGTGCTTAACATTGAGAATACATGCCTTTTCGGGGTCCTTTTCATCTCTTATGGCTTCCCGGATCTCATGGAGGATAAACCTGATGTATTTATTGTCATCATCCGGATGGAAGGCAGCTCCTATGGCGCCGCAGTTGGTATGTCCCATGACTACGATAAGTCTCGTACCCAGATGGCTGGCCGCATACTCTATGCTTCCCAGCTGATGATCGTCGATAACATTGCCCGCAACCCTGATGACAAAAAGTTCACCTATCCCTGTGGAGAATATGGTCTCCGGAATGACTCTCGCATCAGAGCAGGTCACCACCACCGCAAAGGGCTCCTGTCCCTTTCCGGCTGTCTTTAAACGCGCTTTACAGGAAACATCTCCGTTCATCATATCAGTTTCCACATATTTGCGGTTTCCCTCCATGAGATGCTCCAATGCTTTATCAGCAGACATCACGATCTTATCCATAAGTATCCTCCTCGTATAGTAAGTTTATA
>DFGZ01000317.1 GCA_002371295.1 Oribacterium sp. UBA3737 | reverse complement strand
TTAATGCTCCAGCTTGATGGTCTCCACCTTCTCGCCGCTGTTCACTATCCTCGAAAGTCCGTCTCTCAGCTCCATGATCTTCTCATGCTTGAACTGGAAGCTGACCTTGTTGCAGATAAGCCTCGCGCTGACAGGCACAACTTCCTGAAGTACATGAAGATCATTCTCCCTGAGTGTGCTTCCTGTCTCAACTATATCGAAGATGACATCGCTGAGTCCGAGGAGTGGAGCGATCTCTATGGAGCCGTTCAGCTTTATGATGTCGATATCTCTGCCTATGGACTCGTAGTATTTGCTTGCAACATTGGAAAACTTGGTAGCGACTCTGAGTGTCCTTTCCTCATTGTCATAGAAATCCCTGGGTCCCGCCACACACATACGGCACTTTCCTATATCAAGATCTAAAAGCTCATAGATGTCCGGTTCGTATTCAAGTAATATATCTTTTCCGCAGACACCAACGTCTGCTGCGCCTCTTTCAACATATATGGCCACATCCGACGGCTTGACCCAGAAGTAACGAACGCCCTTTTCGGTATTTTCGAAAGTAAGCTTTCTGTTCTTCTCAAGGATCGCAGGACAGTCAAAGCCCGCAGCCGCCATCATGGAGTACGTCTTCTCTCCGAGACGTCCCTTTGCCAGTGCTATATTAATCATATTTCAGCCGCCTCCTTCTCCGCTTCCTGAAGGCTTAATGTCTTTCTGGCCTTTATCTTGTGCTCCATAGTACTCAGCTCATCAAGCCTCACACTTCTCACCTTACAGTCCGCATGGTTAAATGTCTCCACAACCGCAGCCACCTTCGCCGCAGTGTCCTTTTCACCGTCATAGGTGATGAGATAATCCACATCATAGTCGTGTGGTTTCACTAGATAGTTCTCAACAGTGTCAAGGTAAAGAGCGAAACCTATGGCTCCAACATTACGTCCCATCTTTTCAGGAAGCTTGTCGTAGCGTCCCCCTGAAAGAACTGTGAAAGGAATATCCGCAACTGCTCCCTGGAACATGATTCCGTTGTAATAATCCATGGAATTTACCAGTGAAAAATCGAGGTATATCGACTCCAGAACTCCGAAGCTTTCAAAAATGGCCGCAAGCTCTGCGAGATGCGAAGCCATCTTTGCAGAGACATTGGAAATAGCATATTTCTTAAGCTCTGCAACACCTTCCTTGAATGGCATATACAGATCCACCATCTTCTTGAGGGTTCCGGCACTTGCCTCAGTGAGCATACCCTTTCTGACCATCTCATCAAAGCCTGCCGCATTCTTCATGGAGAACAGTTTCAGAGCTTCTTCCTCCGCTTTTTCGCTGAGACCCATGGTATCAAACATCTGCTTCAGAAATGCCGCATCGGAAATTCTGATTACATACCTGTCTGAAATAAGCTGGAGGGACTTTGCAGCCAGGGCAATGACCTCAGCCTCGCTGTAGGAATCGATCTTTCCTATACACTCGATGCCTGACTGAAGTATCTCATGATACCTGTGGTTCTTCGGACGGTAAACAGTCTCGTTGTAGTAGACCTTTTCCTCACCTCCCAGATTTGACTTGATGATACTCAGGGTAACATCCGGCTTCAGCGCCAGAAGTGACCCGTCCAGATCCGTAAAGGTAATGAGCTGGTTTGACTTAAGGAAGTCCCTGTTATCGGCATAAAGATCATAAGGCTCGAACTTCGTCATCTTAAACTGACGGTAGCCGTATCTCTCATATAGATTGTTTAATTTTGTTGTGATCATCAGGCAAGTACCCCCTTGGTGCTGGGGATGTCGGTTTCGAAACGTTCATCTATGGAAACCGCCTCTCTCAGTGCATGAGCGAGACCCTTGAAACATCCCTCTGCTATATGGTGGCTGTTGAAACCTGCAAGCTCTCTCACATGCAGTGTGATGCCTGCATTAGCCGCAAATGCTGTCATAAATTCAGTGACAAGCTGTGTGTCGAAAGTTCCGATCTTTTCTGTCGGGAATGGAATGTCTCCGTAGAAGCCTCCCCTTCCGCTCACATCAACGGAAACAAGTATCAGCGCCTCATCCATGGGAAGTGTGAGGCTTGCGTATCTTTTGATACCCTTCTTGTCCCCCAGTGCTTCCTTCAGGGCTTCACCCAGAGTGATGCCAATGTCTTCGACGCTGTGATGGTCGTCCACCCAGGTATCTCCTTCGCAGCTCAGGCTCATCTGAATTCCGGAGTGACGGCTGAGAAGAGTCATCATATGGTCAAAAAATCCTATTCCTGTTTTGATCTCCGACTCCTTGCCGTCTCCGTCAAGATCAAGCCAGAGATTCACATCTGTTTCATTTGTTACACGGTTTATTTCTGCTGTTCTCATTTACTCACCCCGAAAAATAGGCTGAAGCCTTTCTTTAAATATATCTCCTAACTCAGGCAGGTAGATGATTTATATGAATTCCTGTCTGATCCTCAAATATGGTCTAAAGGACCCTATCCAATATTTCATTTTCCCAATAACGCCTGAACATACACAATAACAGGCCACTCTGTCTTAAACTAAATAGTCCTGGTCATGCTATGATGTGAGTGTCCCAAGTATTTGCCACTCACTTATGATGTCAAGACCCGCATCTCAGATCCGGAAAGTTCAGGATATCAGTAACCGCTTCAAGAAATGCATCCATTTCATCCCCGGAACCTATGGTGATTCTGTTGAAGTTTGAAATCTTCGGATCATTGAAGTGTCGAACCAGAACCCCTCTCTCCTTTAGTGCCCTGTACAGCTCTCCGCCCTCTATCATATTGCTTTCCGCAAAGAGGAAATTGGTCTCTGAAGGAAGTACCCTGAATCCGAGACCCTCAAGAGCCTTCTTCGTATAGGCTCTGTTTTCCTTTATCTTACGGCAGTTTGTGTCAAAGTAATCCTTATCCCTCAGTGCTTCAACTGCGCACTTCATGGAAATCCTGTTCACATTATATGGATTATTGGAATTTCTCAGTGTCTCCAGATCCTGAATGAGGGCCTCGTTTCCAAGAGCAAATCCGACTCTTGCGCCTGCCATGGATCTGGACTTCGAGAAGGTCTGAGTCACCAGAAGATTCTCATATTTTCCGATCAGGGCAACCGCCGATGAACCCTCCTCCGCAAAATCTATATAAGCTTCATCGATGATCACAACATGATTCCTGTTGGCTTCACAGATCTTTGAGATATCGGAAAGACTTAATCTGATACCTGTGGGCGCGTTAGGATTTGCTATGACGATGCTCTTGCCTATACCTTTGTATCTTCTCCCGGCTATTTCATCAGATTTATTCTCCGGACCTACTTCAGTGCTTTCTCCAGTGTTCTTAATATCAATTCTGTTTTCAGCACTATCATCATTACTTCTGTAAGAACTGCAATTAACACTTTCCTCAGTAATTTGTTCTCCCAGATATGCGCTTATATCAACTGTAAAATCCTTGTTCAGTGGCTTAATGTCCGCTTCTACCTTATTGAGATCAGCTATTACACTGTAAAAGCTGTAGGTGATGTCAGGGAATGCTATACCATCCTCACAGAATGCCATAAAAGCATAATTGAGAACCTCGTCGGATCCGTTTCCGATAAAGACATTGTCCTTTTTAACAGAAAAGGTTTCAGCAAGCTGTGCCTTTAGAGGCTTAAGCTCTGGGTCTGAATACAGCCTCAGATCCTCAGCTTCTTTAGCATTCACCGCTGCAATGACTCCCGGCGCCGGCGGAAAAGGTGATTCGTTGGTATTTAGCTTTATGTACTTCTTGTCCTGTGGCTGCTCGCCCGGTGTATAAGGCGTAAGTCCTTTATAAACTGAATTAAAAAACTTTGACATATGGCACCTCTTCTAAGTCCTGTCTGAGAAACTTCTGCTTGGTTTCTTTTTATGATTTCACCTTTTTAAATCTTCAGCTTTCACATATACTTTCACTCATTTAAGTATATCATCATAATAAAACTTTCTGTCATAAGATTTCATTATGTCTGAGATTTCCGCTTCATCGCTCTACCGTAGTAGCACGCTAAAGTGTTATGAATGAAATAATACAAACCCGGTGGCAGTCTGTCAAGATAAATATACGAATTAAACTTTATATCCTCATGGGTGTTTATTGTAGAATAAAACACTCATGGGGCACAAAAAAAAATATGTGTCTCAACAATCATCAATTCTTTAGATATTATAATCGCAATTATTGAGCAAAATCAGGCAATTTGATATAATAGTATCAGTTTAAAAGGAGCATGTATGGACGAATTTTTTTGGGAGACCCCCTCGGAAATAAATAAAAACCTGGCTAAAAGAGTTAAGAATATCAGAAAGCGAAAAAAACTCACTCAGATTCAATTGGCCGAAAGAAGCAACGTAAGCTATGGGGCACTTAAAAAATTTGAGCAGACCGGCGAGATATCGCTGCTGTCACTCACGAAAATCTCACTGGAACTAGGCATTGCAGATGAGATCAAAGAACTATTTACACAGGTCCCTTACAGAGATATCCAAGAGGTCGTAAATGAAGCAAAAAACACTTGATGTCTATTACAAAGGAAAACTTGTGGGAACATTGGCAGAAACCGAAGACAGGAGGATTGCATTCCAGTACAGTGATTCCTGGATCAGCAGCGGATTCGCCATAAGCCCCTTCTCACTGCCACTTCGAAGCGAGGTTTTTGTTCCCAAGCCCGCATCCAGAGATTATTTTTACGGTTTGTTCGGAGTATTCGCCGATAGTTTACCGGATGCATGGGGCCAGTTACTGCTGAAGAGATTTTTATCAAGTCAGAATATAGATTCAGACTCTATTTCCATTCTGGATAAACTGGCATACATAGGTTCCACCGGGATGGGCGCCTTGGAATACTATCCATCCAAAAACGAAGATTATTATATTCATGGTCTGGATCTTGACACTATTGCAGAATCCTGTAAAGCATTACTGTCATCTAAATCCTCTGAAAATATCGATCTCTTGTACACCCTTGGTGGATCAAGCGGAGGAACACGGCCAAAAATCTTCATCGTTGAGGATGGCAGAGAATGGATCGTCAAATTCCCTTCCGGGATGGACGATCCTGATATCGGTAAAATAGAATATGACTATTCATTATGCGCAAAACAGTGCGGAATCATCATGACCGAAACTGCACTAATCCCTTCCCGAAAAGGTTCCGGATATTTCAAAACAGAACGTTTCGACAGAAGTCAGGGCGAAAAGATCCTGAGCCTCACTTTTTCCGGAATACTTGAAGTTGATTTCCGGGCTCCATCTTGTGATTATTCAACCTTTATAAAGCTGGTGAACATTCTCACTCATGAAGACAAACTACAGGCAGAGCAATTATTCAGGATAATGTGTTTCAATGTCTTCACCCACAACCTTGATGACCACACCAAGAACTTCTCATTTCTTCGAAAAGATGACAGATGGACTCTTGCTCCGGCCTACGACCTCACCTACAGTAACACTTATTTCGGGGAACATACAACTTCTGTCAATAATAAAGGCAAAAATATATCTGATGAGGACCTTATAACTGTCGGCACCGGAGGCGGATTATCAAAAAAGCGATGCGTCGGGATAATAGATGAAATAAGATCATATCTTCCCATGCTTTCGAATTACCTGAACTAACCTGAAAAGAGCTGCGATTTCTCGCAGCTCTTGTTCTTTTGATTCTTTTGATTTACCAGTCACCGTAGAATACTATCAATGGTGTGCTTTCGGGTACTCCTCCGTTTGCATCGGTCCAGTTCTTGTAAGGATATCCTATAGCCGAGATAATAGTATTGGTATCATGATGATAAGTATAAGCTGATAATGTGGCATTCTCAGCATTACCAAGAATATGTTCAGGATAAATATTATTTCCGGGATCATATACATTATCAGGATTTACCACGCTGTCGGTTCCGTTTACGGCAATTGGATTCAGCAGACGACTAAATCTGTTAATGTAATATGAATCCGTTATTGCTACACTGCCATCCGTTATGCCTGCAAATAATCCGTAGTGGGAAGGATTCACTCCTGTCGGTATTACATCACTGATTGTATAACAACTATCAATTCTAAGCTGACCTGAAGCAATACCAACAAATCCTCCCATATAATCAATAACATCTCCAGGATATTGAGTTGCACATGCTGATGTTATGTAGCAGGTTGAAAAGCACTTTTCGATTGTCACCACACCAAGAGCATATCCTATAAATCCGCCTATGCCTTTACAGTTTCGGCCTGTTACACTCACTACCCCAATTCCATTATTGGTATAACCGCTGGAATAACAATTACTTATGGTTCCCGTACAACCGGCAGGATTTACAGGATTTATAGCGCCTATAAATCCACCGATACCGGTACCATCTCCAATGACATTTGCTGATGCAAAACTGTTACTTATTTTGATATTACCTCCTGAAATCCTTCCGATCAATCCACCAACATTACCGGTTTTGGGTTCATTTGTTGCATTACTTACGGTTCCGGATCCGGCAAAGACACTGTCATTCTTCAGCGTTACATTTCCTGAAACTATATATCCAATAAGTCCACCGGAATCTACTCCGTACACATCAACCTTTCCGTTAACCCATACATTTGTCACAGTCAGATCAGATGCAACTTTACCTATAAGCACACCTGATGCAGCAGCAGATCTTACAGTAGAGTTTTTAATAACTAAATCATATATTGCAAATGAGTCATTTATTCCGCCAAAGAGTCCGGAATCGCTGCTATGATCAGAGCCAAGCTGTATACCATGAATTTCATATCCGCCGCCATCGTATTCCTTCAGACTGGACTGTTTGGTAATAGGCAACATACATCCTTCAGGTGTAGCAAAATCGTTTATACCGGTAGCGTTGTATCTGAAAATATGCGCAGCAGCTGTCATCTCTGTCAAATAGGGTTTAGTATTAGCCGAGTATGGTCTCGTTCCGTCATCCTGCCAGTAGATGTCATCTGTCTGAATTGCTTTCGAAACATTGATCACTGAACCCGAAATCTGCGTATCAAGATTCTGCAGATGTCTGCTATTTGATATATAAACCGTATATGTCGCCCCATCAGGATTTAGTACCGCCTTTTGGAAGAGACTGTTGCCTGTATCATGAACCGCACTATCGGACATTACACCATTTGTTCCATTATAAGATGCACCTGTATAAACTATGATATCCTCTCCGGCTGTGCTGAATCTGACTTTGTCTCTGTAGCACCCCTTATAATGCGAAATATCATCAATGTAAAAATCCAGTTTGCCACCACTGATAGATGCGGAAAATGCACCATCACTGTATATATCACTCCATTTCGTATCATCATTTGGATCATCACCCCAATATGCACCCGTATATCCTTCAAAACGTTCAGTTTTGTAGATCACACCGTTCTTATGGAGAACCCTGAATACCGTATTGTATGTAGGATTCTTGACTCTGATATAAGTCACATCATATTCCTGACCATAATGGTATTCTCTTCCCGTTGTTTCATCCCTAAGTGATATAGCCGCTATAAGTCTGTTTTCATTAACAACCGTAATAGGTGATAACTTCTCCGGTTCCACCCAGTCTCCGAAGAACACATACCATGTCTGTCCCTTTATAGGATATGTAGACAAATCCTTGTACGGGAATTCCTTAAGGGTCTTGTTGAAGACCTCTACATGAATGTATTCAGGATTTTTTGCACGTATTATTTCCGCATCAGATTCAACAGGAGTAATACCGGAAACCGTATCTGCTGCAGTTGAGCTGTTATACATCATGCACAAGTCTGTATTGAAATATAATCCGGTCAAAACAAGGCATGCTTTAAATGTAGGCTTTGTACTTTCACTCGCATTGTAAAATTGTCCGGCAAACATACCGACCGTATCCGCACCGGACCATACTTTTCCTTCAGCATAACATCTTTCATATTTCTGATTTTTATGTTGAAGTCTGCCTATAAATCCACCTACGGCACCGCCGTTTGCGCTGTAATCTATGGTTCCACCTGCTGCCTTTGAAGAATAGGCCGATGCTGTAGTAAAACAGTCTTTGAATTCCACATTTCCATTTATACTGCTTGTTCCGACATAACCTACAAATCCACCTACTGCCACTATTGATACGACATTATAACCGCCGTCCTTTTTTACAGTAATATTCTCGTCTATAGTTCCGACATCTTTCAAAGCTTTAGTTTTCAGATATACCTGATCTTCTACCGAACCGTTCCCATCCAGATCGCTATTAGGTTCATCACCCACATGACCTCCAACGAAACAGTTTGTAATACTTGAAGTGATTCTTGGCTGCATCGATCCGATAAAACCACCGGCGCATCTTGCTTTTTCTGCATAAACATATACAGACGCTCCGGAATTCTCTATAGTATATCCTCCAAGAAGTGCAGTTCCTATCAATCCACCGGCATTTGCTTTACTTGAGCTGGAGGCATCAGTTGATAGCGTTCTTACGATAGCTTTTTGACCGTAAACATATACAGAATGCACCGCTATAGTTCCTGCATTGCCTGTGCCTGTATCTCCTATAAGACCTCCTGCAGCCCCTTTTTCAGAAACAACCACCGGTTCAACTATGGTAAAGTTTTTTATAGTTTTTGTAAGTGTAGTACTGGATGATGTTGTTACAGTCCTGAAGAATCCAGCGCTACCATCGGCTTCTGTATTATTGTCATTGTAAATAAGAATGTTATTTACACTATGGTAGTCACCATCAAACTCCTCCAGATTCGGATTCACTATTCCGTAAAATGCAGATTTTGATTCTATAGTTAACGGTTCTTCTGCATTGTAAGAATATATTTTTACAGGCGTAGAATCAGAAAGACCATTTGCAGTCCTGATAGCGGGTACAAACGCTTTTATATCACCTGATGTCAAAGTATTGAGATCGGAAACTGATGTTGTATCCCAATAAAGATCCCTGCAGATCTTAGCCTTTGTATAACTATCAGAAACATTGGAAACCTCTGTATCCAGATTCTGAAGATGTCTGAAATTCGTCACAAGTGCCATACCACTATAGGCAGATGCACTGGCATCCTTATCAATTATATCCACAGTCGGGAATCTGTCACTGTAGTAGTTTTTGTCAGTGTAATTTGAATTTCCCGAACCTGAAGCAAAAAGGCTGTTGGTTATTCCAGTGATAGGAACTCTCTGAGATTTCTGATCAGCATGTGTCATCATGGTATCCCATGAAAGTGCTCCCCATTCCGCTGTGACTCTTATGTCTTCACCGGGTGTGAAGGCGGTAAAAATGGACGCAAAATTCTTGTTCACAGTAGTGATGTCGTCAAGATCTATATGGAACTCTGTGTAACTTCCTTCTGTTTTGACAACAAGGTTTTTATTACTTGGGAATGTATACTCAGGGAAGGACAGATACTCCTGATCAGCATTTGGAGGATTACCGCCATTCGCAAGAGTGATATTGTATATCGCAGTAGTCTTATCAATCGGAGTAATATCATGCTGCGACAGTTCGAACTGCATATAGGCAGCTTTTCCGCTTTTTTTACCTTCAACCAAAAATGATGCATAGTTGCCGATTCCTGTAAGGGCAGATGTTGGCACACTTAATATAGCCGTGAGTTTCTCGGCATTGACCAGGGAAAGTGTGAGTTTGTCCTCCTCTACTTCCGTCCAGTCTCCGTAATGAGAACTCATACAGGCTGTATTTCCGGAAAGCATATATGTGGTTTTATACTTGTACTTTTTGCTTGCTAATACTGTATCCCAGGGATTCGTATCATCAACCATAGAAGCTGCCTGAATCTCGGAACCTGCGGTATTTAAGACATAGGATATTACACTTCCACTGCTTCCTGCAGAAAGCGTGTCATTAAATCCATTACCCTTAAGATAATAACTATTTCCTGTGGCGCTTCCGGAAACGGTTCCGAAACCTGCAAAGCCGCCGATCTTTCCGCCTGTCGCTATACCCACAAGTCCTGCAGAATAACAGTTACTTACAGACATATTTACAGTCTGACCAGCAAAGCCACCGGCATAGCCTGCTGCCGCTGACGAATATGCAGAACATGTTGTATAGGAATTACTTACTGTAACCGAAGAAGCATAACCTATAAAGCCACCGGAATTTCCGCCGGACTGGACATTATAGTTATCGGCTGCTGCTGTTTTCACAGTGCCCGTACTGTAGCTTCCGTTCTTGGTGTGGCCTGATGCATAACATGCATCAATCTTGTTATCGATGCCGCCATTGATACTTCCTATGAAACCTCCGGCATTACTGATACCAAAAACATAAGCAGAAGCATAAGTATTTTTTATGTCGAGATTACCGGATGTGGATCCTGCAACGCCGCCGGCATTGTTAGCCTTCAGATTCAGGAACTTTCCGATAACATAAGATGTATCAATTGTCAGAGGCCCCTCTGCCTTACCGACGATTCCTCCGGCATTACCTCCTGTGCTGTCAGTACCCTGTATGTTGAAGCTTGTAAAGTCTGAACCATTGATATCAAAACCCGTAACTGTAAGCTGTGAGGTTGAGTATCCTATAACTCCACCGGCATTTCCGGCATTGGCTTTGATGGTTATATTTGGATTATTACTTAAGTTACCTGAAATAAAACAGTCTCCGCTCAAGGTTGAAACACCTGAAATCTTTCCGATGATTCCTCCGGCATTGGCATTACCGGTAATTGCAAGGGTATCAGCTTTCAGGAATGAGGATGTAAATGTAACCGCTGCTGCGTCGCCGATGAATCCACCGGAGGATCCGCTGGCAGAACTAACATTGATAACCGCACCTTCTACATCGCCATTGGTAATAGTGAGATCACCACCTTTGCAGGCACCCACCATTCCACCCGATGACTTGTTTGTTGTTGCAGTAGCGCTGATACTAACTTCATTACCGGATACAATAGAGTCTGATATTTCAAGATTCCCATCACATGCGCCAACAAGACCTCCTGCATTGCCACTGCTGGAATTCACTTCTGTTCTGTTACCTGTAACTGTGCCATCATCAATTGAAACACCCTTATCACTATGCCCTATAAATGTTGCAGTATCATTTGCCCCGTTTACTACAGTATTATCAACGGTACAATTATTAATTACTACTTTATTATTACTATGACCTATGAGCGCAGCAGTGTCATTTGTACCATTGAAACTGCTATCCTTCACAGTAAGATTTTTTAACCTAAACCTAGAAGCTGACCCACTTGTTTCTGAAAAGATTCCTATATTTCCATTTACGCCTGTTTCGGCATGAATAGCAGATATAGTATGATTCTGACCATCATACTCAATTAGATCATCGTTTGATACACTATAGTATCCATTTGAAGAAAGTGGCTCAGAATTTTCATGAGGATATACCTTATTGCTATTATTAGTATCTGCTACAAACGATTCGCTACCGCTATAAATAAGATTATCTGTCTGTTCTGCTTTTTCAACGTTCACTCCGAGCTTTGAAATTTTGTAATCCAGATTTTCCAAGTGTCTTATATTACTTATCTCAGCAATACTCTTCTCGGAACCATTATCACTGTAACTTTCAAATAAACTGTTCTCAACCTCTTCATTACTATATTTAGGTTTAGCAAATACCGATGTGTCACTAAGTTTAGCGTAAATTCTTAAATTCTCTCCAGGTATAAAATCCGGAAACAGATTACAAAAATGTTTTTCGGGACGTGTAATATCGTCAAGATCAAAAGACACCTCAGCCCCATTAGTAAGAGATATTGTTGTTTCCTTGCCACTTGTAAGTCCTATTACAATAAGGTTCAATACCTGTGACGTCTTACCTGCACTATAATTTGGATTTGTTACAACAGCTTTAAGCGTTGAACCGTTAGTAACTCGGAGTGTTAATGGTTCAAATGTTTTTTCCGGAATTATATCCTTGCCGTCTGCACCATACCATCCGATAACCGAATCCTCTAAATAGTGCTTACGTTTATCTCTACCTGTACTCTTATTTGTTGCTTCTAATGTATCATCATTCCCTCGTGCCTCAGCATACGAAAAATCATGAGGCTTTATTGAACCGAAATATGTATGAGACTTACCATTATAAAACACGCCCTGGACTGTAGCTGTATTCTTCTCATAGACTATGATGTAATTTCCATAGTCTGCGATTTCATCATCTATCGAATACTTAGGCAGCATAGTACTCAGTACACCAGTTTTTTCATGGGAACCTAAAGAATAACCGTCGTAATGACAATAATAGTACTCTGCCCCAGTGTCCTCAGAATCATCGGATTCCTCAAAATTAAGGTAATTTGGCTTTGGTATAGGATTTCCGTAATAGTCCCCATCCTCTCCCTCTCTCTGTAATTCACCACTTGCATCAGCCTGACTAAGATGGTTTTGTGCAACGATAAAAATCTCCTTTGCAGTATTGTCCATTTCCAAAACCTGAAGATTTCTGATGTACTCATTTATCGCAACAAAAGAAACCCCTGCAAGTATCATTAGGATGGCAACGACCACTAGAAGTTCAGCAAGAGTAAATCCATGTTTATTCTGTTTTAACCTGCATATGTTCATAAATTATCCGACTCAACTATTAATTGTCTCAATCCTATAGTTATCTATTCGGGCTATTTCTTTATCTCCACTCTTACCTCTTACTAATAAATTAATGATAAAAGCTTTACCATCTGAAGTTGGCATTATTTGCCAATCAGTATATACATTTATATCACTATTACTTACATAATTAATGAGCGGTTCCTTATCCTTATACTTACCATCACTATTATTTTCTCCATAGCTTATACAAATGCCTTTCTTTGATTCGCCACTATTCTCAGCACTTATCGTTATCAACTTTTTTGTGGCGGTATCCTCAAAGGAAATACTACTTGTCTCATGAGGCTCAACGGTAATAGGATCTGCATATATTAGAGTGTCATTAAGTAATGTTATGGTGTTCGTCATAAGGACCTGTGCGTTGGCATACTCTGTTACCTCTTTGTAAACTCCTACAGCTGTAACAATCCCTGCTGTAACCATGATTCCAACCAGTGACATAATGACTAATGTTGAAAGAGTTTCTGTAAGTGTGAACCCTTTTTTATTATTAAGTTTTAGAAAAGCCTTTTTTAAAATCATTTCTATCCCCTGATTAGTTTGTTAAGGAACTATTTCTCAATAGCACTTCAATTGAATATCATTTTCTATTGAACCATCAGCCATCTGATTAGAATACAAATCTGTCTCAAAGTCATTGGCGTAGACCGGAGGATTTGTGAAAATTATTTTCACACTCTCTGTCTTAACCTCACCACCACCGGAAGCTCTGGAAGTCATCATCTTTGAATTACATGAATAATAATTCTCCATAACACTTTTACTGTTACTTATTATATTTTTTGAAGCTATTACCATACTTGCAAACATAACCATTGACAATGCAGCAATCAGTGTTGCAACCAAAGTTTCTGAAATCGTCTCACCATTTGAACTCTTTAATTTATCTAAGAACTTCATTATTCTAAGCCTTTTCTATCGAATCAGTAGTCAGTTTAAAACTATAGGTACGTGTCTTAACTGTAGTTATAACCTTATCATCATCTTCATCCTCTTCATCTTCATCATCCTCTTCATCTTCATCATCCTCTTCATCTTCATCATCCTCTTCGTCTTCATCACTAGTCTCAGTCAGCTTACAATTCTCAGTACACTGCATCTTAAGTCTCATTTTATACGTATTACCTAAACTAGAATCATTATTTTCTAAATCTATGATAAGTTTCCCATCGGAATCCATTGTGGCAGTCATCTTAATAGATAGTCCTTCAATCGTATTGTCCGAGGTATCCCCTTCAATCGTATTGTCCGAGGTATCCTTAACACTAATTATTGATACTTTCGGTTCTGATTTTCCGTCATTCCGCAAAAACCACCTTTTATTGAACTTCTTCATGATATCACTATCCGTTCCATTAGCAGGCCCCTTAGCTCCATAATTACTAACATTTCCATCTTTAAGGAGAGCCATCAAGATTCCAATGTTGTCATTTAATGGTGAATCCTCCCCATTAACTAAATAGAACTCCGGCGATTTTTCATGCTTATAAATAATAGACGCAACTTCTTCTCCGTCTTCCTCATCTTCATCTTCTTCATCAGAGTCAGAATTTATAGTCTCAACTATCGTAAGGACATCTCTTGCCTCAATTTTCTCGCTTAAAAGCTGCTTCTCAACCATCTTAGTTGCCGAATAAACAGCGTAGTAATTCTGGTCAGAAGTCTTCATGCCTTTGAGTCTTCCTGCTGCAGCAGTGGCACTGAGCAGTATCATGCTTCCGGTAACCGCGCAGACCACAAAAAACAGGAGAGCCATCATGAGAGTCGCACCGCTATTTGATTTTAGTTTATTATTTATCGCACCCATTTCGACCCTTCACACTCAAAAGCTAAAATGTTCTATTCATCTCCCATTAATGCATCTTTAATCCATAATGCTGACATACAGATTAATCTAATTGGCTCAAGTACCATGTCTCCCGTTATGTATTCCCGGCAGATCATTGTACCTCCGGATACATCATCCATTTTCCGCCGCAATAGATTCAGCGATAGTCTCCAGTGTGTTCCTCTCAAGCTTTGAGAAGTCTGCTCCGGCGAGTCCTATATATTCACTCTTCTTTTTTGATTCTCCCATAACAAGTCCCGATGTGGTCTGTGCGCCGATCAGTGTCTCATAAAAAGTAAGGGTCAGATTGCATCGAACCGGGCTGTTCAGCACACTCGCATAATTATCATTTGATCTGCTCTCGGCAGAAACATTGACATCCTTTATCATGCAGCGATAACGGCTGTCATGAACCATCTGGATTATCTTCCTGCAGACCTGATAATTAATCGCGGTAAAGCTTATTTTAATGTTTCTGCGAACAGTATTGTCCTCTGCCACAGGGACTTCAAAACCATAGTTGTAGGTTTCCGCAAGTGGAACAAATATGGTATTCAGAAATGCAGCCTCTGCCTTGAAATTGTCATAGGTAGAAACCACGCCGATCATGTTTTCCTGATTCTCGCTGACCTCTTCCTTCATGGACTGGATAAGCAGGGCTTTGTTTTTCTCGACCTCTATCTGTTCCTCTATCATAGCAGTATCCGCCGCCTCTATCCTGTCCCTTACAGGTATACGGATAAATCTGTAATATACAAGACCCAGCAGAATAACTACCAGTATGAGCAGAAATATTTTTTCAATTGTTGTAAAGGATCTGTTAAGCATATTTTCCACTCCTCTGTAAACGCTTGTTTTTGGCCGTTTATCTTCTAAATACAGATGCAGATCCATTCAGCTCCTTAAGCAGCTGAATAAATCATGCTTATGTCAATGTCTTCACCTTAACCCCAAGGTGATCCTCCCTGTATGGAAACCGCTCCGTTTCCGAATGGATTGTAATTAGGGGTATCGATATATACGCCTGAATACCCGCCCGCTGCCTGGGCTGCCCATGCCTGCTGCTGGGCTGCCGCCTGAGCTGCCAGTGCCTGCTGCTGAGCCGCCAGTGCCTGCTGCTGCGCTGCTGCCTGAGCCGCCGCTGCTTGCTGCTGCGCTGTTGTCTGTGACGAAGTCTTGGAAGATGACTTTGAGGATGATGAATTCGATCCTCCGGAATTCTTGGAACTGCTTTCGCTCTTGGAACTGCTGTTCTTCGAGCTGTCCTTACTGCTGTTTTTGTCCGATGACTTATCCCCTTCGCTTTCCGTCTCGACATCTGTTTCAGCTGCCGTTGTTTCCATAATGTAAGGTACGTAGGCATTATCCCCTACAGCCTGACCCGTAGGACTTGCATCCAGATATGCATCTACAGCTTCACTGCCGCTTAAAAGAGCATTTGAGACTTCTTCAGGTGAACGGAAGTATACCGTAATGGACGCATCAACATACTGCGGTGCAATGACATTACCCTCCTCATCCACTGCGATCCTGTTGTAATTCTGCTCCACTGTGCTTGCAGTCTGGGCAGTCACGTAGCTTATGTACTCCGACTGCTCAAGGGACCTGATTATCTCGGGAAGGCGGTTTGCGTCTGAGATTCCCAGCTTTATCTCCGCCACATTTCCGGAAACATTGACACTCTGGATAGCACCTTTCTGGTATATACGCTCGTCAATGATATTTAACATGGTCACCATATCCTGGGCAGCAGCCTCCTGTTCGGTCATATAGCTGTTGCCGTATCTGCTGTATTCGGTACGGACATCCATGAACTCATTGTTCTTTTCCTGAATTTCCTGAAGCTCCTGCTGCTTTTCGGCAAATATTCTCTCAGCTTCATCTGCCCTGTTCAGTTCCCTGTACACGCCATACTTTGTAAAGAAGTACAGAAGAACCAGATATATTGCGAACAATCCAAGAGAGAAGGCAATATTTCTGACCTTCTTCTCTTTGTACATCAGATTTATGTATTTTTTTCTGGGATACTTTTTATCACGTCTTATCCCTGCTCTCTTAGACGTTTTCGTGGTAGCCAAATATATGCCCCCTATACTTAACTGTTACCTTTATTTATCTGTTCCGTTAGTTCTTCTATTGCTTTTAATGTACTTTCCTTTACTTCCTCTGAGTTATCCCTACTGCTGTCCCCATCGGAAAAACCGGATGTTCCGTAATCGGCCTCCGCTTTCGTATCCGAGGTCTCTCCGTCATCAAGTCTTACAAGCTCCTCATCATAATCTTTAAGCCTGTGAAGCTCCGTATCATTATTTAAGAAAGAGTCCGGAACCACATCCTCAGCAGTTTTTTCACTGGCGTTTTTTCCATCTGACTCACTTATTATCTGAGAAGCATCCGTATCCTCTGTTGATTCAGTATCCTCGCCTGATCCATTTTCAGTTTCCGGAGTACCATGAGAGGTTTTTAATGCTTCGATTTCAGCCTCTGTAAGTGCCTTCACCTCATCATCCGGATCCAGTGTCACACCGTAGCTTTGCGGGCTTAAGAAGAAACAAACCCTCATATCCTCGTCGGAAACTCCCGAAAGTTCATCCAGAGGCTTTACGGGAATATTCAGTGTCTCGGAAAGAATCTGTACCAGCTTCCTGATGTTACCGGAGCCTCCGAAATAATACAGTGTGTCGATGGTGTTCGATGTATTGCTGTAGCTGTAGAAGTTCAGCGCTCTCATTATCTCAACAGCTCTGCTCTCATAAAGCTGTATCAGCTTCTCATGAGTCTGAATATCGTTAACATTTTCCTCTTCCGATATTCGGGCGATATGAACATCCGTACCCGTTATCTCGGAAATAGTCTGTGCAAATGAATATCCTCCCGGCTCCAGGCTTCTGGTTACGTCATAGACACCATGATTGTAAAAATGAATCTTGAAGCTCTGGTCACCCATATCAAGGATAGCGTAATCCTTATCCAAAGGAACGGAATACAGCTGATTATATCTTGAGAGTATCCTCTGGATACCTACTACATCCGGCACCAGTCCGATGGGATTAAGCTTTGCACTCTTCGCAAGAGTTCTGTATTTGTTTATGAGTTCCTTACTGCAGGCAACAGCAAGAAGCTTCATGTTTTTCTCACCCTGCTCTATGACCGCATAGTCATAAAAATACTTGTCCGTATTGTCGGAAATGTAATCCTGAAACTCGAAGGGCAGGTTCAATTCCAGCTGCTTGATGGTCATAAGGGGAAGCTCTACTGCCCTGATGTAAACACCGCTCACAGGCACACTGAAGATGACATTTTTACAGCGGATTCCATGGGATTTGAAGCTGTCCTTCAGAAACCCCGCCATGGCATCCCAGAATCGTATCATTCCGCCTTTAACAGCATTATCCGGTACATCCTCATAGAAGAATTTTTTAACCTTTCCCTTAACTATATATGATACTTTTATTCGATAATCACCTATGTCAACGCCGACAACCTTAGTGCTCTTCATTCTTACCTCCATGGAGCATGCACAAATCGAGTTCACCTGAATTCGTATATGCCCCACTAATCAAATGTGAAAGCTCACTTTCAAACCTTAACCTCATACTTATCCTACACCAGCAAACTTGTATACCAGGCAATAAATTCGCTTCCTGCCATTACAGAAACCAAAGATGCCACCGAAACAGCAGGTCCGAAAGGTATTTTTTCCTTTTTCAGGCAAAAAACAAAGATAAGCCCAACCATACAACTTAAAATCAAATTAAACAATGCCACAAATGTACTCATATAAAGTCCCGTCATAAAAAACAGCTTGATATCTCCGCCTCCCAGTGATTCCTTTCCGGAAATCCTGTCAAAGACGAGGGAAACGATCATCATAAAAAGTGCCACTGACAAACCGCTCACAAAGCCCATCATAAAATCCCTGAGCATATAGGAATAAAAGCTCAGCCCCACAAACTCTCCGGGAGGCTCATACCCCGGCACCGGATAAAAATCCTGAGAGAGGAAGCTCATGATTCCAACTCCCTTTGTATATGTAATCAAAGGAAGTGTTATCAGCCACCACAGTATGCCGGCAACGTGAAATCTGTCGGGTATGGTATAGGTCTTAAGATCCACAAGGCTCAGTCCCATAAGTATGACTGCAAGCCCCATGGTCCTTAGGGCAACAAATGAAATATCGAATTTAAAAACAGCTGCCGCAAAAACAATCCCAAGAATAAACTCAACCCAGGTAGATTCCGGGCTTATCTTTGCACCGCAATACCTGCATTTTCCACCGGAACCGATATATGAAACTATCGGTATCAGATCCCTTATTCCCAGACGATGATTGCAGACATCGCAATGTGACCGTCCGCCAAGTACCTTCTCATTATTCACAATACGCCATGCAGTACAGTCTATGAAGCTTCCAAACACAGCTCCCAGTATAAATGCAATGGCCAGAACATATATTATCAAACCTATACTTGTATAGTACATAAATACTTCCTGTAATTTCATCGCAGACTTCCCGAGTTCCTTTTACCGGCGGAGATCATCCCTGAGTAATCGGTGCTCAAAGAACCTGACGACAACTATTCTTATCATTTATATCGGTCATAAATACCAGCTTATAAAATATTTCTCGATTGAATTTTAATATTTTATACTGATTCTCATTATTTAATACATTTTATATAAAAATTGAGAATTTCTTTCAATGCTTAATCTTTTTTCCAATTTGTTAAAATTTACATTTAATGGTTTGAAATTAATACACTTGTGCTATACTCTAACTGTTGCATGATTAAGTTTAAGTATAGAAAAGCTTACATGTATCGTCGGTCCATCTCTGAAAAATATATACTAACGGACTGGCGTTCCCAGAATAAGGAGGGGTTAGATATGAAGTTGAAGAAAGTTTTAGCAGCAGGAATCGCATCACTTATGATCGCCGGTTCATCAATGACAGCTATGGCAGGACAGTGGATGCAGTACGGCGGAGCATGGTACTACATCAACGACTACGGCACATTCACAACAAATCAGTGGGTTGGAAACTACTATCTCGGAGCTAACGGTGCTATGCTTACAAACACATGGACACCTGACGGATATTTCGTAGGCGCAGATGGAAAGTGGGTTCCAAATGCAGCTTCCGGTGATGTTAATGCCAGCCTCTCACATATCGGAACATATCAGTGGACATATACAAAGAGCCCAAGCGGTGCTGTTCAGTACGCATACTACACAGATACTCGTCAGGTATCTATCAACAACGATAAGTCTCTTACAGTTATCCAGAGCACAAACGGTGTTGCAGGTGCTACTTCACAGGTTTCATTCCTTGGCACAAACGAGTACAGAAGCGTTATCAACAACCTCAGCTACTCATTCAAGTCAAACGGCGAACTCGTTATCACTGATACTCAGGGTAATGAGATGCATTACGCAAAAATCGCATAAATCAATAAATATATAAATTATAAAAGGTTCTGAGATAATCACATCCCAGAACCTTTAATTTATTGCCGCATCAACCGCTTCAGACCACTCGATCATATGTAGATCTCTCCTCATCAAGCAGATAATCATCCTTTACGGACACAGTACTCTCTTCGTACAAAGTATCTATACGATGGGCGATGCCGGAATGATTTATCTTAGCATTTATAAGTTCCTGTTTAGTCTTTGCATCACGAAGAACACGCTTATACTCTTTCATCTCCTGCTCTCTCTCAGCTACCTTATGATAAGTTTGAGGGTCATACCGCTGCAGATAAGCCTTTTCACTCGGACTCAGAGTATCTCCGTTATTTACCTTTCGTTTCAGATAATCAAGACTCGTCTCACTTGGACGTTCAAACAGGATCCTCTGCTTATTCTTAGCTTCTTCTGAATCCTCGTCCTGAAAATCCTTATTTTCAGACTTGTAGGTCTGGTCAAGCTTGTTATTGTTTCTGCTACGCATCTCCAGATACTGTTGCCAGCGACTTTCCGTACTAATACGTTCAAGGTTATCGTATCTGGCAACGCCTTCTACTGCCTGATAACTCATAGGGGGTACCTCCTTGTAATAAGCGTGCCGCAGTCCTTTGCAGCATCACAATGTATACACGCATATACACTAATATATATTATAATAAAGTATACTATAAAAAATATAAATAGAAAACCCCTTATAATTGAATTTATCATGCCGACAGTATTTAATTTTTAAAGTTGTCCGGCCTTTTTCTTTAAAGTAAATTTATCGACCATCTCAACCGCAAATGAAACCGGGTAAAGCTGAACCATGGTAGAGTGTATAAGATCTCCTATATCCATTTTAAATGCTACCTTTACGAACTGATCCTGTGGTGAGGCAAAAATCTTTTCAAAGGTCTTGACACTGTCAACATCGATCTTACACACTTCAGGCGGGCTGATATCAACCATACGGTCAAGCAATGCCGCAAGTGATGTGGCTGATGCTCCCATCATCTGGTTCATGGCCTCTGATATGGCACTAAGGTGCATCTCATTCACCTCTTCCTGATTATTGGTCCCGTCACCACCCATCATAAGATCCGTAATGGATACTACATCCGGCTGCTGAAGAATAAAAACATTGTTTCCGTCAAGTCCAACAATATAATGTATCTGAACAAAGATGCATGTTTTCTCATAATCGTCCAGGGCTGAGCTACGATTAATGATACTGACTCCCGGAGTAGTTATATTAACAGGAAGATTCACCAGCTTACTCAGGTTGGTAGCCGCATTTCCCATACTTATGTTCGCAATTTCGCCCAAAATATCTTTTTGTTCATTCGTTAACTCACTCATTCGCGTTCCCTCGATAATGTAAATATGACCATCGGTATCCTGACAAATAGTCTTCTATATACTTATCGGTTAAAGAACAGGCAAAATAAGCAGCTAACTAAAAAAAATAACAAATTATAGAAAATCAATCTTTCAGAAATCTATCGGCAAATGTGTCCATGGGCACAGGCTTTGAATAAAGATATCCCTGCATCTTCTGTACTTCGCAGCCTCTCAGAGTATCTCTCATTTCTACAGTTTCCACACCTTCGGCACAGGTCGTGGCTCCGAAGATTCCTGCAAGCTTATTCACGATCTTTATCAATGATGTCTGCTTTTCATCACTGACTATATTTTTCACAAACTGCCTGTCGATCTTTAACACATCTATGGGAAGCTCCTGAAGCAGTTCCAGAGACGAGAATCCTGTTCCGAAATCATCAATAGCGATTTTTATACCTTTTTCTCTAAGCTTGTCGCTGACATCCTTAAGCATGTTATGATCCAGCAGTCTGCATCTCTCGGTGATCTCAAGGCATAAGTTATCCGCCGGATATCCAGTCTCCTCAACGGCCTTATTCACAACATTGAGAAAATTCAGCTGCTGGAGCTGGGCATAAGATAAATTGATATTTAAAACAAAGTCCGGACAATTTTCGATGATTCCGCGGCACTCTTCCATGGAATGTCTCAATATCCATTCTCCAAGTTCAGGAAAAAGAGCATCATTCTCAAGTACAGGAATGAAATCGTTCGGCATGACGATAGAACCATCTTCATCGATCCAACGTATCAGAGCCTCCGCACCAACCAGCTTCTCGGTTTTTCCATCCAGAATAGGCTGATAGTAAATAACAAAATTCTCACAGGAATTAGCTACGCATTTTCTGATCCTGTTGATTCTTTCAAGCTCATATATACCGTTTTTTCTCAATCCGGTATCAAAGAAACAGAACTTACCCTGTTTGACGTACTTAGATTCCTGATATGCATGAGTAAGGCAGGAAAGTATAGTATCTACATCAACATCAAAGCTGTCTACAGAAATCGCACCTGCATTTATACTCAGCTTAACCTGTTCTCCTTCGAACTCGAAGGCTTTGGCAGCCGCTTCTCTATATGATTCGTAATTTTCTTCAAGCTCATCAATAGTGGCATCTCTGCTTATCATGGCAACTCTTACGCCATCAAGCCTGTACAGATCACCCTTACCGGCATCATGTTCTAGCATGAATCTGATAATATGCTGAAAAATACGTGTACCGAAATCATAACCGAAGAGATCATTGATCCTTGTATAGTTTGTTGAACCATACATAACAATCTTAATAGGAACATGAGATTTCAGATACCTGTGTACATCTTGGAAAAAGCCATTCTGATTTCTGAGACCGGTGATGTTGTCTACGCTCTCATTGATGGAATGATTTCGTATCATCCCTACAAAATACTCGGGATTTCCCTCATCATCTCTTAATACGATTCCTCTGCAGGTACAGGTAAAATATTTTCCGGATATATCCTTGACTCTATACTGAATATCATGCTTCCCTTCGCTGCCGCTGAAAAGCGCGTTAATGCTTTCTCTGTAAATGCCTCTGTCATCCGGATGAATATATTCCTCCCAGATATGTCCTGCATCATAAATATATTCTGATTCAAGTCCATAGAGCTCAACTGCACTTTTTGACCAGCGAGAATAATTATATGTCATGTCGCAAACATATACATCCGTTCCCTCTGCGACCATGGCATATGACTCAAACATCCTATTTAATTTATCAATTCTGTTCTGTGTGATCTCTTTCATACCGCATACAACATCTTTTGAAAAAATGGTTTAAATGTTTGTTTCATACTTAACAATCCCTGTCAAGCAAGATGATATTATACTATCAATTCCGTAAAGTAACATCCTGCTTTGTAGTCGGAAAATATTATAATTCTATAAACAACTTAAAAATAACCGGTTATAATCACATATTTAAGCCGTTCACAGAACTTCTTAATTATCTTTCCTAATATGTATCGACATCAAATTTCAAAATATTTGCAAATGGCTTCTTTTTCCCTATAATCTAAACTATAGAGCTTAAATTAATTTTGTTATTTGTATTCTTACTTTTTTTATTATGGTTAAACTAAACGATTATCTTTATGAAGGACATACCGTTCTTGAGATCCTTCACAACTACAGCAGAGATTTAAAGGCAAGTGCTTTAAAATCACATAATCAGATAGATATTGCCCACTGTAATTTCCTGATTGAACTTTCTCAGATTCTGGAGCACAACGAGTTTCTTACTTCCGAGTCACAAAGAATACAGGATTTTTATATTTTCATGTCTCAAAAATACCCCTTCCTTTCATTTAATCTGAAGGGCCGTATAAAATCGCTATTGCGTGCAGAAAAAAAATTCAACGGATATATCGTGCAGTTTATCTATGACTATTATAAACAGCATGGCGATTATCCCCCCATTTCTGCCATAAAAGCAAAGGTGCATAATTTTAAGGATCTCATTGCTTACAGGATCGTTATATCTTTGCCCGTCAGCAATCTTTCAGATGGCGAGGATCAGACTGAATCTGAATTACATTATTTATATGAAATTGCCAATGTACTGCCGGAATTCCTGGAAGAACGCGGTTTTACCGCCGAGCTGTCATCTCTTAAACATGAGAATGTTTCACCGTTACTTTCTTCTGCCGTGATCCCATACTACAGGGACTACATAGCAAACCCAAGAACTTCCGGTTACAGATCACTGCATATTACCTTTTATGACAATATCTCCAGAGGCTTCACTGAATTGCAGCTCCGCACCAAAGATATGGATGACTTTGCCGAAATAGGTACTGCCAATCATTATTTCTATGAAAAAAAGCAGGAAAATCCTCTGGTCCAAAGGAACACCATACCTGTTGGCGAGTGTGTCTACTTCGATGAAGCTTATAACCGCATTATAGAACTTCGCAATCTCGACTTCTCAAAGGTCAGGGTCGACATGTTCAATGCTGTCGACAATACCAAAATCAATGACGGATGCGGATTTTATAAAGGCCGTATAATACTGCCCTATGAACATCTTGCAAAACCGAAGACCTTAATCAGATAACTGTTTATGAAAAATGATAACGAAAAAGGACAGCAATTAATGCTGTCCTGTGAGTTGCGGGAGAAGGATTTGAA
>DFGZ01000022.1 GCA_002371295.1 Oribacterium sp. UBA3737 | reverse complement strand
GATTCTGGGCTGCGGTATGGTTCACCCACACGTTCTTGAGATGTGCGGAATCGATCCTAACGAGTATCAGGGCTTTGCCTTCGGTGTAGGTCTTGAGAGAATCGCTCTTCTCAAGTATGAAATTGATGATATGCGTCTTCTCTATGAGAATGACACCCGTTTCCTCAACCAGTTCTGATAATAGATTTTATCGTCATGTCAGGCTGATATGGAGTTAAGTGCAGCAGAGAGGAGCACTTGACTGATATGAGAAAACATTAGAATTCAGATACAGTAGATTTCGAAAATTTAGAGGAGAATCAAAATGAATACATCTATGAATTGGATCAAGGAGTATGTTCCTGATCTTGACTGTACACCAAAGGAGTGGACAGATGCAGTGACTCTCACAGGTACAAAGGTAGAGACCTGCAGCATTTTAAATAAAAATCTTGATAAGATCGTTACAGGACAGATAAAGTCAATGGAGAAGCATCCGGATTCAGATCATCTCTGGATCTGCCAGGTGGACGTAGGACAGGAGGAGCTTGTTCAGATCGTTACAGGTGCACAGAACCAGAAGGTGGGAGATGTTGTTCCCGTAGTTCTTGACGGAGGAAAGGTTGCCGGAGGACATGACGGCGGAGAGATGCCTGAGGACGGAGTTGTGATTAAGGCCGGAAAGTTAAGAGGCATCGAGTCTTACGGTATGATGTGCTCTATTGAGGAGCTTGGTTCAAGCCGTGAGTTCTATCCTGAAGCACCTGAGGAAGGTCTTTACATCTTCCCGGAGGGAACAGCAGTTGGACAGGATGCACCTACACTTCTCGGCTTCAATGATGCGATCCACGAGTACGAGATCACATCAAACAGAGTTGACTGCTACAGTGTTATCGGTATCGCAAGAGAGGGTGCTGCAACCTTCAAGAAGTCCTTCCACATGCCAAAGGAAGAGAAGTCAGGAAACAACGAAGATATCCATGACTACTTATCGGTTGAAGTCATTGACACTGACCTCTGCCCGCGTTACACAGCAAGAATGGTAAAGAACATAAAGCTCGCTCCATCACCAAAGTGGATGCAGATCCGTCTTGCAAGCGCAGGCATCCGTCCTATCAACAACATCGTTGATATCACAAACTACGTAATGCTCGAGTATGGTCAGCCGATGCACAGCTATGATTACGATAAGATAAGAGGACACAAGATCATCGTAAAGCGTGCAGCCGACGGTGATGTTTTTGAGACTCTTGATCAGCAGGAGAGAAAGCTCGATCACACTATCCTTACCATCTGCGATGCAGAGGGAGCTATCGGTCTCGCAGGAATCATGGGCGGTCAGAATTCAAAGATCACCGATGATGTAAAGACCATGGTATTTGAGGCAGCTACTTTCGACGGTACCAACATCCGTCTCAGTGCCCGTAAGGTAGGAGACAGAACAGATGCTTCCGCATACTTCGAGAAGGGTCTCGATCCAAACCTTGCAGAGTCAGCCATCAACCGTGCATGTGCTCTTATCGAGGAGCTTAATGCAGGTGAAGTTGTCGGCGGCATGATCGATGTATATCCTGTAAAGCGCGAGCCTTCAGTTGTTGTATGCAAGGCATCAGATATTAACAACCTTATCGGCTTCAATCTTACAGCAGAAGAGATGAAGGAGTATCTTGAGAGAATAGAGCTCAGCACTTCGATTGGTGCTGACGGAGATACTCTTACAGTTACAGCACCTACCTTCCGTCAGGACATCCACCGTATGTGTGATGTGGCTGAGGAGATCACAAGATTCTACGGCTATGCAAACGTTCCAACCACACTTCCCGGTGGATCTGATGTGGCAGGAAGACTGGCTCCGGATCTTGCAGTTAATGAGAGAGTGAGACATTATGCTCAGGCTCTTGGATACTCACAGGCTTTCATGTACAGCTTCGAGTCTCCTAAGGTATACGACAAGCTCCTTTTCCCTGAGGATGCAGCAGAGAAGCAGCAGA
This sequence comes from Oribacterium sp. UBA3737, assembly GCA_002371295.1. Next base: position 1,234 of record DFGZ01000022.1, on the reverse strand, counting down.
TCAAGATCTCAAATCCTCTCGGCGAGGACTTCTCTGTTATGAGAACCTCCAGCCTTAACGGAATGCTTACATCGCTTTCTACAAACTATAACCGCAGAAACAAGTCTGCCAAGCTTTATGAGATGGCCAATGTCTACATTCCTAAATCTCTGCCGCTCACTGAACTTCCTGATGAGCGTATGACTCTGACTCTTGGATCCATCGGCGAGGGTGATTTCTTCACGATGAAGGGAACGGTTGAGGATATTCTCAACCAGCTTGGAATCCTCGGACGTTTCAAGTATGATGCAGAGGGATGCACAAAGCCATTCCTTCATCCTGGACGCCGAGCAAACATTATTTATGATGGAAAGGTAATCGGATTCCTCGGAGAAATCCATCCTACAGTTCTTGAGAACTATTCAATCGGTGACAAGGCATATGTTGCAGTTCTTGATATGCCTGAGGTTTATCCTCTTGTAAACGATGATACCAAGTACACACCGCTTGCGAAGTTCCCTTCAGTAACGAGAGACTTCTCTATGCTTGTTCCTCTTGAGGTAACAGCAGGTCAGATCGAGGATATACTTATCCAGAGAACAGGTAAGCTCTGTGAGAATATTGAGCTTTTCGACGTATATGTTGGTGCGCAGGTACTCGCAGGCTATAAGTCAATGGCCTACAAGGTTACACTCCGTGCCCAGGATCACACACTCACAGATGATGAGATAAACGGAGTTGTAAAGAAGATACTTAACGGCCTTGAGAGAATGGGCGTTTCACTCAGAAGCTGATAAAAGCGATAAGTCTTATTTGTTCGGATATAGGTGCCTGTCACCCATTAAATTTTGCTTTAAATCCAGGTGTTTATCTGCACCTGGATATTTTTTTGAAAAATTTTAGATGTAACTATAGACATTACATCAAAACAGCGCTATATTAGCATCATCAGATGAAACCGCTGTGGTTACATCAATGAACTTTTTAACATTCGAGGATAATTACCTCGCAGGGCAGAGCCCGGAAAGGAAAATAATCATGACAAATAAGGAAAAAGCATTAGCACTTATCGGAACATTCGTATCAGGAGATACAGCAAAGGCAAAAGAACTTTTGGCGCCTGGCTATATTCAGCATAACCTGGCATTTGGTACAGGAGCAGATGCATTTGTAGCAGCAGTTGAAGGACTTGCACAGGCACCTGTAAAAACAACGGTTAATAACATTCGTTCATTTGAGGATGGAGATAAGGTTT
>DFGZ01000198.1:5934-13450 GCA_002371295.1 Oribacterium sp. UBA3737 | reverse complement strand
TTTACAGGTACCTATCTTGCACCGCTTGGATTTCAGAAAGGTAGCCTTGCTATCCTGCTGGGGCATCTTATCGGCGGAGTCCTGTTCTATCTTGCGGGAATGATAAGCGGACAGACCGGAAAGAGTGCCATGGAGACGGTGAAGATGACCTTCGGAAATCGCGGAGGAATGATTTTTGCGGCTCTTAATGTACTTCAGCTCGTAGGATGGACAGCCATCATGATCTATGACGGAGCCCTTTCGGCGGCAGGAATATGGAACACGGATAAAAATATCTGGTGTCTGGTAATAGGAGGGCTCATCATTCTGTGGATAATGATAGGCGTGACAAATCTCGGCAGGCTGAACCGTATTGCCATGACGGCACTGTTCATACTTTCGGTTGTACTATGTGTGGTCATAGTAAGACAGGGAGGGAGCCCTGCGGCAGCTGAAAGCATATCCTTCGGAGCGGCTCTGGAACTGTCGGTTTCCATGCCGTTGTCATGGCTTCCTGTGGTAGGGGACTATACGAGAGAGGCAAAGGATGCCCATAGGTCAACATTGGCAAGCACAGTAGTATATAATCTCGTAAGCTGCTGGATGTTCCTGATAGGTATGGGAGCAGCGATGCTTACAGGAACTTCTGATATTGCAGGTATAATGCTTAAGGCAGGACTCGGTGTGGCAGGGCTTCTCATCATTGTCTTCTCAACAGTAACTACAACATTTCTTGATGCATTTTCTGCGGGAATCTCAGGCGAGTCTCTTACAAAACAGCTTAGCGGAAAGTCCATGGCTATTGCAGCAACAGTAGTTGGTATCGCCGGAGCGGTATTCTATCCAATGGATGATATCACGGGTTTTCTGTATCTTATAGGTTCCGTTTTTGCACCCATGGCAGCAGTCATGATAGGCACATGGTTTGTGCTCAGGACAAATTCCGGGCATAAATCTTTTGATTTTGTGAACCTTATTATATGGCTGGTGGGATTTGTGCTTTACCGCTATCTCATGCAGCTGGATCTTCCTGTGGGATATACGCTGCCGGATATTCTTTTTACTACTGTGCTCACGGTGATTGTAGGAAAAGTACTGATGGCTGATTACGGTCAGGCCAGATATTCCGAATAACTGAATATATCACGCACCCGACAGTCAGGAAGCAGACTTTCTTCAGGACCGGTCCGGGTGCGATTTTTTTGTTTGACGAGATTAAACTGCGGCTTTATATGTAAGCGCTTAACCTGCCGTAGAATCTTTATTAACACATCTTCTTGAATTAATGTCAAAATCAATAAAGTGTGGTATATTTAATAGTAATTATAAGGGACGCCTATGCGTGAAAGGACAGGTTATGAAAGTAGTGTATTTGGGAACGGATGCTCTGCTGCCTTGTTTTTCTTATTTCTTAAAAGAACATGAAATCATGGCATTATATATATGTGGAAACAGAGAAGATTACTTTAGGGAGGAAGCAATTCGCAGGATAGCAGAAAAAGAAGGTATTCCTGTATTTTATGAGACTATCGATGAGGCTGCAGAAAGAAAATATATAGCTGAAGGCTGCCGGCTTTTCGTCAGTGCAGACTATGGCAGAAGAATTCCGGTTCTTCCTGAAGAGGATGGATTTTTCGGCATAAACATTCATACCTCACTGCTTCCGGAGGGACGCAGTTATTGTCCTGTGGAATGTGCCCTGGAGAGAGGAGAAAAAAGAACCGGTGTCACCATACATAAGCTGGTATATGAGTTTGACAAGGGGGATATTCTGAGACAGAAAGGATTTCCGATATGGAAGGACTGTGACAGCGTAGATCTGTATCTTAAATGCGCAACTGTTGCGGAAGCACTTCTTCGGGATATGATGAAGGATTTTCCGAAGGCGTGGAAGGAGGCACAGCCTCAAAAAGGTGAAGGTTCAACTTGGAAACTCAGGGAATTCTCAAGAGCCAGAATCACCCACGGGATGGATGTGGACGAAGCTGCGGAAATATACAGGATATATAACCGCATGACCAGAGTGAAGATAGATGAAGATGTTTATTTTGTCATGGGCATGGAAACAGGATATGTGCCTTTACAGGATGAAACTGTAAAGCTTGGAGAAGTAACATTATTCCGTTTGAGAAACGGATATGTACGGCTGTTTCTTGAAAAGGCAGAAAATCCTGAAGCAGTGTGGGAAAGCGACAGGTACCCATTCAAATTTTAAAGGCAGCGCTTGCAGCAGAGAGGAGCAGTATGAAAGGCATAAATGAAACTGCAGAGAACAAATCACTTAGCAGGAAGTTTTTTTTCAGACTTCTGGTTCTTTTTATTGTCCTTTGGGCACTTATAAGTCTGAGTGTTACTATATTCTATAAAAATAATATGGAGGAAAAGTATACACGTACTGCCTTTGCTCAGGCACAAATTGCTGCCATGACTGTAGACGGAGATAAAATAAGGGGGTATGAGACGACTCTTGAAAAAGATGCTTATTATGAGGAAGTCAAGAAAAAGCTGAAGGCTCAGAAAACTGTATCAGGATTAAAGTATCTTTATATAGTTGTTCCGAAGGATGAGCAGTACTTTTATATATGGGATGCAGGAGATCCTGATTCCGAAGAAGGAGTATGTGACCTGGGCGATGCCGACACCTATTACGGAGGCGGAGATGTGGTCATGAAAGCAGCTTTTAAAGGTGATACCGGAGGAAGAATGCTTATAACCAGAAGCCCCAGTTACGGCTATGTAGCTTCGGCCTTTTTCCCGATTTATGATAGTGAGGGTGAACCTGTGGCGCTGTCTTCTGTTGATATATCCATGGATGAGATAATTTCGGACATTCTCAAATTCCTTCTTATTAATTCTCTTTTTATGATCTTCATCATGATGCTGTCCAGTATCCTGTATTACCGGGCTATTTCGAGCAGTATCATCATGCCTGTCCAGAGGCTTGAAGGAATGGTAAAACATTTTGTTGCCAACCAGATGGAGAAGGGAGACATTCTCGTTCCGGATATCCACACGGGAGATGAGATCGAAGAGCTGGCAGAGTCTTTTTCCAAAATGTCGGTCGAACTCAAAACCTATATCAATAATTTTGAGACTGTGACCAAGGAAAAAGAAAGAATAAGCACAGAATTGCATGTCGCAACTCAGATTCAGGCAGATATGCTTCCTCGTATATTCCCTCCCTTCCCGTACAGAAAAGAGTTTGATCTGTATGCGTCCATGACTCCGGCAAAGGAGGTTGGCGGAGATTTTTATGATTTCTTCATGGTGGACGATGATCATATTGCGCTGGTAATCGCTGATGTATCAGGAAAGGGCGTTCCGGCGGCACTGTTCATGGTCATCGCAAAGACCCTCATAAAGAACCGTACCCAGATGAAAGGGGCGACTCCTTCGGAGATTTTTGAAGATGTCAACAATCAACTGTGTGAGGGTAATGAAGCGAGTCTTTTCGTAACGGTATGGCTTTGCATAGTTGAGATATCAACCGGTCACTGCATGGTTGCCAATGCGGGACATGAGCATCCTGTGCTTAAGAGAAAAGACGGAAGATTTGAAATTGTGGACTATAAGCATTCGCCTGCTCTTGCGGTAATGGAGGACATGGTTTTCAAGCAGCGTGATTTCCAGCTGGAACCGGGTGACACGATTTTTGTTTATACAGACGGTGTTCCTGAGGCGACAGATGCTTCAAACGAGCTTTTCGGAACCGAGCGTATGCTTGAAACATTAAATGCACAACCTGATGCCAGTGTGGAGGAGATTCTTCATAATATCAAGGATGGTATCGATGCCTTTGTGAAGGATGCGCCGCAGTTCGATGATATCACTATGCTTGCCTTCCATTACAAAGGTTCAGCTGATTCAGCTGAATGAAAATGATTCTTAGTACGAGGTGATGGTTTGAAAAAACATGAGAGTAATCTTGTGGTGTTATCTGTTATGTTGTGCTGGGCTTCGGCCTATGTTTTCATCAAGGGTCTGCCTCCCGAGCTGTCGGATTTCGGTTATCTGGCTCTTATGAACGGTATAGCCGCACTGATACTCATAATAATATTTGCACGAAGATTTCGTTATCTGAATAAGAGTAATATCAAGCATGGTGTGATCCTCGGCCTTCTGATGATGCTGGTGCTTATGTTTGAAAAGGCGGGAGTTGACAGACTGACGGCATCCTCTGCAAGCATACTGACCTCTCTCGATATACTGATAGTCCCCACGCTCATGCTGATTTTTTACCGGAGACGGCCGCCCAGAAAACAAATGGTGGCTATAGGATTTATTCTGGCGGGAATAATCAGTACCAATGGCCTTTCATTGAAAGATTTCCCCATAGTCGGAACACTGTTTATGCTGGGAGACTGTATCTGTATGTCTCTTTACACTGTTGTTGCAAACAAATTCTGTAAAAAGGATGATGCGATTTTACTTGCGGTAAATCAGATAGTGACCATGGCGATCGTGGCTATGATCTTATGGACCATAGAAGAACCCGGAATGATTTTCAGACTGCACTATACTCCGGCGCTGGCATCGTCGCTGTTTGTTCTTGCGTTGTTTACAAAGGCATATTCTTATATCATTCTGATGTACGGACAGGCATATGCGGATCCGGTTGATGTAGTCATTATTTTTGCATTGGAGCCTGTTGCCACTATGCTCCTCGCGGTGCTCATACCATCCGCTTTTGGAGGTGTGGAGGAAAGCTTTTCGATCACAACCATGTTAGGTGCGTTCCTCATAGCCATAGGGGCTGTGATAGGAGAGGTTGATATAAAACGACTTATAAAACGATTTAGAGGAGGGGCACGCTTTGCAAAGACTAAAGACTAAAACAAGTTCCCAAATCCTCGTTATTTTGCTGGCTTTTCTGATTCATGGCATCGGAATATATTTTGATGTCATGGTGCTCGTAGAGGGGTTTACGGAGGTAAGACCGGTCAATGCGGTTCCGGTCCCTGCCGGGCTTTTTTTCGGACCGGTCGGAGGTCTTGCATGTGCGGTCGGGAATCTTATTGCTGACTGCTTTGGATTGCTGGGACCTTCGTCGATCATAGGTTTTATCGGAAACTTTATGGCTGCATATATCCCTTTCAGGTTATGGTATCTTTATACAGATGAGGAACCTAATGTTCACAGCTTTCGAAACCTCCTCATCTATGTGTGGATAACTTTTATTGCGGCTATTGCGGTGGCATGGATGATAGGAAGTCTCTTATGGACAATATTCGGAATCTGGACTGATAGCCTTTCTTTCTATATTTTCATGAATGACTTTTGGTTTCCGCTCATCTTCGGTCTGCCTGTATTTATAGTGATGACTTCTCCTACTATAAATATCGTATGTGCGAAGCCTGTTAAAAGTCTGGTTCCGCTTTCTGTCAAGATAAAAAGGATATGCGTCATAGTATACGCCATTATCCTGACAGTGATTTTCTTTTTAACTCATTTCGGTATAGAGAGTATGAAGGGAGTACTGTGGATTTTATATGTTCCCGCGGTGGTGCTCACTCTGATCCTGACATTGTGACAGTGTTTATGTATATCGAAGCGGAAAAAGGATATATTTATAAGCACCCTCTATATGAAAAGCAAGGAGTTGTTTCATATAGAGGGTGTTTTTTAAATGTGCTATACATAGGACATTTGACATTGACTATTGAAAAATGTTTGGCTAATAGAATCGATTTATAGCATGCGCAGAGCTTGCTACAATATTAACAATAAAAAGCTATTGCGATTCCGAATAATTGTACAAGTTGACTTTACAAATTGTATTTTTAGTGGTTCAATCTTACTTAGACACTAAGATTTGATGTGATTTCATTGAAATGAATCACATTGAGAAGTAAGGAGGAGACACCATGAGTAGATTGAGCATTGTAACACAAAACAATGCTATGAAAACGGTGGAGGATCTTTATAAGGATCTTGAACGAAGGATCACAGCAAGTCAGCCCGGATTATGTCCGGTAGACCTGGCTGCATCTTTCCTGCACCTTTGCCACGCTCAGTCATGTGGAAAGTGTGTTCCATGCCGTATTGGATTAGGACAGTTAGAGCTGTTGATTGAATCTGTACTTGACGGCACAGCCACCATGGAGACATTGAAAGTAATAGAGCAGACTGCGGAGAGTATCTATTTTTCTGCAGACTGTGCCATAGGTTCAGAGGCAGCAAGAATGGTACTTAAGGGTATCAGAGGTTTCAGGGATGATTATGAAGAGCATGTTCTTCATGGCCGTTGTTCGGGACATCAGGACCAGCCTGTTCCCTGTGTATCACAGTGCCCGGCACATGTGGATATACCCGGTTATATCTCGCTTATACATGAGGGCAGATACAATGATGCAGTTGCACTCATCAGAAAGGATAATCCGTTCCCTGCAGTATGCGGTATGATCTGTGAGCATCCGTGTGAAGTCCGCTGCCGCAGGACTATGGTAGATGATCCTATCAATATCCGTGGATTAAAGAAATATGCCGTAGAACATGAGGATGAGTTCAGAATCGGTGAGAAGCAGCCTGCTACAGGAAAGAAGGTGGCAGTTGTCGGGGGTGGTCCCGCAGGACTTTCCGCGGCATACTATCTGTCGCTCATGGGACATGAGGTTACAGTTTACGAGCAGAGAAAGAAAGCCGGTGGAATGCTCCGTTACGGTATTCCGGCTTATCGTCTCCCGAGAGAAGCACTTGATGCCGAGATCGAATGTCTAAAGAAGAGCGGGTTCACTATCAGGACTGACGTCAGCATCGGAAAGGATATGTCCATTGCCGAACTCAGAGATCAGTATGATGCGATGTTCGTGGCCATCGGGGCACATACAGACAAGAAGATCGGTATCGAGGGAGAAGATGCCAAGGGTGTTATTTCAGCCGTTGAGATGCTGAGAGCCATCGGTGATGATGATTATCCTGATTTCACAGGTATGGATATAGCTGTCGTTGGCGGCGGTAATGTTGCCATGGATGTTGCACGTTCAGCTATCAGATGTAATGCAAAGTCGGTTAAGATCCTTTACAGAAGAAGAATCAGCGATATGACAGCTCTTCCTGAGGAAGTAGAGGGAGCTATAGCTGACGGCTGTGAAGTGGTTGAACTTCATGCTCCTATTCGTATAGAGAAGAATGATGATGATAAAGTTACGGCAATATGGGTTCAGCCACAGATAGTCGGACCTGTCAAAGACGGAAGACCCAAGCCTGTTCCGGCTGATACGGAGGAAGTACGTATTCCATGCGACAGAGTTCTGGTTGCAATCGGACAGGGAATAGATTCAAGAAAGTTCGGTGAGTACGGTATCCCTGTTGAACGTGGGCATATAGATGCCTTTGATACAAGTGATATCCGTGACAAGGAAGGAGTGTTTGCGGGAGGAGACTGCGTTACAGGTCCTGCAACTGTCATCCGTGCCATCGCGGCAGGTAAGGTGGCAGCTGCGAACATTGACGAATATCTGGGCTTCTACCATGAGATAAAGTCGGATATTGACCTTCCTCCTGTTCGTTTTGACGATCACAAGCCATGCGGAAGAGT